>NZ_JBIVPJ010000006.1:0-357665 GCF_044754585.1 Streptomyces sp. NPDC093065 | reverse complement strand
AACCCCCGGGGGAACCACCCCGCACCACCCCCGCATAACCCCCCCCTAGTCGGGGGGTTCCCGGGCACCCCCCCCCCGCACGGGGGACGCGCCCGGGGGCCCCCCCCCCCCGGGCCCGCTTCCCCGCGGCGTCCCTCAGAGCGGACCGCCCGCCGCCTCCCGTGCCGCGGCGAGCAGGTCCTCCGCCGTCAGGAGGGACGGGTCGCGGGCCGTGGCGACCCGCAGCGCCAGCGCCCCGTGGACGGTCTTGCGGATGCGGCGCCCGTCGAGCCCCTGCAGCAGGGCGCCCACGCGGCGGTGCACCGTCCCGTCCGCGGCCAGCGGCTTCAACTCGGGCCACTGCACGGCGAGTTCCCGCAGCGAGTCGGCGACGATCTCCGGGACGACCCCGGGCCCCGGGACCTCGGTGCGGATCACCAGGTCGGCCCGGGAGAGGAACGCGTCGTCCACCGCGCCCGCGAAGTTCGTCGTCACCACGAGCAGGGTCCCGGGCCGCTCGGCCCGCAGCGCGTCCAGGCCGCTGAGCACGGCGTCCGTGGCCCGGTGCACGTCCACGGGGTTGGTGTCGAACGACGCCGAGTGCCGGCGCACCGCCAGCGCCTCCACCTCGTCGACCAGGACCACGGTGTGCGGCCGGCGCGCGGCCAGCTCGGGCAGGGTCTCCCGGAAGAGCCGGGACACCTGCCGCTGGCTCTCCCCGAGCAGCTCGCTGGGGAAGGCGTGCGGGTCCACCTCCACGAGCGTGGTCGCGCCGTGCGGGGCGAGGGTACGGGCGGCGGCCTGCGCCAGGCCCTGCGCCAGCGTGGACTTGCCCGTGCCCGGCGGCCCGGCCAGCACCACCAGACCGTGCGGGGCCAGGCCCGACCCGGCGAGCCGCCGCCCGTGCCGCAGCACCAGGACGGCGGTCGCCAGGAGCCGCTCCTTTACCGCCGGGTCGATGAGCACCGTGTCCCAGGGCCCGTCGTGGTGGTCGGCCGGCAGGGCGTGCACGCCGGACACACCGTGCGGCAGCGCGCTCATGCCCGCACCCCGTTCACGGCCACGTCGGCCGGCGCAGCGGCGGCCAGTCGATCGTCGACGGGTCGCCGGCCTGCGCGTCGCGGATGTGGTCCGGCGGCTCCTCGAAGAGCACCAGCGGATCGCACAGGGCCCGCATGGTCTCCAGGAGGCTGTCGAACATGTGGATGCGCACCACTTTCGCGGTCCGCTCCGGGTCCGTGTTGATGTGCTGGTGCCACAGGAAGTGGTCGACGACGATGATGTCGCCCTTCTTCCAGGGGTGGCGGGTGCCGCCCTCCGGCTCAGGCCCGAGGTAGCTCTCGCCGGACCCCTCGACCACGTAGAGCCAGGCCTCGCCCGGGTGGCGGTGCATGGACTGGGCGCGGCCGGGGCCGATCTCGAACATCGCCATGGTGATGCCGGACGCCTGGTAGCCGATCGCCCGGTCGAGGAGGAACGTGGTGCGGGTGCGGGGGGTGTTGCGCAGCTCCAGTTCGTCCCAGCCGGTGTGCAGCCGGCCCGGGCGCCGGGCGTCCTGGTCGCGGGCGAGACGCCGCAGCCGTGCCGCGTACGGGTCGGAGCCGTCCCGCCCCGGCGAGTACGGCGGGCGGGGCGCCAGCTCGGCCACCGGGGTGTGCCCCGCGTCCTCGATCACCGCCATGCCCATCGTCTCCAGGAGCGGCTCGCTGGAGAAGGACAGGTAACGCACCGTCTCCGAGCCGTCGTTGCCGCTGCGGTGCCAGGCCCAGGCCGGGAGGTGCAGCGAGTCGCCGGGGCCGAAGTCCACGCGCCTGCCGTCGATCTCGCTCCAGCCGCGGCCCGCGACGACGAACAGCATGGCGTCCCAGGAGTGCCGGTGGACCGTGGTGGTGACCCCGGGGTCGATCTCGTGGACGAGCGCGTCCATCGAACGGGTGGGACGGTCGCCGTCGGCGCCGACGTACACCCCGACGCGGCTGCCGCGCGCGGTGGGGTGCGTCCGGGCGTCCTCGTGGGCGACGACGGTGCGGTGGTTGGCCCGCCAGTCCTCGATGAACTGCGCTCGTCGTCGCTTCTGCACGTGGTAGTGGGTGGTCTGGGTCGAGGTGTGCACACTCATCGGACCTCTCCCTGCGTGAAGTGGATGGGGAACGGGGAACGGGAACCGGGGACAGGGGCGGGACGCGCGGCCGGTCAGGAGGCCGCGGACAGAGCCTGCTTGGGAACGTCGTAGCCGCGGACGGTGCGGCCCCGCAGCGCGGTCAGGCCGGCGGCGGCCGCCGGGACCAGACCGCCCACGGCGAGCGCGGCCACCGGACCCACCGCCCCGGCGAACACGCCCATGCCCGCGTCGCCGAGGGCGGGACCTCCGCGCGAGGCCATCTGGTAGAGCGCCGACACCCGGCCCCGCAGCGTGTCCGGCGTCTCCACCTGCACCGCGGCGTGGCGCACCGTCGTCGCCAGCGCGTCGGCCGCGCCCAGCGCCAGGGCCGCGAGCAGGGCGAGGACGAACGTGCCGGACAGGGCGAGCCCGGTCACCGCGAGGCCGTACGCCGCGGTGCCCCACAGCGACAGGCGCCCCGCGCCGGCGGTGCGTACCAGCCGGAACACCCACACCGAGCCGAGCAGCGCCCCCGCCGAGGGAGCCGCCGACAGCAGCCCGTACCCGGTCGCGCCCACGTGCAGCACGTCGGTCGCGAACGCCGGCAGCAGCACCCGGTACGCGCCGCACACCGTGGCGGCCAGGTCCAGGCCCATCAGCTGCCACACCACGGGACGGTGAACCACGTACGAGGCGCCCTCGCGCAAGGACGCCAGGAGCCCGGCGTGCTCCCCGGACCCGCCGGGCAGCGTCGGCACGCGCAGGAGGGCGAGCACCGCCACCAGCGCCGCGTAGGTGACGGCGTCGAACAGAGATCACCCTCGACGAGATGCTGACCGTCACCAAGGCGGTCCGGCGCGGCGTCCGGCGCGCCCTGCTCAGCGCCGACTTCCCCTTCGGCCCGCTCCAGCGGGGCACCGCCGCCGCCCTCGACGCCGCGATCCGCTACGTCAAGGAGGCCGGCGTCGACCTCGTCAAACTCGACGGCGCCTCAGACCACCCGGCGGCCGTCGAGGCGCTCACCCGGGCCGGCATCCCCGTCTTCGCGCAGTTCGGCATCACCCCGCAGACCGCGCTGCGCTACGGCGTCGAGTACCGGGCCGTGCCGGGCGCCGGCGACCAGGTGCCCGAGGAGATGTGCGCGGAACTGGTGGCCGAGGCCAAGCGGCTGGAACAGGCGGGCGCCGCCCTCCTCAACTTCACCAACTCCGGCCCCGTGGTGGGCGCCGCCGTCGCCGACGCGGTCTCGGTCCCCGTGCTCGGCGGCTTCGGCGGCGGGCCCTGGCTGGACGGCCGGGTGCGCATGGCCCACGCCGCCATCGGCTACGCCGCCGACACCGTCGACGACCCGCCCGTCACCTACGCCCACGTCGCCGCCACCGCCCTCGACGCGCTGACCGCCTACGCCGGGGACGTGCGGGCGGCACGGCAGATCGCCGGCGGCATCCCCGTACCCGCCGCACCGAAGGAGGCCTGATCCCGTGCCCACCGCGGTACTCGACGGCATCCCCACCCGGTACGAGGTGACCGGGGAGGGGCCGCCGCTGCTGATGTTCTCCCCGGGCGGCTTCGACTCCACCCTCGACAGCTGGCACACCACGGGCATCCACCGGCGCCTGAGGCTGCCCGCCCACCTCGCCGCGCACTTCACCTGCGTCACCTTCGACCGCCGCGAGTCCGGACACTCCGGCGGCAGGCTGGAGCGCCTCACCTGGGAGGCGTACGTCCGCCAGGGCGTCGCCCTGCTCGACCACCTGGGCTTCGCACGCGCACACCTGATGGGGGGCTGCGTCGGCTGCTCCACCGCGGCCGCCCTCGCCGCAGCGCACCCCGAGCGGGTGGCCGGGATGGTCCTCTACTCGCCGGCCGGCGGCGTGCACTACCGGCGCAAGCAGCACGAGCGGTTCGAGCGGCACCTCGCCTTCGTGCGCGAGGCGGGGCTCGGCGCAGTGGTGGACCTCGCCCGGTCGGTGGCGGACGGCTTCTCGAAGGACCCCAGGGTCGGCCCGTGGGCGGCGGTGCTGCGGCACGACGCCGACTTCGCCGCCGGGTACGCGGGCTGCGCCGCCGAGCGGTACCGGACGCTGGTCACCGGCACCGCGGCCCACCTCTTCGACCGGGACACCGTGCCCGGCGTGGAGTGCGAGGACCTGCTCGCCCTCGACGTCCCCGCGCTGATCGTGCCCGGCGACGACACCTCCCACGCCCCGTCGGCCGCGCACTACCTGCGGGAGTGCCTGCCCCGTACCGAGTGGTGGGAAGTGGCGCCGGAGGAGCAGACCGCGCGGGACACCGCGGGGCGGATCCTGGAGTTCCTGGCGCACGTCTGAACCGGCCCGCACACGCCGGACGAAGGGGGCCTGGTCGTCGAGGGCCCCCTCGTCCGCTCCCGTTCAGAATCGGCCGCCCCGCTCCAGCTCGGCGATCTGCGCCACCCGCCGGGCGTGCTTGCCGCCCTTGAACGGCGTGCCCAGCCAGACGGCGACGATCCGGCGGGCCCCGTCGTCGGTGAGCCGCAGGGCGGGCAGCACCAGCACGTTGGAGTCGTTGTTGCCGCGGGAGACCTCCGCCGTCCACACGTCGTGGCACAGGCCCGCCCGGATGCCCGGCAGTTTGTTGCAGGCGATGGTCTCGCCCAGCCCGCTGCCGCCGAGCACGATGCCCCGCTCGGCCCGTCCGTCCGCGACCCGGGCGCAGACCCGGGCGCACAGCGCCGGGTAGTCGATCTCCTCGGTGCTGTGCCCGCCCAGGTCGGACACCTCGTGCCCGGAGTCCGAAAGCTCCGGGCACAGCAGGGACTTGAGGGCGAATCCGTTGTGGTCGCCCGCGATCGCGATACGCATGCCCGTCGCCATCCTCTCCCTCAGCCGGCCAGACCGCGGGTGCCGGGCGCGAACAGCTCGTCCACCGGCACGGAGCGCTCCAGGATCCGCTGGTCGACGGCGTGCCGCAGCAGCTCCTCCAGGACGTGCCGGTTCGCGTCGACGCCGTACGGCAGGGGATCGGCGCCGGTCAGTTCGGCCACCCGCAGGTGCATGGTGTCCACCGCCGTCGGAGTCTCGATCTCCCCGCCGAGCAGCCGCCCGGTGTAGAGGCGCTTGGCGCGGGCGAAGGCGTCGAAGACCTGGGCGCCCAGGTCGGGCCGGGCGGCGAGGAGTTCGTCCTTGACGACCACGAGGTGGTTGACCGGATACAGCCCGCGCTCCCGCAGTGCCCGGAACCCGGCCGTCCCGGGATCGTCGATCAGCGGGACCAGGCCCTTCTGCGGCGGGACACCGATGACGGCGTCCAACTCCCCTTGACGCAACGCCTCTTCGAGGGTGCGGCCCGGTCCGAGCGGCTCGACGTTGTCCGGCGGCCGGTACGCCTCGGCGTGTTCGTCGCCCGAGAGCACCCAGGTCACCTTCGACAGGTCCACGCCGTACTCGTCGCGCAGGACCGCGCGCGCCCAGACGCCCGTGGTCACCGTGTACCCGCGGTTCACGCCGACCCGTGCGCCCTCCAGGTCCGCCGGGGCGACGGGGCGGGCGGCGTCGCGCAGGAGCGCGCCGTGGTGGAAGCCGCGGACCAGGAACGCGGGCACGGCGGTGAACGGGGCCCCGTGGGCCTTCGCGACGAGATAGGTGGTGAGCGCCATCTCGCTGACGTCGAAGTCGAGTCGGCGGACCATGCGGCGAAAGGCCTGGACGAGGACGGGCACCTCCTCGAAGGCGAACCCGAAACCGGTGGGGGACACCTCCCCCGTCTTGAGCGCCTCGTTGTTGCCCTGGGTGCGGGTGCAGGTCCTGAGCAGAGGTTCTGTCATGCGCCGAAAGGTACCATGGTCAGACCATCAGTCCATAGAGTACGGTGACCGCCGGGACAACCTCAGAGCGCGAGGAGTCGCTTCATGGCAGAGCACGTGCTGGCAGCCGTCCGCACCGCCCCCTCCACCACCGAACTCCGCGAGTTCCCGATGCCCGACATACCGGCCGACGGCGCGTTGCTGAAGGTCGAGGTCGCCGGGATCTGCGGCACCGACGTCAAGATGTACGGCAGGCCGCCCTTCCCCGATCCGGTGATCATGGGGCACGAGAACGTGGGCGTCATCGCCCGCGCCGGACGCGAGTTCACCGCCCGCAAGGGCCTCGCCGAAGGCGACCGCGTCTTCGTCGAGCACTACGTGGGCTGCTTCCGCTGCGCCTGGTGCCACGCCGGCGAATACCGCCACTGCGAGCTGACCGACTGGCGCACCAACCCCGGGGCCCGCCGCTACGGCTACACCTCGGCCGAAAACCCCTACCACCTGTGGGGCGGCTTCGCGCAGTACCTGTACCTGCCGTGGAACGCCGTCACCCACCGCGTCCCCGACGGAGTGAGCCCCGAACTCGCGGGACTGGTCACCCCGTTGTCGAACGGCATCGAGTGGGCACTGGTCACCGCCGGCGTCGGCTACGCCTCCACGGTCCTCATCCAGGGCCCCGGCCAGCAGGGCCTGTCCCAGGTCGTCGCCTGCAAGCAGGCCGGCGCCTCGCTGATCGTCGTCACCGGCACCCCGCGCGACGCGGCCCGCCTCGCCCTGGCCCGCGAACTCGGCGCCGACCACACCGTCGACGTCACCGACGGCGACCCCCTCCAGCAGGTCCTCGACCTCACCGGCGGCCGCGGCGTGGACGTCGTCCTCGACTGCACCGCGGGCGCGGGCACCGCACCCGTGCTGCTCGGCATCGACGCCCTCAAGCGCCGCGAGGGCGTCATGGTCGTCCAGGGCGAGCCGGCGGCGTTCCCCGACTTCCCCCTGAAGAAGCTCACCGAGAAGTCCATCGCCCTCAAGAGCGCCCGCGGGCACAGCTACCGGTCCTGCGAACTCGCCCTGGAACAGTGCGCGTCGGGCCGCTTCCCACTGGAGAAGCTCGCCACTCACAGCTACCCGCTCGCCGAGACCGACCGGGCCATCCGCACCGTCGGCGGCGAGGGCGGCGAGGACGCCGTCCACGTGTCACTGCTCCCCTGGGCGGCGGCATGAGCATCGTCGTACGCAACCCGCCCCGCGCCGAATCCGCCGCCGTCGACGCGCTCGCCGGGTACGGCGTCGCCACCCTCCACGAGGCCCAGGACCGCACCGGGCTCCTCGACCCCGCCCTGCGCCCGGTGTGGCCGGGCGCGCGGGCGGCGGGCACCGCCGTCACCGTGAGCGTGCCGCCCGGCGACAACTGGATGCTGCACGTCGCCGTGGAGCAGTGCCGGGAGGGCGATCTCCTCGTGGTGGCCCCCACCTCGCCCTCCCGGGCCGGCTACTTCGGCGAACTCCTCGCCACCTCCCTCGCCGCCCGGGGCGTGCGCGGCCTGGTCATCGACGCCGGCTGCCGGGACGTCGCCGAGCTGCACGGCATGGGCTTCCCGGTCTGGTCGCGGCACATCTGCGCCTACGGCACCGTCAAGGAGACCCTCGGCGACGTCAACGTCCCGGTGGTGTGCGGCGGGCAGCTCGTCCGGCCCGGCGACGCGGTCGTCGCCGACGACGACGGGGCGGTCGTCGTCCCGCGCTCGCGCGCCGCCGCCGTGGCCGAGGCCGCGCGGGCCCGCGAGACGAAGGAGGCCGGGTCCCGCAAGAGGTACGGAAGCGGCGAACTCGGCCTCGACGTCAACGCGATGCGGCAACGCCTCGCCGACAAGGGCCTGGTGTACGTCGAGCACGCCGAGTGGGCCGCCACGGAGGGGAGCTGAGCGATGATCATCGACGTCCACGGGCACTACACCACCGCCCCGCCCGCCCACCAGGGCCACCGCGACGCCCAGCTGGCCCGCCTGGCCGACCCCTCGCTGCCCCCCGCGGCCCCCGCCGCGATCAGCGACGACGCCATCCGGGAGAGCGTCGAGCTCAACCAGCTGAAGGTGCTGCGGGAGCGCGGGGGCGACTTCATGCTCTTCTCGCCGAAGGCCTCCGGCATGGAGCACCACGTCACCGACCCGGCCACCGCCCGCGACTGGGCGCGCGCCTGCAACGACCTGGTGGCCCGGGTGGCCGCCCTCTTCCCCGAGCACTTCGCCGCCGTCTGCCAGCTCCCGCAGACCCCCGGCGGCACGACGGACGACCTGGTCGCCGAGGTGCGCCGCTGTGCCGACGACCCGGCCTTCGTCGGCTGCAACCTCAACCCGGACCCGTCCGGCGGCCACTGGACCTCCCCACCGCTGACCGACCCGTCCTGGTACCCGCTCTACGAGGCCCTGTGCGAGCTGGACCTCCCCGCGACGATCCACGTCTCCAGCTCCTGCAACCCGGCCGCGCACACCCTCGGCGCCCACTACCTCAACGCCGACACCTCCGTGTTCATGCAGCTGATGCGGGGCGACCTGTTCACCCGCTTCCCCGGACTCCGGTTCGTCATCCCGCACGGCGGGGGAGCCGTGCCGTACCACTGGGGCCGCTACCGGGGCCTGGCCCGGCGCATGGACCTGCCCGACCCGGCCGAATCCCTCCTGGGGAACGTCTGGTTCGACACCTGCGTCTACCACCAGCCCGGCATCGACCTGCTCACCCGCGTCGTCCCGGCGGCCAACCTGCTGTTCGCCTCCGAGATGCTCGGCGCCGTGCGGGGCGCCGACCCGGCGACGGGCGTGGCGTGGGACGACACGAAGACGTACGTCGACGCCGCCGGCCTCGCGCCGGACGACCTGCGCCGCGTGTACGAGGGCAACGCGCGGCGGGTGTACCCGAGGCTGGACGCGCTGCTGACGCCGTGACCGGCGCGCCGGACACCGTGCGGTCGGCACGCGGGGGGTGCCGTCGACCCCACGGGTGTCGCTAGGGTCCCGGGCGGGCGTGTCCCGTCCGGGCCGCCCTGGGCACTCAAGGAGGCACCCCTTCGTGAGAAGAACCCGAAGCTCCACACCCGGAGCACCCCGCCGCACCGCCGCCCGAAGGACCGGGTGGACCGCCGCCCTCCTCGCGGGCACCGTCCTCGCCACCGTCGCCGCCCTGACGGCCCCGGCGAACGCCGCCCCGGCGGCGCGCCCGGCGCCCACCCATCCGGCCGTGGCCGTCGATCCCCAGCACTGGACCGAACAGGCCGACATGACCTGGGACGACTACGTGGACGTCCGGCCGGCGCAATGGTCGTCCGCGGCCACCTCACAAGGGTCGGAGGTCCAGTACCGGACCGCCGTGCTCCTGGTGGAGTTCACCGACCAGCCGATGCTGATCACCCAGGAGCCGGGCACGCACCCCTTCGGCAACCCGTACGGGGAGGACTTCGAGCCGGTCCCGGAAGACCAGGTGCGCGACTGGTACCAGGACTACTACACCGTCCCGAACCAGTACAACGGCCACCAGACCCTCCACTCCTACTGGATGGAGGACTCCTTCGGGAAGATCGGGGTGGACGCCGAGGTCTTCGGCGCCTACGAACTGCCGGGCAAGCTCCACGAGTACGGCATCAACGACCAGATGAACGGCCCGGTCGAGAAGTTCTGCCCGATGGGCGACGAGTGCGGCAAGGACCTGCGCACCGACGCCACCGCCCGGTGGCGGGACGCCATCGGCTGCACCACCGCCGACTTCTGCGGGTTCGACAACATCTTCATCGTCACCGCCGGCCACGACGAGTCCTCCACCTGGGAGGAGTTCGGCCGCATGAAGTACGCGAGCAAAGAGGACGTCCCCGACGCGCTCGGGCCGCCGCGCGACGAGAACGGCGACCCGGTCCTGAACCAGCTCGGCGAGCCCATGACCAACTGGGCCCGCACCCGCTACGTGGACTGGACGAGCTGGCGGGCGGCCGCCAACCACTGGCCGAACGCCGGCGGCGGAATCTCCACCCAGGCGGAGAGCTCCGGACTGAGCGTCTTCGCCCACGAGTTCAGCCACCTGCGGAACCTGCCGGACAACTACAACAACCCGTTCGCCGACGACACCCGCAACTACACCGGCTACTGGGAGATGATGTCGCGCGGCACCTTCAACGGGCCCGGCGGCACGCACAACCGCTGGCAGGTGCCCAACCGGGGCGGCTCCGCCCTGGGCCCGCACCACATGGTCCACTACAAACAGGCGCTGGGCGTCCTCGGCGAGGACGAGACGGTCCGCCTGACCAAGGCCGCCCTGCGGGAGCACGGGGTCGCCGTCGCCACGCTGCGCGCGCGGGAGTACGCACCGGGCGAGGGCGACAGGATCGCCCTGGACGTCGACGTCGACGGCTTCGCCCTCGGCGCCTGCGAGGACCAGATGGCCCGCGCGGGCGAGCCCGACACCGCGTTCTGGTGCCCGGACGGCCAGGGCTGGCAGGACTACACGATGGAGGTCGTCGACCGGGTCGGCAACGACTCCTTCGCCCCGGGAGCGGGCGTGCTGCTGTCGCAGAACCGCAGCCAGGGAACACCGCGCGAGTGGCTGGTGGACGCCAACCCGCGGGACATCGCACGCGTCGACTACGTCGGCCCGACCGGCGAGGACGTCATGGTCGTCCGCGGCGACCCGCGCCAGCTCGACGACGCCACCTTCCACGCCGGCACCGGCTCCGGCTCCGCGTACGAGTGGACCGACGAGCCCAACGGCCTGCACTTCTACGTGCTGGACGTCCGGCGCGACGCCGACGGGGTGCTGACCTACCAGGTCGCCGTGCGCGCCCTCGACGCGGCCGGCCCGCAGGAGCGCGGCACCCGGCTCGGTCGGGCGGCCGCGCTGCCGGCCGGCGGCTCCACCGCGCTGGTCGGTGCCCCGCTGACCAACACCGGGGACGCCGGGCGGGGCATGCACGCGTCCGACGTCTACCGGCTGAAGGCCACCGTCGAGGGCGAGGGCTGGAAGGTCGACCTCCCCTACGAGGTGCAGGCCGTGCGCGCGGGATCCACCCTGCCGGTCGCCGCCTACGCCACCGCGTCCGAGGGCGCCGCCCGACGGGCGACGGTGACGATCACGGCCACGAGCGAGTCCGACCCGTCGGCGACCTCCACCACGACCGTGCGGCTGAGCACCGCCGCCCTGGCCGTCTCCACCCGGTCCCTGCGGGCCCTGCTGGACGGCTACGCCGAGCAGGGCGTCCTGTCGGGCGGTGAGGTCGCGCGGCTGTCCGCCCAGCTCAGGCAGGCAGAGCGTCACCAGCACACGGAGAAGGCGCTCAAGAGGTTCGCCCTGCTGGCCGGGAAGATGTCCACCGAGGGCAGGCGCGCCCTGGCCTCGGCGGCCCTGGTGAGCGCCGCACGCACCCTGGCGGCCTCGGCCTGAGCCCTGGCCGCGCCGTGCCCGGGCCGAGTCCCCTCGGTCCGGGCAGGTGCCTTCGTCAGGCGGCGGTCCGCTCGCAGAACAGGGTCTTGAGCGGAACCTCCGCGCCGGCCGCGTCCGCGGGGATGTGGACGCCGACGGTCAGGGCACGGCGTACGGCCATGTAGTCGGCGGGCCGGTTGACGGCGTCGACGGCGAGCAACTCGCCCCGCCGGTAGTAGAGGACGGAGAACCGCTCCTCGTCCGGGGCGCCGCGCACCACGCACCGGTCGTATCCGGTGGAGAGCCCCGCGATCTGCAGACGCAGGTCCCCCTGGTTGGACCAGAACCAGGGCACGGAGGTGTCCGGTTCCTCCCGGCCGAGCAGCGAGGCGGCCGCCGCGCCCGCCTGCGCGAGGGCGTTGGGCACCGACTCCAGACGGATCCTGCCCTCCCCGGGGCGCGGGTGCGGCCGTACGGTGCAGTCGCCGGCGGCCACGACACCGGGCCGGCCGGTGCGGGAGCAGGCGTCCACGACGATCCCGCCGTCCACCTCCAGGCCGAGCCGCTCGGCCAGGCCGGTGCGCGGGACGGCGCCGACGCCGACCAGGACCAGGTCGGCGGGGAGCCGCGAGCCGTCGTCGAGCAGCACACCGGTCGCCCGGCCGGAGCTCCCGTCGAACCCGGTCACGCAGGCCGACAGCCGTACCGTCGTGCCCCGGCGCGCATGGGCCCGCAGGTAGAAGTCGGAGACGACCGGCGCCACCGAGCGGGCGAGCAGCCGGTCCGCCGCCTCCACGACGGTCACCTCCCTGCCCCGCGCCTGGGCAGCCGCCGCCACCTCCAGTCCGACGAACCCGCCCCCGACGACCACCACCCGGCGGGCGCGGACCAGTTCCTGCCGGAGCAGACGGGCGTCGGCGAGGTCGCGCAGGTGGTGGATGCCGCCGAGGTCCGCGCCGGGTACGGCGAGCCTGCGCGGGGCGGCCCCGGTGGCCAGGGCGAGCCGGTCGTAGGACAACTCCCGTCCCCGGTCGGTGACGAGGACGCCGTCGCCGGTGTCGACGACCCGCTCGCCGGTGAGGAGGTCGATCCCGGCCTCCCGGTAGTACTCCGCCGTGCGCAGCGCGAGCCGCCCGGCGTCGTAGCCGTCGTCCAGGAACTCCTTGGAGAGCGGCGGCCGTTGATAGGGGTCCCCGGGCTCCTCGCCGACCACCGTGATTTCGCCCCGCCCGCCGCGCCGCCGCATCTCCAGCGCCACCTGTATGCCGGCCTGCCCCCCCCGCCCACGACAACCGTCCCGCGCCCCATGTGCTCGTCCCTCCGTCGGAATCCTAACGGCTTAACGTCATACCATTATGCCAATCAAGAGGCGATGAGGATACGGGGAGGCGCGGGATCGGTGCCGAACCGGTCCCGCGAGACGAGGAGAGAGGGCCCCGACGGCCCGTGCCGTGCCCTTCGCTACCCCCGCACGGGGGCCGTGGCCCCGGGCACCTCCGCCAGCCGTACGGGCCGGCGTTCGCGGCGGGAGATGTCGCAGGCCTCCGCGATGCGCAGGGCCTGGAGGGCCTCGCGGCCGTCACAGGGGTTGGCCCGCTCGCCGCGCACGACCTGCACGAACGTGGTCAGCTCGGCCTCGTAGGCGGGGCCGAAGCGCTCCACGAAGCCGGTCCACGGCTTGTCCGCGGCCGGGGGTCCGGTCGGCTCGGTGGACGCGATCGGCGTACGGTCGTCCAGGCCCACGACGATCTGGTCCAGCTCCCCGGCCAGCTCCATGCGGACGTCGTACCCCGCCCCGTTCAGCCGCGTCGCCGTCACCGTGGCCAGGGTCCCGTCGTCCAGGGTGAGCAGCGCGGCGCCGGTGTCCACGTCGTCCGCCGCGCGGAACATCGGCCCACCGGCGTCGGACCCGGCGGCGTACACGTCGACGACCTCCCGCCCGGTCACCCAGCGCAGCACGTCGAAGTCGTGGATGAGCGTGTCCCGGTAGAGCCCGCCGGACTGCGGCAGGTACTCGGCCGGGGGAGGCGTCTGGTCGCTCGTCACCGCGCGGACGGTGTGCAGGCGGCCGAGCCGCCCCGAGCGCACCGCCTCCCGGGCCCCCGTGTAGCCGGTGTCGAAGCGGCGCTGGAAGCCCATCTGGAGGATCGTCCCCGCGGCCTCCACCTCGGCGATCGCCTGTAACGTGCCCGGCAGGTCCAGCGCGATGGGTTTCTCGCAGAACACCGGGAGCCCCGAGCGGGCCGCCCGGCCGATCAGTTCCGCGTGGGCCGGCGTCGCCGTGGTGATCACCACCGCGTCCACGCCCCACTGGAAGATCTCGTCCACTCCCGGTGCCGCCGTCTCGCCCAGCCGGTGGGCCAGGTCCTGGGCCCGCGTGATGTCGGCGTCCGTGAGGATCAGTGATCCGACGTCGCGGTGGCGGCTGAGCGTGTTGGCGTGAACGGTGCCGATGCGGCCCGTACCGATGACCCCGATGCGCATGGAATCAAAGTGGGCTCACAGCCCGCGCCCTGTCAATCCGTATGTCCGGACAATCGAACCGCGCAACTTCCCGTCACCTGCGCACGGAGCTACGCTCGGCGCGTGCCGAAACCAGAAGTGGATCCGACCGTGGCGCTGGACCTCAGCGTGGATCGCGGCAGCCCCGTGCCGCTGTACTTCCAGCTGTCGCAGCAGCTGGAGGCGTCGATCGAGCACGGCGCGCTGACCCCCGGCAGCCTGCTCGGCAACGAGATCGAGCTGGCCGCGCGGCTCGGTCTGTCCCGGCCCACCGTCCGCCAGGCCATCCAGTCTCTGGTCGACAAGGGCCTGCTCGTGCGCCGCCGGGGAGTCGGCACCCAGGTCGTGCACAGCAAGGTCCGGCGCCCGCTGGAGCTCAGCAGCCTCTTCGACGACCTGGAGGCGGCAGGACAGCGCCCGGCCACGAAGGTCCTGGTCAACACCGTCGTCCCCGCGACCGCAGCGGTCGCCGCCGCGCTCGGCGTGGCCGAGGAGAGCGAGGTGCACCGCGTCGAACGGCTGCGGCTGACGCACGGGGAGCCGATGGCGTACATGTGCAACTACCTGCCGCCCGGCCTCCTCGACCTGGACACCGCACAGCTGGAGGCCACCGGCCTCTACCGGCTGATGCGCGCCGCCGGGATCACCCTGCACAGCGCCCGTCAGACCATCGGCGCCCGCGCCGCCACCGACGGCGAGGCCGAGCGGCTCGGCGAGGAGCCGGGCGCCCCGCTGCTCACCATGGAGCGCGCCACCTTCGACGACACGGGACGCGCGGTCGAGTTCGGCACCCACACCTACCGGCCGTCACGCTACTCCTTCGAGTTCCAGCTGCTCGTGCGGTCCTGATCGGGGCTGCCCGGCGGCGCCCACCGGCGGCGCCCGCCGTGCGGGTTCGTCGCAATGTCCGGACAATGTGACCGTCGGCCGATCCCCGGAGGCGAGCGCTCCGCTTGTGTGTCGGACAATGGGGCGTTTGGGGTTTCCAGAACCCGGCCGGGGCCTGGAGTGCCCCGCACGCACAGCACGGCACAGCAAGAAGGGCACGGCCTCGTGGCACGGTTTCGGACATGGGTGGGCATCGCGCTGGCAGGGGCACTGTCGGTGTCCCTGGCCGGCTGCAGCAGTACCGGCGGCAAGCGCGCCGAGGACGCCCGCAAGGCCGCGTCGGCGGAGGGCAGGGCGGCGGTGAACACCCCGCGCTGGACCTTCGCGATGATCACCCACTCGGGCGACGGAGACACCTTCTGGGACATCGTCCAGAGCGGCGCCGAGCAGGCCGCCGTCAAGGACAACATCAACTTCCTGTACTCCCACGACGACGAGGCCCAGCAGCAGGCCCAGCTCGTGGACGCCGCCATCGACAAGAAGGTCGACGGCATCGTCGTCACGCTCGCCAAGCCCGACGCGATGAAGTCCGCCCTCGCCCGCGCGCACAAGGCGGGCATCCCGGTGATCACGGTGAACTCCGGCTCCGAGGAGTCCAAGCAGTTCGGCGCCCTCACCCACGTCGGCCAGGACGAGACCGTCGCCGGCGAGGCCGTGGGCGAGGAGCTCGACGAGCGGGGCCGCAAGCAGGCGATCTGCGTGCTCCACGAGCAGGGCAACGTCGGCCACGAGCAGCGCTGCGACGGAGTGGAGAAGACCTTCGACGGCAAGGTCCAGCGGCTCTACGTCAACGGCACCAGCATGCCGGACGTGCAGTCCGCCATCGAGGCCAAGCTCCAGACCGACAAGTCCGTCGACGCCGTGGTCACCCTCGGCGCCCCCTACGCCGACACCGCCGTCAAGGCCAAGCAGGGCGCGGGCAGCAAGGCCGAGATCGACACCTTCGACCTCAACGCCAAGGTGGCCGCCGGACTGGAGGACGGCACCCTCGGCTTCGCCGTCGACCAGCAGCCCTACCTCCAGGGCTACGAGGCCGTCGACCTGCTGTGGCTGTACAAGTACAACGCCGACGTCCTCGGCGGCGGCCGCCCGGTGCTCACCGGCCCGCAGATCATCACCAAGGACGACGCCGCCGCGCTCGCCGAGTACACGAAGCGGGGCACGCGATGAACGCCACACAGGTCAAGGAGGCCGACGAACGGCTGCTGCGGACCTCTGCCCTGCGCAAACTCATGGGCCGCCCCGAGCTGGGTTCCGTCGTCGGCGCGGTCGCCGTCTTCGTCTTCTTCGCGTTCTTCGCCGACAGCTTCCTGCGCGCCTCCAGCCTCAGCACGGTGCTCTACGCCGCCTCCACGATCGGCATCATGGCCGTCCCGGTGGCGCTGCTGATGATCGGCGGCGAGTTCGACCTGTCCGCGGGCGTCATGGTCACCTCGTCGGCCCTGGTGTCGTCGATGTTCAGCTACCAGACGACCGCCGACGTCTGGGTCGGCGTCGGCGTGTCGCTGCTGGTCACCCTGGCGATCGGCGCCTTCAACGGCTTCATGCTCACCCGCACCAAGCTCCCCAGCTTCATCATCACGCTCGGCACGTTCCTCATGCTGACCGGCCTGAACCTGGGCTTCACCAAGCTCATCGACGGCACCGTGTCCACCAAGTCCATCGCCGACATGGAGGGCTTCCCCTCCGCCCACGACGTCTTCGCCTCGACGATCACCGTCGGCGGCGTCGGCTTCAAGGTGACCATCCTGTGGTGGCTCGCCTTGGTCGCCGTCGCCAGCTGGATCCTGCTGCGCACCCGCGCCGGCAACTGGATCTTCGCGGTCGGCGGCAACCAGGACGCCGCGCGCGCGGTGGGCGTCCCGGTCACCAGGACCAAGATCGGCCTCTACATGGGCGTGGGTTTGGGGGCCTGGATCTCCGGCCAGCACCTGCTCTTCTCCTACGACGTCGTCCAGTCCGGCGAGGGCGTCGGCAACGAGCTGATCTACATCATCGCGGCCGTCATCGGCGGCTGCCTGATCACCGGCGGCTACGGCAGCGCCGTCGGGTCCGCGGTCGGCGCGTTCATCTTCGGCATGACCAGCAAGGGCATCGTCTTCGCCGAGTGGAACCCCGACTGGTTCAAGTTCTTCCTCGGAGCGATGCTGCTCCTCGCGACCCTGCTCAACGCCTGGGTCCGCAAGCGCGCGGAGGCCGCCAAGTGACCGGGACCCAGAGCCGTACGGCGCTCGTCGAACTGTCCGACGTCAGCAAGAACTACGGCAACGTACGCGCCCTCGAAGGCGTGTCCCTGGAGGTCCACGCCGGGGAGATCACCTGCGTCCTGGGCGACAACGGGGCGGGCAAGTCCACCCTCATCAAGATCGTCGCCGGACTGCACCAGCACGACGGCGGCACCCTCGCCCTCGACGGCGAGGAGACCCGTCTGTCCTCCCCGCGCGAGGCCCTGGACCGCGGCATCGCCACCGTCTACCAGGACCTGGCCGTCGTCCCGCTCATGCCGGTCTGGCGCAACTTCTTCCTCGGCTCCGAGCCGCGCAAGGGCGTCGCCCCGTTCAAACGCATGGACGTCGAGCACATGCGCCGCACCACCCACGCGGAACTCCTGCGCATGGGCATCGACCTGCGCGACGTCGACCAGCCCATCGGCACCCTCTCCGGCGGCGAACGCCAGTGCGTGGCCATCGCCCGCGCGGTGTACTTCGGCGCGAAGGTGCTGGTCCTGGACGAACCGACGGCGGCGCTGGGCGTGAAGCAGTCGGGTGTGGTCCTGAAGTACGTGGCGGCGGCACGTGACCAGGGCCTGGGTGTCGTGCTGATCACCCACAACCCACACCACGCGTACCTGGTGGGCGACCGGTTCGTGCTGCTGAAGAGGGGCACGATGGTCGGCAACCACGAGCGGGAGGACATCACGCTGGACGAGCTGACGACGCAGATGGCAGGCGGAACGGAGCTGGACGATCTACGCCACGAACTGGAACGCCGCTAGGGGCGCGGGGCTGTGCTGATTTGCGGCTCCGCCGCGCGGGCGCGACCAGCCACAACGCACCCGCACTCGGCGAACAAGGTCACCACCCCGCCCCTGTCCCATTCGGCACCCAGCGTGAGCGTGCGGCACAATCGCACCCGATGAGCACCTACCGCGACTTCACCGCCCCCATCGGCTCCCGCCGCGCCCCCGTCCTGCGCACCGTGGGCACGAGGGAACGCCGCTCGCACCTCACGGCACCCCGCGTGCCCACGGTCGGCATCGACATCGGCGGCACGAAGGTCATGGCGGGTGTCGTCGACGCCGACGGCAACATCCTGGAGAAGCTCCGCACGGAGACCCCGGACAAGTCCAAGAGCCCCAAGGTCGTCGAGGACACGATCGTCGAACTGGTCCTGGACCTCTCCGACCGGCACGACGTGCACGCCGTGGGCATCGGCGCGGCCGGCTGGGTCGACGCCGACCGCAACCGCGTGCTGTTCGCCCCCCACCTGTCCTGGCGCAACGAACCGCTGCGCGACCGCATCGCCGGCCGGCTCGCCGTGCCCGTCCTGGTGGACAACGACGCCAACACCGCCGCCTGGGCCGAGTGGCGCTTCGGCGCCGGCCGCGGCGAGGACCACCTCGTCATGATCACCCTGGGCACCGGCATCGGCGGCGCGATCCTGGAGGACGGACAGGTCAAGCGCGGCAAGTACGGCGTCGCCGGCGAGTTCGGGCACATGCAGGTCGTCCCTGGCGGACACCGCTGCCCGTGCGGCAACCGCGGCTGCTGGGAGCAGTACAGCTCGGGGAACGCCCTGGTCAGGGAGGCTCGCGAACTGGCCGCCGCCGACTCGCCGGTGGCGTACGGGATCATCGAGCACGTCAAGGGCAGCATCGGCGACATCACCGGCCCGATGATCACCGAGCTGGCGCGCGACGGCGACGCCATGTGCGTCGAGCTGCTCCAGGACATCGGGCAGTGGCTCGGCGTCGGCATCGCCAATCTCGCCGCCGCCCTCGACCCGTCCTGCTTCGTGATCGGCGGCGGGGTCAGCGCCGCCGACGACCTGCTGATCGGCCCCGCGCGCGACGCCTTCAAGCGCCAGCTCACCGGCCGCGGCTACCGCCCCGAGGCCCGTATCGTCCGCGCCCAGCTCGGGCCCGAGGCCGGCATGGTGGGTGCCGCCGACCTGTCCCGGCTGGTCGCCCGCCGCTTCCGCCGCGCCAAGCGGCGCCGCGTGGAACGCTACGAGCGCTACGAACGGTACGCCGAGGCCCGCCGCTCGGCCGGGGAGTCGTCGTGACGGAGACCCTGCCGCAGCAGGCGGCGTCCCCGGAGGAGCCCGGACCGCCGGGCGAGGACCGCCGGCACATGATCCGCCGCCGGGCGCTCACGCTGATCATCATCGTGCTGCTCATCGGCGTCCCGGCCGGCTACCTCGCCATCTCCGCCGGCCAGAGCCGCGACAGCGGCCGGGACAAGGAGGCGAAGTACGCGGCGACCGGCATGACCGACGGCTGGCCGTCCAAGTTGCAGCGCCGCATCTACGAGGTGCCCGTCCCGGTCCCGTCCGACGAGGTCGCGTACTACGAGACGAACAACTGGAAGACCAGCCGGCTCTACGTCCAGTTCGAGACCACCGGCGCCGGTCTCGACGTCTTCCTGGCGGGGCTGGGCGTCGACCGGGACGCACTGAAGAAGGACAAGATCGCGATCAGCGACCGCGCCCAGCGGGTCACCGGCTGGGAGTTCGGCGGGTCCGGCTCCTGGTGGGGCGTTGTCAACGAGCAGGCGGACCCGGCGCCGACCCAGGACGTCGTCGTGAACATGGACAACCCGGACTACCCGATGGTCTACGTCGTCTCGCACACCGTTCCGTAGCGCCGCCGGGGCCCGGCGGCAGGCCGCTGGGGCCGATGGCAGAGCCGATTGTCAGAGCCCGCCCGTAGAGTCGAAGACATCCGATCTGGCAGACGGGCGGGAGGTGACAGGACGTATGGGCGACACGGCCTTGGCGGAGGCGGTGCGGGCCGAGGAGCCGGCGGCGTCCGTTCCGGCCCGGCTCGCGGCCGTCTTCCTGCCCGCACCGCTCCCGCGCGAGGGACGGATCGCCTTCTGGGACCCCGACGGTGGGCCGGCCGACGGCGACCGGCTCGTGGAGGGCGAGCGGTCCGTGGACGGCGAGCGGCGCGTCGAGCCGACGGAGCTGACCGTCGTGCGGCCCCACGGCTCCGGGGTGCGCCGCGGGACCACGTCCGCCGTCTCGCTGCCGCTCGCCGAGGCGCTGCCCCTCCTGGTGCGGGCCCGGCACGACCCGGCCGCCCACCCGGCCACCGCCTGCTGGGGCGCGGCGGCCCTGCACGCCCTGCGGCTCACCGTGCGCGGCCGGCTGCTGCCCGGCCTGACCGCGACCGGGCACGACGCCTGGCGGGCCGGCCCGCTCGACCCCGACGACGTCGCGCACCTGAGGGCCGTGGCCGCCGCCCTGCCCCCGGAGGGCCACGCGGTCCCGCTCGACGGCCCGGGAGCGATCCGGCTGCCGGAGCCGGAAGCGCTGATCCGCGCCTTCCTGGACGCGGTCGCCGACACCCTGCCCCGTACGCCGGCCGCGCCCCACGCCTCGGGCCGCCCGTTCGCCGCCCGCGAGGCCCAGCGCCTGACCGACGCCCACGACTGGGCGGCGGAGGTCGCCGCGGGCATGGACGCGGGCGTGCGGATCTCGCTGCGCCTCGACCTGTCCGCGTACGACCTGTTCGACCGGGACGCGGACTCCGGCGCGGGCGGGGACGGCGACGCGGCGGTGCGCAACGCGGGCGCGGCGGTCGTCCAGGTGCACAGCCTCGCCGACCCCACCCTCGTGGCCGACGCCGCGGACCTGTGGTCGGGGACGGCCGACGCGTCGTTCGGTCCCCGCGCGCGTGTGGACGCCGCTCTCGCGGTGCGGCGCGCGGCGCGGGTCTGGCCGCCGGTGGACCGGCTCACCGAGCAGGACGTCCCCGACGTACTCGCCCTGTCCGAGGAGGAGGTCACCGACCTGCTGGGCGTGGCGGCCGGCCGGCTCGCCGCCGCGGGTGTCGCCGTGCACTGGCCCCGCGACCTGGCCCAGGACCTCACCGCGACCGCGGTGGTCAGGACCGCGCCCGGTTCGGCGACCGACGGCACGGGCTTCTTCGAGAGCGAGGACCTGCTCCAGTTCCGCTGGCAGCTGGCGATCGGCGGCGACCCGCTCACCGAGGCCGAGATGGACACCCTCGCGGAGGCCCACCGCCCGGTCGTCCGGCTCCGCGACCGGTGGGTGCTGGTCGACCCGGCGCTCGTCCGCCGGGCCCGCAAGCGCGACCTCGGCCTGCTCGACCCGGTCGACGCCCTCTCCGTCGCCCTCACCGGCAGCGCCGATGCCGACGGCGAGACCGTCGACGTGGTGCCCGTCGGCGCGCTGGCCGCCCTGCGCGACCGGCTCACGGCGGGCGTGCGCCCCGCCGAGCCTCCGCCCGGCCTGCACGCAACCCTCCGCGACTACCAGCTGCGCGGCCTGGCCTGGCTCGACCTGATGACCTCGCTCGGCCTCGGCGGCTGCCTCGCCGACGACATGGGCCTCGGCAAGACCGTCACCGTCATCGCCCTGCACCTGAAGCGGGCCCACACCGAACCGACCCTGGTCGTCTGCCCGGCCTCCCTCCTGGGCAACTGGCAGCGGGAGATCGAGCGGTTCGCCCCCGGCGTCCCCGTCCGCCGCTTCCACGGCCCCGACCGCACCCTCGACGACCTGACCGGCGGCTTCGTCCTCACCACCTACGGCACGATGCGGTCCGCCGCCACGACCCTGGCCGAGCGGCCCTGGGGCATGGTCGTCGCGGACGAGGCCCAGCACGTGAAGAACCCGTACTCGGCGACGGCGAAGGCCCTGCGCACGATTCCGTCCCCGGCGCGGGTGGCCCTGACCGGCACACCCGTGGAGAACAACCTCTCCGAGCTGTGGGCACTGCTCGACTGGACCACCCCCGGACTGCTCGGCCCCCTGAAGTCCTTCCGCTCCCGGCACGCGCGCGCGGTGGAGAACGGCGAGGACGACCGGGCCGTGGAGCGCCTCGCCCGGCTCATCCGCCCCTTCCTGCTGCGCCGCAGGAAGTCCGACCCGGGCATCGTCCCGGAGCTGCCGCCGAAGACCGAGACGGACCACCCCGTTCCGCTCACCCGCGAACAGGCCGCGCTCTACGAGGCGGTGGTGCGCGAGTCGATGCTCGCCATCGAGGAGGCCGAGGGCATGGGCCGCCGCGGCCTCGTCCTCAAGCTGCTGACCTCGCTCAAGCAGATCTGCGACCACCCCGCGCTGTTCCTGAAGGAGGAGCACCCGGCGGGCGGGACCGACCGGATGACCGCCCGCTCGGGCAAACTCGCCCTGCTGGACGAGCTGCTGGACACCGTGCTCGCGGAGGACGGCTCGGCACTGGTCTTCACGCAGTACGTGGGCATGGCCCGCCTCATCACCTCGCACCTGGCCGCCCGCGCGGTCCCGGTCGACCTGCTGCACGGGGGCACGCCGGTGCCGGAGCGCGAGCGGATGGTGGACCGCTTCCAGAGCGGGGCGACCCCCGTCCTCGTCCTGTCCCTGAAGGCCGCCGGCACCGGACTCAACCTCACCCGCGCCGGCCACGTCGTGCACTTCGACCGCTGGTGGAACCCGGCCGTGGAGGAACAGGCCACCGACCGCGCCTACCGCATCGGCCAGACCCAGCCGGTCCAGGTCCACCGGCTCATCACCGAGGGTACGGTCGAGGACCGCATCGCCGAGATGCTCCAGTCCAAGAGGGCCCTGGCCGACGCGATCCTCGGCTCCGGCGAGTCGGCCCTCACCGAGCTGACCTCGCGCGAGCTGTCCGACCTCGTCTCCCTGCGGAGGCCGTCATGACCCCCCGGCCCGCCGACCAGGCCCGCCGCGCCCTGCGGGAGGCGCGCGAGCGCGGCGAGGGAGCGGGCGCGGACGGGGAGCGCGGGGCGGCGGCGCCGTCCGCGCACCCCGAGCCCCGCCCCGGGGACATCGCCCGCGCCGCGCTGCGCAGCGCACGGACCGCACGGACCGCACGGCGTGCCGGGGCGGGCACCCCCGTGGACGGCTCCGACGCCCTCGATGTCCCCGGCGCTCCGTCGCGCCCGGAAGATCCCGGGGACCCGGCGGATTCGACAGGTCGGGGAGATTCCTCGGGGGGTGGGGTTCCGGAGGCCGGCGGGGCGCCGAAAGCCGCGGACGGGAACGCGGACAGGTCCGACGGCACGACCGGGCCGGCCGGCCTCCCCGGCTCCGCCGACGGGGGCGACGGCCGACCGGGCGACGCGGCACGCGAGGCGCTGCGGGCGGCTCGCCGGCAGGCGAAGGCGGAGGCCGCGAGCGGGCGCGCGTCGGGCAGGAGCGCGGCGAGCGCACGGCGGACGTCCCGTCCGGCGGCCGGTCGGCGCCGGACGGGCGGCGCGGGCACCGCCGACGCCCGCGCCCGCGCCGTACGGGATTTCGTCGCGGACGCTTTCCGGCTGCCCCCGGAGACGGACCCGCCCGGGGACGCCCCGGCCGCCGGCGAGGCTCCGCCCGCGGGGGAGGCTCAGCCCGCTGGAGAGGCCCCGGCTGCCGAGAGGCCGGCCGGTGGTCTCGCCGGCGCATCCCGGGAGGACACGTACCGGGAGCCGGGCATGTCGCCCGGCGCGGATCCCTTCATCGGGCCCGCCGTCTCTCCCGACGCCGGGGACTCGGCGAGTGCCGAGGGCGGGACAGCCGGCTCCGCGTGGTCGGGGCCGGTCGGGGGCGCGGCGAATGTCGAGGACGGGTCCACTGCCCCCGGACGGTCGGGACGTGCTGGGCGCGCGGCGATCGCCGGGGGTGGGGCACCCGGCTTCGGTGAGTCGGGGCGCGTTGGGGGCGCGGCGAATGTCGAGGGCGGGTCTGCTGCCCTCGGACGGTCGGGACGTGCTGGGCGCGCGGCGATCGCCGGGGGTGGGGCACCCGGCTTCGGTGAGTCGGGGCGCGTTGAGGGCGCGGCGAATAGCGAGGACGGGTCGGCCGGCTCCGGGAGACCGGGGCGTGTCGGGGACACAGCAAGCACCGAGGATGCGGCACCTGGCGCCGGCCGGCCGGGGGGTGCCCTGCACCTGGCGGGCCTCGATGGTCCGGCGTCGGGCGTGGGGGAGTCGGGGGGTGCTCCGCATGCGGCGGGTTCTGGTGGTTTGCCGTTCGGTATCGAGGAGTTGGGGGGTGCCCCGCGCGCGGCGGGCTCTGGTGGTTTGCCGTTGGGCGTGGGGGAGTCGGGGGGTGCTCCGCATGCGGCGGGTTCTGGTGGTTTGCCGTTCGGTCCCGAAGAGTCGGGGGGTGCCCCGCGCGTGGCGGGCTTCGAGGGTTCGCCGACCGGTGTCGAGGAGTCCGAACACGCCCCGCGCGCGGCGGGCTCCGGTGGTTCGGCGTCGGGACTGGGGGAGTCCGAACACGCCCCGCGCGCGGCGGGCTCCGGTGGTCCGCCGTCCGGCCCCGGGGAGCCTGGACACGCCCCGCACGACGCGGCCCCCGAGCGCCCGGGGTCCGGCCCCGGTCGGCCGGGACACTCGCGGCATCCACGAGATGCGGCGCACCCGTCGGCGGCGCGAGGCCGGGACGTCGCACGCTCCGCACCGCCCGCGCAACCCCGTACCCCCCGCTCGATGGCGGCCCCGGACCGTGACGGCGAACTGCGGCGCACCTTCCCCGCGCTCCCGTCCCGGAAGTCCGCGGACGAGGGTCTCGCCGGGACGTGGTGGGGCAACGCGTGGGTGACCGCGCTGGAGGAGGGCGCCCTGGACGCCGCGAGGCTGGGACGCGGGCGCGGATACGCCGAGCGGGGTCACGTGGACGCCATCACCGTGACGCCCGGGCTGGTCCTCGCCTACGTACAGGGCAACCGCGCCCGGCCGTACCGCGTGCAGGTGCGGCTGCGGACGCTCGGCGACGCCGACTGGGACCGGTTCCTGGACGCCGCCGTCGAACGGCCCGGACACATCGCCGCCCTCCTCGACAAGGAACTCCCCCACTCCCTGGCCGACCTCGCGGACCGGGGCGTCCCGCTGCTCCCCGGCCCCGGCGACCTCAGCCCGCAGTGCAGCTGCCCCGACTCCGGGCACCCCTGCAAGCACGCCGCCGCCCTCTGCTACCAGACGGCACGTCTGCTCGACGCCGACCCCTTCGTGCTCCTGCTGCTGCGCGGCCGGGGCGAACGCGAGCTGCTCGACGCCCTGTCCCGGCGCAACGCGGCCCGCGCGGCCCGCGCCGCCCAGGACCGGGGCCCGGCGCCGCTGCCCGGAGTCCGGGCCGGTGAGGCACTGGCCCGGCGCACCCTGCCGCCCCTCCCGGCGCCGCTGCCCGCGCCCCCGCACCCCGAACAGCCACCGGCCTACCCGGCCGCCCCCGGCGGTCCCGACCCGTTCGCCCTGGACCAGCTCGCCACCGACGCGGCCGCCCGCGCCCACGCCCTGCTCACCACCGGGCGCGACCTCGTCGGCGGGCTGACGCTGTGGCAGGACGCAGTCCGTCTCGCCGCGGCGCGCCCCGGTTCAGGACTCACCGCGGGCACCCGCGCGCTCTACGCGTCCCTCGTCTCGGCCACCGGGCGGGACACGGCGGAGCTGGCGCGGGCCGTGGCCGCCTGGCGGCAGGGCGGGCCGGACGGCCTCGACGTCCTGGAGGAGCCGTGGGACCCGCCGGCCGGCCGTTTCGACCGCGCCCGCCCCCTGCTGCTCGCCGCCGACCTCCCCGCCTTCCGTCCCTGGCGCAACCGCCTCACCCACCCCCGGGGCCATGTCCAGCTCAGACTCGGCCGGTCGGGCCTCTGGTACGCCTACGAGTCGGAGCCCGGCCGCGAGGACTGGTGGCCGCGCGGCACCCCCGACCTCGACCCGGTCGGCGCCCTGACCGGCCTGGGCACCCGAGTCGATCTCTGACTCCCCGGTACGAAGGGGGCGTTGTCTTCCGTCGACCGGATGGATAGCCTCACCCATGGCATGTGACATTGCACAGAGTGGTGTGGCGCATGGAGGAGGAGCCGGTTGACCCTCAAGGTCGTCGTCGTGGGCGCGGGAGTCGTCGGCGCCGCCTGTGCCTTCCACGCCGCCTCGGCGGGCCTGGACGTCACGGTCACCGACCGCGGACCCGTCGGCGCCGGGACGACGAGCCGCGGAGAGGGCAACGTCCTCCTCTCCGACAAGGAACCCGGCCCCGAACTCGTCCTGGCGCAGCTGAGCCGCACCCTGTGGGAGGAGGCAGGGCGGGAGCTCGGCCCCGACTCCCTCGAACTCGAGCCCAAGGGCGGCCTGGTCGTCGCGAGCAGTGCCGAAAGCCTCACCGCGCTCGGCGAGTTCGCCGCCCGGCAGGAGGCGGCCGGCGTCCGCGTCGAGCCGGTCGACCGGGTGCGGGACCTGGAACCCCACCTCGCGCCCGGGATCCCCGGAGGCGTCCACTACCCGCAGGACGCGCAGGTGCAGCCGGTGCTGGCGGCGGCCGCGCTGCTGCGAGCCGCCGTACGGCGCGGCGCGCGCTTCCACACGGGCGAGGTCGCCGGCGCGGTGACCGGCCGGGACGGCCACGTCACCGGCGTACGGACGAGCGCCGGTGACGCACTGCCCGCCGACGCCGTCGTCAACGCCGCCGGCACCTGGGGCGGCGAGGTCGGCCGGCGTCTCGGCGCGCCGATCGAGGTGCTGCCGCGCCGCGGCTTCGTCCTGGTGACCGAACCGCTGCCGCCGATGGTCCGGCACAAGGTCTACTCCGCCGACTACGTAGCCAATGTCGCCTCCTCCGACGCCGGACTGGAGACCTCCTGCGTCGTGGAGGGCACCCGCGGCGGCACGATCCTCGTCGGCGCCAGCAGGGAACGCGTCGGCTTCGACACGACGATGAACACCGCAGTGGTCACCAGGCTCGCCGCGCAGGCGTGCCGGCTCTTCCCCTTCCTGCGCGGAGCCCATCTGATGCGCGCCTACCGCGGATTCCGTCCGTACTGCCCCGATCATCTGCCCGTCGTCGGCCCCGACCCGCGGGCGCCGGGCGTCGTCCACGCCTGCGGGCACGAGGGTGCGGGCATCGGCCTCGCCGCCGCGACCGGCGCGCTGGTGACGGCCCACCTGCTCGGCCGCCCCTGGCGCGGCGCCGATCCGGCCGCGCACACCGGTCTTCTCCCCGACCGCTTCCTCACCACCCCCGGAGGTGCGCCCCAGTGAGCGAGATCGCCGTCGACGGCGAACCCCTGCCGTTCGTCGAGGGACAGACCGTCGCCGCGGCCCTCGTCGCCGTCGGCCGGGTCGCCTGGCGCACCACCCGCGTCGGGCACCGTCCGCGCGGCGTCTTCTGCGGCATCGGCGTCTGCTTCGACTGCCTCGTGACGATCGACGGAGCCGGCGGGCAGCGCGCCTGCATGGTGCGCGCCCGGCCGGGCATGACCGTCACGACGCGGGAGGACGACGATGAGTGAGCCGGCGGACCTCCTCGTCGTCGGCGCGGGCCCGGCCGGCCTGGCCGCGGCGGCCACCGCGCTGGCCGGCGGACTGCGCGTCGTACTGGTGGACTCCGGAGCCGCCGTCGGCGGCCAGTTCTGGCGGCACCCGCCGGAGCACGCGCGGGCCGCCCTTCCCACCGGGGACCTGCACCACGGACTGGGTGAATACCGCGCCCTGTGCGAGGCGTTGCCGGCGCACCGCGCGGCGGGCCGGCTCGACCTGCGCCTGGAACACCACGCGTGGTCCGCCGTCCGCGAGGAGAACGGTTTCGCCCTCCACGTGGCCGACCGCCGCGACGCGCCGCGGGAGACCGCGGCCGTCCTGCGCGCGCCGAGGCTTCTCGTGGCCACCGGCGCCTACGACCGTCAACTGCCCTTCCCCGGTTGGGACCTGCCCGGCGTCCTGACCGTCGGCGGTCTGCAGGCACTGCTCAAGGGCGGCGGGGTCGCCGCCGGGAGCCGCGTGGCACTGGGCGGCACCGGACCGTTCCTGCTGCCGGTGGCCGCCGCTCTCGCCGCGCGCGGCGTCGAGGTCGTCGCGGTGTGCGAGGCGGCCCGACCGCGGGCCTGGCTGCGACACCCCGGACCACTGCTGCGCAACCCGGGCAAGTGGGCGGAGGGAGCCGGGTACGCCGCCACGCTCGCGCGCCACCGCGTCCCGGTCCGTACGCGCACGGCGATCGTCGGCGCGGACGGAGACGAACGCGTGACGTCGGTGCGGATCGCCTCCCTGACACCGGACGGCAGCCCGCGCCCGGGTACGGAGCGACGCGTCGAGGCCGATGCCGTCGGTGTCGGCTGGGGCTTCGCACCCCAGCTCGACCTGCTCGTGCCCCTCGGCTGCGCCCTCGCGGACTCGGCCGACGGCAACGCGGTGGTCGCCGTCGACGGGGGGCAGCGCACCACCGTCGCCGGTCTCTACGCCGCGGGGGAGACCTGCGGTGTGGGCGGTGCGGCGCTCGCCGTGCACGAGGGCCGGCTGGCCGCGTACTCGGTGCTCGCCGACTCGGGCGCCGGCTCGGGCGTTGGCTCCGGCGCCGCATCCCGGGCGGTGAACGGGCGCCTGGCCGCGGTGCGTTCGGCGGCGGCCAGGCAACGCGCCTTCGCCCGGGCGGTGGCGCTGGCCCACCCGATTCCTCCCGCGTGGTCCGCGTGGCTCACCGACGAGACCGTCGTGTGCCGCTGCGAGGAGGTGACCGCGGGAGCCGTCCGGGCCGCCCGCGCCGACGGCGCGCACGACCACCGGCAGGTCAAGCAGCTGACCCGGGCCGGCATGGGCTGGTGCCAGGGGCGGATGTGCGGACCCGCCGTGCACTGCCTCACGGCGCGGGGGCGGGCCTACGAGCCCGCCGAACGACTCGTCGCGACGCCCGTCACCCTCGGCGCGCTCGCCGACCTCGACCAAGAGCCGACGGCGCCGGCAGCACCCACGGCACCCACAGCACCGAAGGACAACGGCGAAACCGACAAGGAGTGTTCATGAGCGAGACCCGCAAGCCCTGGCACGGCGTCATCGTGGCGACCAGCCTGCCGTTCCACGACGACCTCTCGGTCGACTTCGGCGCCTACGGCGAGAGCGTCGCCCACCTCGCCGAGCAGGGCATGCACGGTGTCGCGCCCAACGGCTCGCTGGGCGAGTACCAGACCCTCACCCACGAGGAGCGCGACCGCGTCGTGGAGACGGCCGTCGCGAACGCCCCCGAGGGGTTCACCGTCATGCCGGGCGTCGGCGCCTACGGCGGCAGGGAGGCCAGGCGGCACGCGCAGTTCGCCAAGGACGCGGGCTGCCAGGCGGTCATGTGCCTGCCGCCCAACGCCTACCGCGCCGACGACCGCGCGGTCCTCGAGCACTTCGAACTGGTCGCCTCGGCCGGTCTGCCCGTCACCGCGTACAACAACCCCATCGACACCAAGGTGGACCTGCGCCCCGACCTGCTGGCCAAGCTGCACGCCGAAGGATTCGTCGTGGGGGTCAAGGAGTTCTCCGGCGACGTCCGGCGCTGTTACGAGATCGCCGAACTGGCCCCCGGCCTCGACCTCATGATCGGCACCGACGACACCGTCCTGGAGGTGGCCCTGGCCGGCGCCAAGGGCTGGGTCGCCGGATACCCGCAGGTCTTCCCCCGCGCCTGCCTCGCGCTGTACGAGGCGTCCGTCGGGGGCGACCTGGAGACGGCCCTGCCGCTCTACCGCCGACTGCACCCGGTGCTGCGGTGGGACAGCAAGACGGAGTTCGTCCAGGCCATCAAGCTCGGCCAGGAGCTGACCGGTCGCCGCGGCGGTGTCTGCCGGCCGCCGCGACAGCCGCTGGGCCCGGAGACGGAGGCCGCCGTGCGCGCCGCCACCCAGGCCCTCGTCGACACCGGGGTGAACTGACGATGCGCTCGACGGTCTGCTACCACGCCGTCGACTCGCACACCGAGGGCATGCCCACCCGCGTGATCACCGGAGGAGTGGGCGTCCTCCCCGGCGCGACGATGTTCGAGCGACGGCAGCGCTTCGTCGCCGAACGCGACCACCTGCGTACCCTCCTCATGTGCGAACCGCGCGGGCACGCCTCGATGTCCGGGGCGATCCTGCAGCCGCCGACCCGTCCCGACGCCGACTACGGCGTGCTCTTCATCGAGGTCTCCGGCTGCCTGCCGATGTGCGGGCACGGGACCATCGGCGTCGCGACGGTCCTCGTCGAGACCGGCATGGTCGAGGTGACCGAGCCGGAGACCGTCGTCCGGCTGGACACACCGGCCGGACTCGTCACGGCCCGGGTGCGGGTGCGCGAGGGCCACGCCGAGTCGGTGACCCTGGAGAACGTGGCGTCGTACTGTCACGCACTCGACCAGGCCGTCGACGTCCCCGGCCACGGACAGGTGCGTTACGACATCGCCTACGGCGGCAACTTCTACGCCTTCGTCCGCACCGACGACCTCGGCATCCCCTTCGAGCGGGCACACAAGCAGCGGCTGCTCGACGCCGGTCTGGCCGTCATGGACGCGATCAACAAGCAGAACCCGGTGTCCCACCCGGAGCACCCGCAGATCGACGTCTGCCACCACGTCTACCTCGAAGCCCCGGGATCGACCGCGGAGCACTCCCGGCACGCCATGGCGATCCACCCGGGATGGTTCGACAGGTCGCCCTGCGGCACGGGCACCAGCGCCCGGATGGCACAGCTGCACGCCCGCGGTCTGCTGCCGGCCGGCCGGGACTTCGTCAACGAGTCGTTCATCGGCTCCCGGTTCGTCGGCCGGATCCTGGGGGAGACGACGGTCGGGGAGCGCCCGGCCGTCCTGCCCTCCGTCACCGGCCGCGCCTGGATCACCGGCACCGCGCAGTACCTGCTCGATCCCACGGACCCCTACCCGGCGGGCTTCACCCTCTGAGGGACGGGGCGGCGCCGTCCGCCCACAGGGTGCGCACATGCGCGAGATGCCGTCGCATGCACTCCTCGGCCTCGCCGCCGCGACCGGCCACCATCAGGTCGAGCAGTTCGACGTGCTCCTGGGCGGAAGCGACCAGCCGCCCCGTCTCGTTCAGACTGCCCAGCCCGAACAGGCGCGAACGCTTGCGCAGGTCGGCCACCACCTCGACGAGATGCTGGTTGCCGGCCAGGGCCAGCAGCTCCAGGTGGAACCGGTGATCGGCTTCGAGGTACTTGAGGACGTCGTGCTCCCTGGCCGCGGTGACGATCTGCTGCGCCAGCGGCCGCAGCGCCTCCAACTGCCGCGCGGTCGCGGTCGCGGCGACGCGTGCCACGGTGGGCACCTCGATCAGGGTGCGGATCTCGGTGAACTCGTCGAGGTCCCGTTCGGTCATCTCCGTGACGCGGAACCCCTTGTTGCGCACCGCCTCGACCAGGCCCTCCCTGGCCAGGTCCAGCATGGCCTCGCGCACCGGAGTGGCGGACACGCCCAGTTCGGCGGCCAGGGTGGGGGCGGAGTAGACGACGCCGGGACGCAGGTCGCCCGCGATGAGAGCGGCCCGGAGCGCGTTGGCGACCTGGTCGCGCAGATGGGTCTGGACGGAGATCGCCTGGGACTTGAGATGCGGCATCCGTGCTCCTGCGTCCGACCGGCAAACGGGGCCTCACCATACAATGTCACGTTGCGCAGACGGCCGGAGCGGTGCGCGCCCGCCCATGTCCGGTTCTCGACGGTCCGCCTTAAATGCCTGGACTGTGAACCCCGTTCGACGGGAGACTTCCGACTTCCGAACCACCGGGAGTGTGATGGGGACAACGGATACACGGGGACCGGCGCCGGGCAGGAGCGCGGTCGTCCTGGCGCTGCGCCACTACGGCCAGGAACTGCTGCGACTGCGCAGGCTCGCGCTGCCCGCACTGCTGCTGCCGGCCGTGGGCAACATCGGAATCCGCTACGTCGCGCCTCTGCTGATCGCCAAGCTGGCCGGGCAGGCGGCCGACGACGGCGGTCCGACCCTCGGCCGGGCGCTGCCGTACGTGCTGGGTTTCGGCGTGACGCTGCTGCTCGCCGAGGCCGTGTGGCGGGTCGGGCAGCACTGCCTGAACCGGGTGGACGCGCTCGGCATGGAGCACCTGTACGTGCGCGGCATGGACGAACTCCTCGCCAAGGACGCAGCGTTCTTCCACGACAACTTCGCCGGCTCACTGACCAAACGCGTGCTCAGCTTCGGCAAGCGCTTCGAGGACTTCGTCGACACGGTGACGTACCGGATCGTGGGCAGCCTCGTCCCCCTGGTCTTCGGCGCCGTCGTGCTGTGGGCCTACGAACCGATGCTCGTCGTCGGCCTGTTCGTGATGATCGCGCTGACGGTGACGGCGGCGACACCGCTGATCCGCCGCCGGCAGCGGCTCGTCGACGACCGGGAGGCGGCGATCGCCCGGGTCTCCGGCCATGTCGCCGACAGCCTCATGAACATGGAGACCGTCCGGGCGTTCGCGGCCGAGCGGCGGGAGGGCGGCGAACACCGCAGCCGGGTCGCGGAGTCCCGGCGCCTGACGCTGAGGTCGTGGGACTACGGCAACCTGCGCGTCGACACCCTGATCGCGCCCATGTCCGTACTGACCAACGTGCTGGGCCTGCTGATCGTCCTCGCCTTCGGCGGTCCGGGCCTGGGGGTCGAGGAGCTCGTCGTCGCCTTCACCTACTACTCCAACGCCACCCAGATCATGTTCGAGTTCAACCAGATCTACCGGCGTCTCGAAAGCTCCATGACCGAGGCCGCGCAGTTCACCGAGCTGCTCCTCGACCCGCCCACCGTGCTGGACGCCGACGAACCCGAACCGCTCGCGCCGCGGGACACCGGCGTCCGCTTCGAGGCCGTGACCTTCGCCCACACGGGGGCCGAGCCGATCTTCCGGGGACTCGACCTGGACGTGCCCGCGGGTGCGCGGATCGGCCTGGTCGGCAGGTCGGGCGGCGGCAAGACCACGCTCACCCGGCTCCTGCTGCGGATGTCGGACATCGACCGCGGACGCGTCCTGATCGGCGGCCAGGACATCAGCCGCCTGCGCCAGACCGACCTGCGCTCCCTGATCGCCTACGTCCCGCAGGAACCGGCCATGTTCCACCGCAGCCTGCGGGACAACATCGCCTTCGCCCGGCCGGACGCCACCGACGAGGAGATCCACGCGGCCGCCGCGGCCGCACACGTCACGGAGTTCGCCGAGCAGCTCCCCGACGGTTTCGCCACGCTGGTGGGGGAGCGGGGAGTGAAACTCTCGGGCGGTCAGCGCCAGCGCGTCGCCCTCGCCCGGGCCATCCTGCGCGACGCCCCGATCCTGCTGCTCGACGAGGCGACCAGCGCGCTGGACTCGGAGAGCGAACTCCTCGTCCAGGACGCCCTGTGGCGGCTGATGGACGGCCGTACGGCCCTCGTGGTCGCCCACCGCCTGAGCACCGTCGCCGGCATGGACCGCCTCGTCGTCCTCGACCGCGGACGCGTCGTCGAGCAGGGAAGCCACGAGAAGCTGCTCGCGGCGGACGGCGCCTACGCCCGGCTGTGGCGGCACCAGTCGGGAGGCTTCCTCGGCGAGAGCACGGAGTCGGCGCCCCGCGACCCTGTTGCCAAGGCCGGTCCCGGAGGCCCGGCCGCGGACCCCCGCCCCGGCGATCCGCACGGACCGGCCGACCCGGTGCCGGTGCCGTGACGGTCGCCCGGGGCGCGCACCGCGACCCCGGCCGGCCGGGCAACCGAACGAGTGAGCGCCGTCCGGTTTGCCGGCGGTCGGGGAAGGCACTCCGAGAGTGTCCCTCCCACCCGCTCAGGAGAGCCCCATGACCCAGGTCGCCGACTCCGTCGACGCGTGCACGGTCGACGCGGTCGACGTGCACGCCTTCGAGATCCCCACCGACGGCCCCGACGGCAGGGAGCAGGACGGCACCCTGGAGTGGGACGCCACGACCCTCGTCCTCGTCCGGGTGCACGCGGGCGGCAGGACCGGCCTCGGCTACACCTACGGCGACGTCTCCGCCGCCACGTTCGCGCAGTCGAAGCTGGCCCCGGTGATCGAGGGCGCGAGCATCGCCGCACCGGCGGCGCTGAGCCACCGGATGGCCGCGCGGATCCGCAACGCGGGCCGTCCCGGCGTCGGGGCCATGGCCCTGTCCGCCGTCGACGTGGCGCTGTGGGACCTCAAGGCGCGACTGCTGGACCTCCCCCTGGTCCACCTCCTGCCGGCCCACCACGACCGGGTGCCCGTCTACGGCAGCGGCGGCTTCACCAACTACTCCCTGGACCGGCTCACCGGCCAGCTCACCGGATGGGTCGCACAGGGCATCCCCCGCGTCAAGCTGAAGACGTCCCGGCAGCCGGAGCGCGACGCCGAACGCCTCACCGCCGTACGCGAGGCGATCGGCGCCGCACCGGAGCTGTTCGCCGACGCCAACGGCGCCCTCGGCCGCAAGGAGGCCCTGTACTGGGCGCAGCGGTTCCACGACGAGTGGGATGTCCGCTGGTTCGAGGAGCCCGTCGGCTCAGCGGACCTGGAGGGCCTGCGGATGCTGCGCGAGCGGGGTCCGGCACGGCTGGAGATCGCCGCGGGGGAGTACGCGTTCACCGCCCAGGACTTCGCCAACCTCGTGGACGGCGCCAGCGGTCCGGCCGTCGACTGCCTCCAGGCCGACGTCACCCGCTGCGGCGGCATCACCGGCGTGCTGGAGATCGCCGGTCTCTCGGGCGTCCGGCACGTCGACCTGTCCGCGCACTGCGCCCCGGCGATCTCCGCCCACGCCTTCTGCGCCGTGCGCCGGCTGCGGCACCTGGAGTACTTCCACGACCACGTGCGCGTCGAGCGGCTGCTGTTCGACGGCATCCTGTCGCCCGACGGCGGCGCCCTGCGCCCCGACACCGGCCGTGCGGGACTCGGCCTCGACGTCAAGTGGTCCGACGCGGAGCCCTACCGCGTCCTCGGTACGCGACCGGCCTGACCGGTGCCCGCCGCAGCCCCGACGTGCCGTGTCAGGACGACGCGTCGGGTCAGGAGACGGCGGCGACGGATCGTCCCGCCCAGTCCGGAGCGGGTTCGGTCAGCTCCGCGAGGCGGCGCCGGACCGCCTCCGGGAACTCGGCGGCCCGGCCCGCCCGCCGGTCGACGTGGACCGCGAGCAGTTCGGTCGTCGCCACCGGGGCCGCGCCGGGCGCCGGTTCCGCCTGCGGTTCGGCCACCACGTACATCTCGTGCGCGAAGCGCGCCTTGCGGGCGGCCGCGCCCAGCACCCTGGTGCGGAGCGCCAGATGGGCGGCCTCGGGCACGTCCCGGAGGAAACGGATGTGGGACTCGACCGTGTAGAGGGAGCAGCCGGTGGACTCGCGGTAGCCGGAGTCCAGGCCGGTCCCGAGCATCAGCGCGTCCGTGGCGTGGCCGAAGACGAGGACGTAGAACGCCTCGCTCATATGGCCGTTGTAGTCGATCCACTCCGGGCGGACCGTGCTGTGGAACAGCGGAAGCCCGGTCATCGGGAGGAGCCCTTCTCGCGGTCCAGGCGGCCGGTGGCGCGCAGTACGTCGATGACCCCGCGGTCGCGTTCGGCCACCAGGTCCGCCATGGAGCGGCCGTCCGCCGCCTCGTCGCAGCCCGCCACCACGGCGTCGTACAACTCCTTGTCCAGCTCGGGTGCTTCCAGCCGCGTCCACGGCGACTTCAGGGACGGGCCGAAGTGGTCCAGCATGTGCGCCATGCCGCCCTCGCCGCCCGCGAGCGCGAACGTCAGCATCGGGCCCATCACCGCCCAGCGAAGTCCCGGTCCCTCGGTGATCGACAGGTCTATGTCCCGGACCGTCGCCTCGCCGTTCGCGACCATGTGCAGCGCCTCGCGCCACAGGGCCTCCTGGAGGCGGTTCGCGATGAAGCCGGGCACCTCGTTGTCCATCGTGATGACGGACTTGCCCGCGACCTCGTAGAAGCGGGCGGCCCGGGCGACCGCTTCGGCGCCGGTGCGCTCGCCGCCGGCGACCTCCACGAGCGGGATGAGGTAGGGCGGGTTGAACGGGTGGCCGACGACCAGGCGCGAGGGGTCCGCGGCCGACGTCTGCATGTCGGTCATCGGATAGCCGGAGGTCGAGGAGGCGATGACGACGCCGGGCGGTGTCGCCGCGTCCAGCCGGGCCAGCAGATCACGCTTGAGGTCGAGTTTCTCGGGCGCGCTCTCCTGTACGAACTCGGCGTCCGCCACGGCCTGTTCGAGGGTGTCGGCCACGGTCAGCCGGTCGGTGGAGGCGCCCTCGGCCAGGCCGAGGGAGGTGAGGGCCGGCCATGCCGCGTCGACCAGGCGGCGCAGCCTGTGCCCGGCGTCGGGCGCGGGGTCCCAGGCGGTCACGTCGTAGCCGCGCGCCAGGAAGTGGGCGACCCAGCCGCCGCCGATGACGCCGGCGCCGACACAGGCGACACGGCGGACGTTCTCGGGCGAGGTCGTCTCGGGTGAGGTCATGAGAGGAATCCTTCGTCGTCGCGGCGGGTCACTTGCGCGGCTTGAGGCCGAGGGTGGCGCGGGCCTCGTCCGGGGTCGCGACACGTGCGCCGATCGACTCGGTGATGGTCACGGCCCGCTCGACGAGCTGGGCGTTGGTCGCCTTGTTGCCCTTGCCCAGGTACAGGTTGTCCTCCAGGCCCACGCGGACGTGGCCGCCCAGCAGGATCGCCTGCGCGACCCACGGCATCTGCATCCGGCCGAGCGCGAAACTCGCCCAACGCGCCCCGTCCGGCAGCATGTTGACCATCGACTGGAGCACTCCGGGGTCCGCGGGCGCGCCCCACGGGATGCCCATGCACAGCTGGAACACGGTCGGGTCGTCCAGCAGGCCCTCCGCGAGGAGTTGCTTGGCGAACCAGAGCTGACCCGTGTCGAAGATCTCCAGCTCGGGCCGCACGCCCAGCTCCTGGATGCGCCGCGCGCCCGCGCGCAGCATGTCGGGTGTCGAGACGTAGAGGTTCGAGCCGTCGCCGAAGTTGAGCGAGCCGCAGTCCAGTGTGCAGATGTCGGGAAGCAGGTCCTCGACGTGCGGAAGGCGTTCCAGACCGCCGACGAGGTCGGTGCCGGGCAGGTGGGTGAGCGGGTCGTCCGGGTCGACGACCAGATCGCCGCCCATGCCGGCGGTGAGGTTGATGACGACGTCGGTGCCGGTCTCCTTCACGCGTTCGACGACTTCCCGGTACAGCTTCGGGTCGCGAGAGGGAGCGCCGGTCTCCGGGTCGCGTACGTGGATGTGGACCACGGCCGCCCCGGCGGCGGCCGCCTCCACGGCGTTCCTCGCTATCTGCTCCGGGGTGACGGGGACGTGGGGGCTCTTGCGGACGGTGTCGCCGGCGCCGGTGAGCGCACAGGTGATGACGACGTTCTCGGTCATGGGCATACGGGGATCTCCGAATCGCGGCGGCCCCGGGTCACGGAGCCAGGATCGTGTGGGTCACGTGGGTGGTCAGCGCCGCGTGCATGGCCTCCGCGGCACTGTCGGACGACGGCCCGCTCACCGAGAGGACGTGCGTGGCCAGGCCGTCGATCAGCGCGGTCAGCGTCAGCGCGGCGGCCTGCGGATCGACCCCGGCGCGGAACACGCCCTGGTCGACGCCTCTGCGTACGACGTCGGCGACGGTCTCCCGCCACTGCCGGTAGTACTCGGAGTGCAGCCGGCCCACCGCCGTGGAGCGCGCGGCCTCGGCCCACAGGTCGAGCCAGACCGCCCACTGGCGGCGCTGCTGCGTGGTGCGCGGCGTCTGCAGCGCGACGAGCTGGCGCAGCTCCGTCGCGGCGTCGTCCGCCTCGGCGAGGAGGGCGGCGCGGCGGGCGGTGTCCTCGTCCATGCACCAGCGCACGGCCGCCTCCAGCAGTTCGGCGCGGCCCGGGAAGTGGTAGTGGATCGCGGCACTGCTGGTGGCGCAGGCGCGGGCGATGTCGGCGACCCGCACCGCGTGGAAACCGTGCTCCGCGATCAGCCGCACCGTCTCGCGGACGATCTGCAGCGGTCGCCCGCCCTCCACGCCGGCCGCCGGCACCGCGGTCCTCTCGCGGGACCGGGTGCCGAGCAGCCGGCCCGCGTCGACCCGGCCCTCGTCGGCGATCCTCGCCAGCTCCGCGGCAGTGAAGCGGCGGGTGCCGCTCAGCGAACGCGAGAGCTTGGACGGATCCATCACGACACGGCGGGCGAACTCGCGCTGGCTGACGCCCGCGGCCGCGATGACCTCGCGGACGCGGGCGGCGGTGTCGACGGCCGGTGCGCCGTCGAGGGCGTCGTCGGTTTCCACGGGCCACGACCCTAGGCATGTGTTGCGGAAAACTCAACACCCGATCGCAGATAACCTGCTGATGAACAGCATATTGAGATGTCTGACTGGTGTGCCAGTCAGGTCCGCGACGGTCGGGAGGGACTGCCGACGCGGAAGCGGTCGCACGCCCGTTCCATCACGGTTGAGTACCGAGCCCGGAACTATGGCTTCCGTCACAGCTGTCGTGATCATGTCCTGGTGGGATCACCGAATGCTCGGTTTCATCGTCCGGCTCCTGCCCTTCTGGGTCCGCGAGCCCCTGCTCATCGCGTTCGGGTCTCTCGCCGGCGTACGCCTCGGGTATCTCGCCCTCAGCGAGAAGGACTGGGTCCTGGCCGGGATCGGCGCGGCGTTCCTGGTGGGCACCGCGGTGCACATCCGCACGGTGCTGCTGGCCCTGCGCGCCCGCCGGCACCCCGCTCCGGCCGCCGCCGGAGCCGGGGCGATCCCGGCCGCCCCGGCCCCGGCCGCCCCGGCCGTGCGAAAGAAGGAGCCCAACGCGTGGGGCCAGGCCTTCGCGGCCGTCGCCGTGGTCGCGGCACTCGCGGCCGCGGCGTGGCTGGGTCCGAAGCTGCTGCCCTCCGAGGCCCACGGTGCGCCGCATGCCGTCCCGTGTCCGGGCGGGCAGGAGACGGAGCTGCCGAGCGCCTACAAGGAGACCTCCCGGGTGGTGACCGGCGCGGAACTGTGCGAGGCGCTCAACACGCCCGATCTGGCCCGGCTCCTCGGCACACCGGCGGAGACCGCGACCGGGGTGTCCGCCTCCAGCAACACCGCTCTCCTGACCGACGGGAAGGTCGCCCAGCCGGAGGCCGAGGTCGAGTTCGACACGTACACCGTGCACGTCTCCGTCACCTACAACGACCTGTCGGTCGCCCAGTACGTGAAACTGATGGAGTACGGCGACGAGATCGACGTCAGGAAGCTCGAGGTCCTCGGCCGGCCCGCGGTCCTGTCCTCGGACCACACCATGAAGATCGAGATCGATCTCGGCGGCGGAGGATCCGGCGGACCGGTCGGACCGGGCCCCCTGGCCCGGACGCTGGCCGTGGCCCTCGACGCGAAGGACCGCGGCGGCTACTGCGAGGTCACCGTGTGGAGCACGTCCGAAGCCCTCCCGGACGACGACGTCCTCCTCGACATCACGCAGAAGCTCCTCCCGGCCGTCACCGAGCGCAAGGTGTGACAAGACGCTCGCCGGTACGTCCGCGCCGTCGTCCGGCGTGTCCCGGAACCCTCGCGGGGCACTGGGGGAACGATGCATGTTCCCGGGCAGTGCGCAGCCGGGCCGGAGCGGAGGACACACGTGGAACAGCGGGACGCGGCCGAGCGGTACGGCGAGAGCGTGGCGGCGGACCCGGGCGGTGCCGCGGAGGCCGGTGAAGCGGCGCACGCCGTACCGGACGCGCGGCGGCGCATCCCGCGCACCGACGCACTGCTGCGCGACCCCCGCCTCCTGGACGCGGCGGACCGGCTCGGTCCGGAGCGGGTCAAGTCGGCGGTCCGCGACGCACAGCGGCAGGCGAGGGAGGGTGCCGTACCCCCGGACGGGGTGGCCGACGCGGCGATCGCCCTCCTGCCGCGGACGGCGTGCGGACTCCGTCCGGTGATCAACGCGACGGGGGTGCTGCTCCACACGAACCTCGGCCGGGCGCCGCTGTCCGCCGCCGCCCGGCAGGCGGTACAGGACGCCGCCGGTCCCACCGACGTCGAACTGGACCTGGAGACCGGCGTACGGGCCCGTCGCGGCCGGACCGCGCTGGCCGCGCTGCGGGCCCGGGTACCGTCCGCCGCCGCGGTGCACGTCGTCAACAACGGAGCCGCCGCGCTGGTACTCGCCGCCACCGCACTGGCCGCCGGCAAGGAAATCGTGGTCGGCCGCGGGGAGATGGTGGAGATCGGGGACGGCTTCCGGCTGCCCGACCTCCTGGTATCCACCGGGGCCCGGCTGCGCGAGGTCGGCACGACCAACCGCACGACCGCCGAGGACTACGCCCGGGCCATCGGCCCCGAGACGGCCTTCGTCCTGAAGGTGCACCCCTCCAACTTCCGCATCACGGGATTCACCCGCGCCGCCGGCATCGCCGAACTGGCACCCCTCGGCGTCCCGGTGGTCGCCGACATCGGGTCGGGTCTGCCGGCCCCGCATCCGCGGCTGCCGGAGGAACCGGACGCCCGGAGCCAACTGGAGGCCGGAGCAGCCCTGGTGACCGCCAGCGGGGACAAACTGCTGGGCGGACCCCAGTGCGGACTGGTCCTCGGCCGGGAGGACCTGGTCCGCACCCTGTCCCGGCATCCGCTCGCCCGGGCGCTGCGGGTCGACAAACTGACCCTGGCCGCGCTGGAGGCCACGTTGACCGGCCCGAGGACGCCCACCGAACAGGCCCTGGACGCCGACCCGCAGGAGCTGTCCCGACGTGCCGAGCGGCTGGCCGCCGAGTTGCGGGCGGACGGCGTCGACGCGCGGGCGGTCGGCAGCCGGGCCACCGTGGGCGGGGGCGGCGCACCCGGCGTGACGCTGCCGAGCGCGGCGCTGTCGCTGCCCGAGCCGTACGCCGGCGCCCTGCGCAGGGGAGCCGTTCCCGTGGTCGGACGGCTGGACGGGGGACGGTGCCTGCTGGACCTGGGGTCGGTACCGGCCGAGGACGACCGGCGGCTGGCCGGGGCCGTGCGCCGCGCCGGCACCGACGGGAGGTAGGCAGATGCGGGTACTGGCCACCGCCGGGCACGTCGACCACGGCAAGTCCGCCCTGGTCCGGGCCCTGACGGGCATGGAGCCCGACCGCTACGAGGAGGAGCGGCGCCGCGGACTCACGCTCGACCTCGGCTTCGTCTGGACCCGGCTGGAGCCGGACGCCCTGGGCGGGCCCGACGGGGAGCACCTCGCCTTCGTCGACGTACCGGGCCACGAGCGGTTCGTCTCCACCATGCTGGCGGGCGTCGGCCCGGTGCCGGGCGTTCTCTTCGTGGTCGCCGCCGACCAGGGATGGCAGCAGCAGTCCCAGGAGCACCTGGAGATCCTGGACGCGCTCGGCGTCCTGCACGCCGTGCTCGCCGTGACCCGCAGCGACCTGGCCGACCCAGGACCGGTGCGGGCGGACGCCGTCGAGCGGCTGGCCGCCACCTCGCTGGGCACCGTGCCGTCCGTGGCGGTCAGCGCCGTGACGGGCACGGGACTGGACGGACTGCGCGGCGAACTCGCCCGGCTGAGCGCCGCGTTGCCCGTCCCGCCCGCCGACGCCGACGTACGGCTGTGGCTGGACCGCGCCTTCACCGTGCGCGGCCACGGCACGGTCGTCACCGGCACCCTGGGGGCGGGCACCCTGCGCGTCGGCGACCGGCTCGTGACGGGAGACGGCACGAGCACCCTGCGGGTACGCGGACTGCAGTGCCTGCACGAGGAGCGGACGTCGGTCGGCGGCGTGGCACGGGTGGCGGTCAACCTCCACGGCGGCGCCGGCGTCCCGCTCGGCCGGGGCCAGGTACTGCTCACCCCCGGCCGCTGGCCGCACACCACCGTCGCCGACGTCCGGGTGCACGCGACGCCGGTGGCCGACCTCCCGCGGACGCTCACCCTGCACATCGGGACCGCCGCCGTGCCGGTGACCGTCCGGCCGCTGGGCGAGGACACCGCCCGGCTGACCCTGACCCGCGGAATCCCGCTGCGGGTCGGCGACCGGGCCGTCCTGCGGGAGGCGGGCGGACGCCGCGCCCCGTGCGGCCTGACCGTGCTGGACGTGGCACCGCCGCGGCTGACGCGGCGCGGGGCGGCCCGGACCAGGGCGGCCGAGCTGACGGCCATGACCGGCCGGCCGGACGGCACCGCGGAACTGCGCCGACGCCGGCTCGTCCGCCGGCCGGAGCTGGAGGCCATGGGAATCACCGCTCCCGCCCCGCCCGTCACCGGCGACTGGCTGGCCGACCCCGCGCACTGGGCCGCACTGCGCGCCCGTCTGGCGGCGGAGGTGGCCCGGCACGCCGAGCAGCACCCGCTGGACCCTGGGCTCCCCACCGAAGCGGCCAGGCACCTGCTCGGCCTGCCGGACCGCGCCCTCGTCCAGGCCCTCGTCGACACGCCGGGCGAGCCGGTACTGAGCCACCGTCAAGGGCGCCTGCACGGGCCCGGCGGCACGCGGCCGTCGCTGCCGCCGCCGGTCCGCAGCGCCGTCGACGCCCTGGAGAAGGACCTGCGCCGGTCGCCGTACCGCGCGCCCGAGGCAGGCCGGCTCGCCGAACTGGGGCTGGACCACAGGACACTGGCCGCCGCCGTCGCGGCCGGGGCGCTGCTGCGCATCGCCGAGGGCGTCGTGCTGCTGCCCGGCGCGGACACGGACGCCGCCGCCGTACTCCGCTCGCTGCCCCAGCCGTTCACACTGAGCGAGGCACGCCGCGCCCTCGACACCACGCGCCGGGTCGCCGTACCCCTGCTGGAGCTGCTGGACCGACGCGGACACACCGAGCGCGTGGACGGCCGGCGCCGGCGCTGCCGGGAGACCGCGGGGAGCGGAGGCGGACGGGAATCGAACCCGCCTGTCCGAGATCCTCGGACACCTCGGTTTTGAAGACCGGGAGGGCCACCAGGCACCCACACGCCTCCACCGCCCGGCCAGGCTACAGGAACGCTGTGTTCCGCAGACGACCGAACCGAACCACCCCACCGGAGGGACCAGCCATGACGACCGTCCGTGAAACCCCCGTACGGCTCACCCAGTTCGCGTACGGCGGTGGCTGTGCCTGCAAGATCCCGCCGGGGGAACTGGAGGACGTGCTCGGCGGCCTCACCCCCTCCGGGACGGCCCCGGCCGACGCCTCCCTGCTCGTCGGGCTGGCCACGGGCGACGACGCCGCGGTGGTCACCCTGCCCGCGGCGGGCGGCGCCCCGGCCCAGGCGGTGGTCTCCACGGCGGACTTCTTCACGCCGGTCGTCGACGACGCCTACGACTGGGGCCGCATCGCCGCGGCCAACGCCCTGTCGGACGTCTACGCCATGGGCGGCCGGCCGCTGGTCGCCGTGAACCTGCTGGCCTGGCCCCGCGACGTGCTGCCGTTCGACCTCGCGCGCGAGGTGCTGCGCGGCGGACTGGACGTCGCCTCCGAGGCCGGCTGCCACGTGGGCGGCGGACACAGCGTCGACGACCCGGAGCCCAAGTACGGCATGGCCGTCACCGGCGTCGCGGACCCGGAGCGGCTGCTGCGCAACGACACGGGCCGCGCCGGGCTGCCGCTGTCGCTCACCAAGCCCCTCGGCCTCGGCGTCCTCAACAACCGGCACAAGGCCACCGGCGAGCGGTTCGAGCAGGCCGTGGCGACGATGGTGGCGCTCAACCGGGACGCGTCCGAGGCGGCCCTGGCGGCCGGGGCCACCTGCGCCACCGACGTCACCGGCTTCGGCCTGCTGGGCCACCTGCACAAGCTCGCCCGCGCCTCCGGGGTCACCGCCGTGCTCGACACCGCCGCCGTGCCCTGCCTCGACGGAGCCCGGGAGGCCGTCCGGGACGGGTACGTCAGCGGTGGCACCCGGCGCAACCTGGAGTGGGTGGCCCCGTTCACCGACTTCGGCGACGCCGACGCCGACACCCGGCTGCTCCTCGCCGACGCGCAGACCTCCGGCGGGCTGCTGGTGGCGGGCGAGGTGCCGGGCGCCCCCGTCATCGGGGAACTGGTGCCGAAGGGCGCGCACTCCGTCGTCCTGGGGTGAGCGGAGGGCTCACGGCTCGGTGCCGGTGTCCTCGTCGATGCCGGCCCGCGTCCGGTAGTCCCGCACCAGCTCCAGTGCGGCCGGTCCCCTCGGGCGGCGGCCCGCCCTGATGTCGACGGCGAACGCCTTGGCCTCCTGGATGTGGCTGTTCGGGTCCAGGGACAGGTGCAGCAGCTCGTTCGCCGCGTCGCCGGTGGCGTAGCCGTTGGGGCCCCAGTGGTAGGGCAGGCCGACCTGGTGCAGCCGCCGGCCCTGCACGGTGAGCGGCGCCATGCGGTCGGTGACCAGGACCCGCGCCTCGACCACGCCCCGGGCGCTGACGATCGTCGCCCAGCCGGTGTGCTCCAGCCCGCGCGCGGCGGCCAGCTCGGGGGAGACCTCGCAGAAGAACTCCGGCTGGAGCTCGGCGAGATAGGGCTGCCAGCGGGACATGCCGCCCGCGGTGTGATGCTCGGTGAGCCGGTAGGTGGTGGCGACGTAGGGGAAGACCCCGGAGCCGGGCTCGGTGCCGCTGGGCTGGTAGCGGTTGTCCGGGTGCGGCGGCAGCAAGTGGCGTACGGGGTTGCGCTGTTGGGTGTACAGCAGGTTCGGGAAGGGCGAGTCCTGCGGCTCGTAGTGCGTGGGCAGCGGGCCGTCGGTGAGACCGGACGGCACGTACAGCCACGCCTTGCCGTCCGCCTGCATGATGAACGGGTCGTTCCCGGCCAGGGCCGCCGGTCCCCTGGCGTCCGGCGGCGGCACGTGGTCGGGGGCCTTGTCCGGCTTGAAGTCGGGGACGTCGTGGCCCGTCCAGGAGCCCTCGTCCGCGTCCCACCACACCAGGGCCTTGCGCTCGCTCCACGGCCGGCCCTCCGGGTCCGCCGAGGCGCGGTTGTAGAGGATGCGCCGGTTGGCGGGCCAGGCCCAGCCCCACTCCTTCGCGACCCAGTCCTGCTCCCGGCCCGGCTTGCGGCGGGCCGCCTGATTGACACCGTCCTTGTAGACCCCGCAGTAGATCCAGCAACCGCAGACCGTCGACCCGTCGTCGCTCAGCTCCTCGTACGAGGACAGCGGGTCGCCGTCGGCGTCGCGGCCGTTGATCTCGGCCAGGACGGCCTCCGCGTCCGGTTCGGCGTGCTCGCCCTTCACGGGATAGTCCCAGGTCAGGTCGAGCAGTGGCCGGTCCATCTCGTCGGTGGACGCCGCGAGCTTCTCCCGGACGATCCGCCCGAGGTGGTAGGTGAACCAGAGGTCGCTGCGGGCCTCGCCGGGCGGCTCGACGGCCTGGTGGTGCCACTGCAGCAGACGCTGGGTGTTGGTGAAGCTGCCGTCCTTCTCGGTGTGCGCGGCGGCCGGCAGGAAGAACACCTCGGTGCCGATGTCCTCGGTGCGCATCTCGCCCGTCTCGATCTCCGGACCGTCCTTCCACCAGGTGGCCGACTCGATGAGGGAGAAGTCCCGCACGACCAGCCAGTCCAGGTTGGCCATCCCCAGGCGCTGCAGCTTGGCGTTGGCCGAGCCGACGGCGGGGTTCTCGCCCATGAGGAAGTAGCCCTTGCAGACGCCCTCCAGCTGGGCCATCACCGTCTCGTAGGTGGAGTGCGAACCGGTCAGCCGCGGGAGGTAGTCGAAGCAGAAGTCGTTGGCGTCGGTGGCCGCCTCACCCCAGTACGCCTTGAGGAGGCTGACGAGGTAGGAGCGCATGTTGCCCCAGTAGCCCTTGCGGGCCGCCTCCGCCTCGACGAAGGCGCCGAGGTCCTGCTGCTGGTGGGCGTGCGGCATGGGGATGTAGCCCGGCAGCAGGTTGAACAGCGTCGGGATGTCCGTGGAGCCCTGGATGGAGGCGTGGCCGCGCAGGGCGAGGATGCCGCCGCCCGGCCGGCCGATGTTGCCCAGCAGGCTCTGCAGGACCGAGGCGGCACGGATGTACTGCACGCCCACCGTGTGCTGGGTCCAGCCGACCGCGTAGGCGAACGCCGTCGTCCGCTCCCGCCCCGAGTTCTCCGTCACCAGCTCGCACACCTGGCGGAAGACGTCCTGCGGCACGCCGCAGACCTGCTCGACCACCTCGGGCGTGTAACGGGCGTAGTGCCTCTTGAGCACCTGGAAGACGCAGCGCGGGTGGGTCAGGGTCTCGTCCCGCTCCGGTTCGCCCTCGCCGATGTCGGCACCGCCCGAGCCGTGCGCCTCGCCGCGGGCGGCCTCCGTCACGCTGCTGCCGCCCCCGGTCCGCTTGTCGTACTCCAGGTCGCGCTCGCCCGACGCCGCCTGCATCTCCGTGCCCTCGTACTGCCAGCTGCCGTTGTCGTAGCTGCGGCTGTCGGGGTCGAGACCGGAGAAGACGCCGTCCAGGTCCTCCGTGTCGCGGAAGTCCTCCCGCAGGACGACCGGCCCGTTGGTGTAGGCGACCACGTAGTCGCGGAAGTAGGCGTCGGTCCGCAGGACGTGGTTGATGATCCCGCCCAGGAAGGCGATGTCCGATCCGGCGCGCAGCGGCACGTGGACGTCGGCCAGGGCGCTGGTGCGGGTGAAGCGCGGGTCGACGTGGATCACCTTCGCGCCCCGGGCCTTCGCCTCCATCACCCACTGGAACCCGACCGGATGGCACTCGGCCATGTTCGAGCCCTGGATCACGATGCAGTCGGAGTGCTGCAGATCCTGCTGGAAGGTGGTCGCGCCGCCGCGGCCGAACGAGGTTCCCAGACTGGGAACGGTGGAGGAGTGTCAAACACGCGCCTGATTCTCGATCTGCACCGCGCCCATGGCGGTGAACAGCTTCTTGATCAGGTAGTTCTCCTCGTTGTCCAGCGTCGCCCCGCCGAGACTGGCGACACCGAGGGTGCGCCGGGTGCGGGTCTCGTCGACCTCCCACTGCCAGCCCGAGCGCCGCGCCGCGATCACCCGGTCGGCGATCATGTCCATCGCCGTGTCCAGGTCCAGCCGCTCCCACTCGCCGCCGTGCGGGCGGCGGTACAGGACGTGGTGCTCGCGGGCACCGCCGGTGGTGAGCTGGAGGCTGGCCGAGCCCTTGGGGCAGAGGCGGCCGCGGGAGATCGGGGAGTCGGGATCGCCCTCGATCTGGGTGACGCGGTCTCCCTCGACGTAGACGTTCTGTCCGCAGCCCACCGCGCAGTAGGGGCAGATCGACTTGACGACCCGGTCGGCGGAGGCGACCCGCGGGGTCAGACGCGCGCTGGTCCCGCTCTTGGCGGCGGCCCCGCGGCCCAGGGGATCGGTCCCCTTCAGCTGGCGGTAGACCGGCCAGGAGTCGATCCAGGTACGTACGCCCATCACCCCTGCCCTTCCCTCGGAGCCGTAGCGCGGCAGCGCCCTCGCGTCGGCCGTGCGAGTGCCCCGCTCCGCCCGGGTCAATCACCCGTGAGCCGTTCCCGCTGGGGCAGGACCGTGTACTTGGGGTCCTCGGCGGAGGCGACCCCGGCGTGGAAGACACCGAACCGCAGGGCGGCGGAACCGGTGAGGAGGGCCGCACCCGCGAGTGCGGCGACCGCCCGGCCGCGCCCGCCGGCACCCGCCCCGAGCACGGCGCCCACGGAGGTGAGCGTCTCGGCCGCGCGGAGCAGCGTGCGTGCTCTGCCCTTCTCGAAGGGCTCCGCGGTCAGCCCCATGCGCCGCTTCATCACCCGGAACGACCCGAGCTCGAGAAGGGCGCCCAGCACGGCCATGCGCCGCGCGGGGCCCGTCTGACCGGCCGGCGCGCAGACCAGGGCCAGCCCCGCGGCGGCGGTGGCCCCGGACCCGGCGAAGACGTACGGCAGCTCGCGGTGCCCCTCGTGCCAGGACGGCACGGCCGTGTCGGAGACCAGCACGGCGGTGTAGGTGGCGACCGCGGGGCCCAGTACGGCGGCGGACGCCGTGGCGGCCGTGCCCACCAGGCGGTACCTGCCGGTGACGTCGGCGGCGGCAGCGGCGATCGTGAGCGGCGCGTAACCGGCCAGCAGCCACGACCCCACGCTCATCGGGGACGTCGGCTTGAAGACGCGGAGCATGTTGAGGAAGCGGGCGGGGCGGCCCAGGTCGTGCACCAGCGCGGCCAGGGACAGCGAGACGGCGCCCGCCGCCCCCAGCCCGGCCGTCCGGGCGAGCGCGGGCCGGGCGGTGGCGCGGGCGCCGGCGGCCAGCAGCGAGGAGGCGCCCGCGAGCCCGCCCAGGTACAGGTAGCCCGCGATGTCCAGGGCCTTCCACGTCGGCCTGTTCAGGATCGGCCTGCCGTAGTACGAGGAGAACTCGGCGTCGGGCACCATCGCCCGCTCGCCCCGGCCCCTGCGCCGCCGGCGGCGCCCGGCCTGGGCGCCGGTGAGGGCGTCGCGGCCGGGGCGGGCGCCCTCCACGCCGTCCCGGGTGACGTCGGAACCGGTCATCGCGGCCTCCTGGCGAAGCTGACGGCGGCGAGCGCGGCGAGCGAGGCGGCGGCCGTCGCCGCGTGCCGCCACATGGCGGGCAGGTCGCGGGTGGTGACGACCGGGTCGGGCGGCAGGCCGTACACCTCGGGTTCGTCCAGCAGCAGGAAGAAGGCGCCGTCGCCGCCGACCCCGTCGTCCGGGTCGGCGCCGTACAGGCGGGCGTCCTCGACCCCGGCGGAGTGCAGCCGGGCGACCCGGTCCGCGGCCCGCTCGCGCAGCTCGTCCAGCGGGCCGAACTGGATGGAGTCGGTCGGGCAGGCCTTGGCGCAGGCGGGTTCCATGCCGACGCCGAGCCGGTCGTAGCACAGGGTGCACTTCCAGACCCGCCCGTCGTCGGGACGCTGGTCGATGACCCCGTACGGGCAGGCGGGCACGCAGTAGCCGCAGCCGTTGCAGATGTCCTCCTGGACCACGACCGTGCCGAACTCGGTGCGGAACAGCGAGCCCGTGGGGCACACGTCCAGGCAGGCGGCGTGGGTGCAGTGCTTGCACACGTCCGAGGACATCAGCCAGCGCAGCTCGGTGCGGCCCTCCGGGGCCACGGGAGAGATCTCCCCGGCGGGCGCCGCGGCAGGCGGTCCGTCACCGGGCGGGGGAGCGGTCGAGCCGGGGCCCGGCGAGGAGGGCGAGGTGCCCAGCGCGCCCGCGGCGGCGAAGACGTCGACCGCTTCGTGGCCGACGCCGGGTTCCTGACCGCCCAGCGGCTTGCGCTGCTCGATGAAGGCCACGTGCCGCCAGGTGTCCGCGCCGAGCCCCTGGGTGTTGTCGTAGGACATCCCGGTCAGTTCCAGACCGTCCTCGGGGATCGCGTTCCACTCCTTGCACGCCACCTCGCACGCCTTGCACCCGATGCACACGGAGGTGTCCGTGAAGAACCCCATACGGGGCGGGGCATCCGGATACCCCGCGGCACGCGCCACCTCAGGCTGCGGCCCGGACAACTGGTTCACGCCCGGCCCGGCGGCCGGGACCTCGCTGTCGTCCGTCATCTCCGGGCCTCCTCGTCACGGGCGTGACATGAGTGCCCCGCGGCGTCCGCCCCAAACGGGCGCGGACTCCCTCAGCCCGAGACGTCGCCGAAGTAGGACTTCACCCTCTTGCGTGCCTCGTGCAGCCGCGACTTCACCGTGCCCAGCGGCACGCCCACCCGCTCGGCGACCTCCGCGTACTCCAGCTGGCACAGGTCGCGGTACACCAAGGGCGCCACCAGCTGAGGGTGTTCCCGCTCCAGCCGGTCCAGCGCGTCCAGGAGCAGCAGCCGGGAGCCGGCGATGACGCTGGTGGTGCGTGGGTCGACCTGCTGCGAGTCGTCGATCACCGCGGGCTGCTCGGCGGACCGCCGCTTCAGCTCGCGGTACTTCTGCCGGGAGCAGTTGGCGACGACCGTGTACAGCCAGGTGCTGAACCGGCTTCTGCCCTCGAAGGTCCCGATCTTCCGTGCCACCTGAAGGAGCGCGTCCTGGGCCGCCTCCTCGGCGTCCTCCCTGCACGGCAGGAAGCGCCCGCAGCGCCGGACCACCTCCGGGCGGATGCCCACCAGCAGTTCGTCCAGGGAAGCGGCGTCACCGGCCGCGGCGCGCCTGGCCAGCTCCTCCGTGCGGGGCGCGTCGTGCACAGTGCTCCTCTCCCTCGGGCTCGGGCCGATACGGGGCAATGCATGATAGGCACATGCTTTCCTCCGACCGGATCGGGCGCTATCGGCTGGACCGACGCCTGGGCACGGGAGCCTTCGGCACCGTGTGGCTGGCCCACGACGACCAGCTGCAGGCACCGGTGGCCGTCAAGGTCCTCGCCGAGAACTGGTCGGAGCGGCTCGACGTCCGGGAGCGCTTCCTCTCCGAGGCCCGGATGCTCCGCAAAGTGCGTTCCGCCCACGTGGTGCAGGTGTACGACATCGGGGAGCTCCCCGACGGCCGTCCCTACTTCGTCATGGAATACGGCGACGACGGGACCCTCGACGACCTCGCCGACGGTTCCCTGGGCCTGCCGGAGGTGCTGCGCCTGACCGCGCTGGCCGCACGCGGGGCCGCGGCACTGCACCAGGCGGGCGTCGTGCACCGGGACATCAAGCCGTCCAACATCCTCCTTGCCACGGCACCGGACGGCTCACGGCGGGTACTGCTCGCCGACCTCGGACTGGCCAAGAGCCTCGCCCACGCCTCCGGGCTCACGCTCGCCGCCGGAAGCGCCGGATACCAGCCGCCCGAACAGGCACAGCCCGGCTCCGGCGTCGACGAGCGTGCCGACGTGTACGCCCTCGGCGCCGTCGCCTACCGGCTGCTCACCGGCACGGTTCCCGCGACGCCCGGCCAGGTCGTTCCCGTCGACCGGCTCCGGCCCGGCCTTCCGCCGCGGGTGAGCCACGCGGTGACCCGGGCCCTGGAACCGGAACGAGAGCACCGCTGGCCCACCGCGGAGCGGCTCGCCGAGGAACTGGAGTCGACCGGTGAGCGGCCGGGCCCCGGTGCCTCCCGGCGCCCGCGTGTGCGGGCCGGACGGCGGACACTCCTCCTGGCCGTCGGCGCCGTCGTCCTGGCCGGTGCGGTGGCCGTGACGACGCTGCTCCTCGACCGCGGCAGCGGCTCCGACTCCGGTGTGTCGGTGAGCGACGACACGGGCCGGCTCACCGTCCGCGTCCCCGTCGCCTGGGCCGGCCAGAAGCAGACCGGCGGATGGAACCCCTCCGAGCTGGGGCTTCGCCCGGGACACGAACCCGGCCTGACCGTCGCCGACGACCTGAGCGCGTGGGCGGACCCGGACACCGGGGCGAGTGGGGTGTTCGTCGGACTCGGCGGGCAGGAGGACGTCACCGCGAAGGTGAACGGCATCGCCCACGACGGATGCCGCTACACGGGCGCCCACGCCTTCGACGGCGCCCGCTCCACGGGCCGGGTGCGCACCTGGGCCGACTGCTTCCACGAGGGCGAGACGCTGGTCGAGGCGGCACTCGGTCCGGCCGACGGCGGGGACCGGCCCGAGGCATACGTCCAGATACGGTTGCGGGGCACGTACACCGACGTCACACGGGTGCTGGACTCCGTACGCGTCGGCACGTGAGCACGCCGGCAGCCGGCACCGGCGGGAGGAGTGAGGAAATCAGTTCGGGGTGATCACGAACTTTTCCGCGGGTAGGCGCATCGCACCACCTGACGGCGCACGAGCCGCCACAAGCCCGCACCGAGGGGTGCGGCAAGCGATCAGGGGAGACGGACATGACGCAGACATCGCGGACCCTTCGTACGGCCGTTGCGCTGGCGGGCGCGAGTGCCGCGCTGGTCCTCGGCGGGTGCGGTTCCGCGGACGGCGGCGGCGCGGACACGCCGGAGGCGGTTTCCGGTACCGCCGGCCCCGTGGTCACCGGCACCGACGGCGAGGACTCCGGCGACAGCGCGTCCCCGAACGGCGACGCCGGCCGGGAGACCCACGCATCCGAGCCCGCCACGGCCGACGGGTCCGGCTCCGCTTCCCACCCCGACTCCGACTCCACGAAGTCCACCGGCGGGAAGGCGACCGAGCGCTGCCACACCTCGGAACTGCGCGCCTCCGTGGGACCCAACCACCCCGGGGCCGGGCAGGAGAACTTCGCCGTGGTGTTCACCAACTCCTCTCAGCACACCTGCACGCTGCGCGGCTATCCCGGGGCCGCGTTCGCCGGCTCGGACGGCAAGCAGGTGGGCAGCGACCCGGAACGCACCTCCGGCAGCCCGAGCACCATCACCCTGGAACCCGGTGCGAGCGCCTGGGCCGGGCTGTCCTTCTCCAACCCCGAGATCAGCGGGGCCAAGACGGCCGAGCCCGCTTCCCTCCTGGTCACCCCGCCCAACGAGCGCGACTCACTGACCCTGCGCTGGACGGGGGGCGAGGTGCCGGTGTCCGGCAACGCCTCCAAGGCGTCCGTGTCGGTGCTCGCGCGCGGAACGGGGGCCTGACGCGGTCCCGGTGACGCCGGAGGCCGGGGACACCCGGAGCACCATGAACCCGCGGGAGACGAGCGCCGACGGGGCGACGGGTACCGGCCGATCCCACGCGCCTCGGCCCGCTACGGGCCACCGGTCCGGTGCCTCGGGCGCGGATCCGGGTGGTTGAAACCGGGCGATGCGGGCCCCGAAGTGCTCAGGCAGGGACAGTCTTGGCGAGGTGGACCACACCGGCGTCCGCTTCCACGCGAAGCGGAGCGTACCCCTGACTCTCGTAGAGGGCGAGGTTCCGGCTGCTGGCGGCGCCGGTGGACAGGACGATGCGCCGGCAGCCCTCACCGGCTGACTCGGCCATGCGGAGCAGCCATCGGCCCAGACCCCGTCCGCGCAGGTCGGGGACGACGGCGAGCCGCCCCACGTGCAGGTCGGCGCCGCTGCGACGCGTTCGTACCATTCCGAGAAGCCGACCGTCCTGCCACAGGCCCGTCGCATGCCAGCCGGCCAGCCATGCGCGCACCTGGTGGGGCGACTCGTGCAGGGCCGGCAGCGCGAGGGTGCTGTTGGCGACCGCCTCCTCGGCCCAGCAGCAGCGCTGCAGCACCGTTACCTCCGGCGCGTCGTCCGGGGCGAGGCGCCGTGCGTACGAGCCCGCGACGGGTCCTGCCACCGCGCTCACGCGCTCGCGCTCGCGAAGCGGGGCCAGGGCGTGAGCGACCCGCACCAGTTCCGCGAGCAGCCCCTCGGCGGCGTCACCGAGGGGCGCTCCGGGCTGGAAGCGGTCCTCTCGCATCGCGTCCGCGATCCGGATCGCGACGGTGGAGCCCAGGGGGACGAGGCGAAGGGTGGTCATCACCTGCTTGGCGTGCTGCACCGCTCGGGTGCCCGCCGAGGTGTTGCCGTAGCTGACGAACCCGACCGGCTTCCAGGCCCACTCGGGGCCAAGGTAATCCAGCGCGTTCTTCAGGGTCGCGGGCATCCCGTAGTTGTACTCCGGCGTCACGACGACGAAGCCGTCGGCCTCATCGACGATCGCGCTCCACCGGCGCGTGTGTTCGCGGTGGTAGACGCCGGTCGAGGGGTGCTCCTCCTCGTCCAGGAAGGGCAGCCGCAGATCGCCGAGGGCCAGCGGCGTCAGGGTCGCGTCCAGCGTGAGGGCGCTCGGTGCGAGCGTCTCGGTCAGCCACGTGCCGACTGCCGGGCCGAGCGCGCCGGGACGAGTACTGCAGACCAGTACGAGAACGCGCGTTCTTTTCGTTGACATGGAAACGAAGCTAGCTGGTAAGTTGATTACATGTCAACGAAAAGGTCGGATGCCGCTACCCGCTGGCTCGGTCCAGAAGAGGAGCACGCCTGGAGGACATACCGCCGTATGGTGACCGTCGTGCAGGCCCGCACCACACAGGACCTGGCCGAACTCGGGTTGTCCGAGCCCGACTACGAGGTGCTCAGCACCCTGTCCGAGCGCACCGACGGCACCGGTACCCTCCGTGAGCAGGCCGCCAAGATGGAGTGGTCCCGAAGCCGTTTGTCCCGCCACGCCACCCGCATGGAGGCACGTGGACTCATCCGCCGCGCACCGGACCCGGCTGACGGCAGAGGTTGCCTCCTGGTTCTCACCGAGATGGGACTGGACACTCTCCGGCGAGCCGCTCCCACTCATGTCGCGTCAGTACGGCGCCACTTCGTCGACCAGCTCGACCCCCAAGAGCTCACGGTTCTCCGCCGCATCGCCGCCAAACTCGCCGGCGAGCCGGAGGATCTCCCGTAGGGGGCGGCCCCGGGCAGCGGGGCGGCCCCGATCGTCGGCCGCAAAAGCGTGTAGTGACTGCGATCGAGCGGGCAGGCCGGCCGGTCCGCACACGCGACCGGTCCTCCTTCTTCGTCCGCGGCGTACCGCGGACGCCGCACCAGGAGGGCAAGACCCGACGCGAGATCATCCGATGCCCCGGGCGACATGCCGCCCGCGAGGTCTTCGACCTGGTCAGGATGGCATCCACCGATCCCGCGTTACAGGGGCGTCCGTGAGACGTGAGAGGGTCTGGGGCGTGAGTGAGACAGCACCGAACACCCTGCAATACCGCTTCGACGGGCCGGAAGAGGCCCCGGTCCTGATCCTCGGTCCCTCACTGGGCACCACATGGCACATGTGGGACCGGCAGGTGCCCGAACTGACCCAGCACTGGCGGGTCTTCCGTTTCGACCTGCCCGGACACGGAGGCGCACCGGCCCACCCGGCGGGGTCCGTCGCCGAACTCACCACGCGTCTGCTGGCCACCCTCGACGGACTCGGCGTACAGCGCTTCGGCTACGCGGGCTGCGCGTTCGGCGGTGCCGTCGGGATCGAGCTGGCCCTGCGCCACCCCGAGCGCCTCGCCTCCCTCGCGCTGATCGCCGCCTCGCCCCGCTTCGGTACGGCCGACGAGTTCCGCCAGCGCGGTGTGATCGTGCGCACCAACGGGCTCGACCCCATCGCCCGCAGCTCCCCGGAGCGCTGGTTCACCGGTGGATACGCCGCCGCGCAGCCCGCGATCACCGAGTGGGCGGTGCAGATGGTGCGGACCACCGACCCGGGCTGCTACATCTCCGCCTGCGAGGCCCTCGCAGCCTTCGACGTGCGCGGCGAACTCGGCCGGGTCGGCGTCCCGACCCTGGTCCTCGTCGGCTCCGACGACCAGGTCACCGGCCCCGCGGAGGCCCGCACCCTGGTCGCCGGTATCCCCGACGCCCGCCTCGCCGTCGTCCCGGGCGCCTCACACCTGGTCCCGGTCGAGCAGCCCGCGGCCGTCACCGACCTGCTGGTGCGGCACTTCACCACCGCCTGGCAGGCCGTCCACGACGCCGCCTCCACCGGACAGATCCCCGTCCCGGCCCCGGTCCACCCCGCCGCGCACCCCGTTCCGGCCGCCCCGGTACCCGGACCCGCCGGGCCCCTTCAGCCGGTGCCGGCTCCGCCGCCGCAGGCCGCGCCCATCGCCGAGATCGCCCCGGCCCCCGCCGTGCCGCCGCAGGCGCAGGGGAGGCCGGACCCGTACGACGCGGGTCTCAAGGTGCGCCGCGAGGTCCTCGGCGACGGGCACGTCGACCAGGTGCTCGCGGAGGCGGACGAGTTCTCGGGGGACTTCCAGGACCTCCTGACCCGGTACGCGTGGGGAGAGGTCTGGGACCGGCCGGGCCTGGACCGGCGCTCGCGCAGCTGCGTCACCCTGACCGCCCTCGTCGCCGGCGGCCACCTGGACGAGCTGGCGCCCCACCTCAGGGCCGCCCTGCGCAACGGCCTCACCCCGGGCGAGATCAAGGAAGTACTGCTCCAGGCGGCCGTCTACTGCGGCGTACCGGCCGCGAACGGCGCGTTCCGGGTGGCCCAGCAGGTGATCCGCGAGGAGACGACACCGCCCGAGTGAGTCCCTCGGGCGGGGAGCGGGCGCGCGGCGGCAGGATGGAGTCATGAAGCTCACCAAGAAGTCGCACGCCTGCGTCCGCCTGGAGAAGGACGGGCAGACACTCGTCCTGGACCCCGGCGGGTTCACCGAGGAGGACGCCGCCCTCGGCGCGGACGCGATCCTCGTCACCCACGAGCACCCGGACCACTTCGACGAGCTGCGGCTGCGGGCCGCGATGGAGGACAATCCGGCCGCCGCGATCTGGACGCTCGAGTCGGTCGCGGAGAAGATCTCGGCGGCGTTCCCGGGCCGCGTCCACACCGTCGGCCACGGCGACACCTTCACCGCCGCCGGCTTCGACGTGCAGGTCCACGGCGAGTTGCACGCGGTGATCCACCCGGACATCCCGCGCGTCACCAACGTCGGCTTCCTCGTGGACGGCGGCAAGGTCTTCCACCCCGGCGACGCCCTCACCGTCCCCGACCACCCCGTCGAGACGTTGATGCTGCCGGTCATGGCCCCCTGGAACAAGATCGCCGAAGTGATCGAGTACGTCCGCGAGGTCAAGCCGCAGCGCGCCTACGACGTCCACGACGCGCTCCTGACCGACCTCGCCCGCCCGATCTACGACCGCCAGATCGGCGAGCTGGGCGGCACCGAGCACCTGCGGCTGACGCCCGGCGACTCGGCGCGGCTCTGAGGCCCCTCCCGGGCCGGGACCGCGTTGTCGGTGCCGCCGGGTAGGTTGTGGGACATGCGCATCGCGACCTGGAACGTGAACTCGATCACCGCCCGCCTGCCGAGGCTGCTGGCCTGGCTGGAGAGCAGCGGCACCGACGTGCTGTGCCTCCAGGAGGCCAAGGTCGCCGAGGCGCAGTTCCCCTTCGACGAGCTGCGCGAGGCGGGCTACGAGGCGGCGGTCCACGCCACCGGCCGGTGGAACGGGGTGGCGGTGCTCTCCCGCGTGGGCCTCGACGACGTGGTCAAGGGCCTGCCCGGCGACCCGGGCTACGAGGGCGTCCAGGAGCCGCGCGCCATCTCCGCCACCTGCGGTCCGGCCCGCGTCTGGTCGGTGTACGTGCCCAACGGCCGCGAGGTGGAGCACCCGCACTACGCCTACAAGCTCCAGTGGTTCGAGGCCCTGCGCGCCGCCGTCGGGAGCGACGCCTCCGGCGACCGCCCCTTCGCCGTGATGGGTGACTACAACGTCGCGCCGACGGACGACGACGTCTACGACCGCGCCGCCTTCGAAGGCGCCACCCACGTCACACCCGCTGAGCGCGCCGCCCTCGCCTCGCTGCGCGGCGCCGGTCTGTCCGACGTGGTTCCGCGCCCGCTGAAGTACGACCACCCCTACACGTACTGGGACTACCGCCAGCTCTGCTTCCCGAAGAACCGCGGCATGCGCATCGACCTGGTGTACGGCAACGAACCCTTCGCCAAGGCGGTCACCGACTCCTACGTCGACCGCGAGGAGCGCAAGGGCAAGGGGGCCTCGGACCACGCGCCGGTCGTGGTGGACCTCGACCTGTAGCCCCGCACGCCGGGTGCGCACGGCCCGCGTGCCCTGTGGTGCACATGGCGGTACGAATGACAGTCTGGAGGTATGAACTTCCCCTTCCTGGGCAAGCGGCGCGAAGAATCCCGGGTGCACGACGCGGAGGGCATCGGTGAACTGCTCGCCGACTGCGACCTGCTGCGCTCGCAGGCGCTGCGGGAGGGGGTCCGGCTGGACGACTCCGCGCTCTCCCTGGAACAGCTGGACCAGGTGCTGCCGCGCTGGCGCAGCGACGAGGAGATCCTGACCTGGCTCGGCAACGACGCCGGTCTGTACCTGGGCACCGTGATCGTGCGCACCGTGCCCGGCGCCGTCTGGACCATCCGGTCCGACGGGCAGCCGGTCGTCCGGCTCGCCTCCGGCCGGGAGTTCGACGTGGTGGCCAACGGGCACGCCTGGGCGGAGGACGGCGTTCCCGAACTCTCGCAGCTGTACGGCGAAGTCGCCGAGACGTGAGCCGAAGCCGGAATCGCACTCCCACGCCAGGGGGCCGTCCGACGTAACCTGCCTTAAATAGGGGTAATGACCGAAAGGTGCGTGTCGGCGGCATTTACGATGTTTGTGTCGATACGTTGCAGTGGTCGGAGCGGACACGAACGCACGGGGGGCCTACGCAGAGTGCAGCCGGAGATCACTGCTCGCGGGCGAGGAGAAGGTCAGCTGCACACCGGCGAGCGACGTCGTCGAGGCACCGCTCGACGACGTGCCGCCCGCCGGTCCGCTCAGTGGGAGGTGCCGGACGGCGCCGAGGGCAGGTACCCGGGCGCCCGCCACGCGCCCAGCCGGTGCTCCACCGCCGCACCCAGGGACAGCAGTTCGGCGTCCTGCCGGTCCCCGGCCATGAGGAGCAGCCCGACCGGCAGTTCGCCGACGAACCCGGCGGGGACGGACAGCGAGGGGTACCCGGCCACGGCGGCGGGGGTGGAGGAGGGGATCACGTCGTTGTCGCCCCGCGCACAGTCGGTGGTCCACGCGGGCGGGTTCGCCGGGGAGGCGATGGCGTCCAGGCCGTGCGCGGCCATCACCTCGTCGATGGACCGCCGGGACAGACCGGTCAGCTCCGCGCGCGTCGCCAGGTACTCCGGATCGGTGGTGGGCGGTGCGGCCAGTGCCTGCTCGAACAGTTCCTGACCGGCGAAGCAGGTCTGCTCCCGCGGGTGCGTGCGGTTGAACTCGATCAGCTCGGCCAGGTCCCGCGGCCCGCCACGGGTGGCGAGGTAGGCGTCGATGTCCCGGTGGAACTCGCTCAGCAGTGCCGGGAACTCGAGTTCGGCCAGTCGCTCCTGATACGGCATGTCCACCTCGACGACCTCGGCCCCCGCCGCGCTCAACTGCTCGGCCGTGCGGGTCATGAGGGCGTCCACCTCGGCGCCGAGCGACGGCAGCCGCCACAGGCCGATCCGCTTGCCGCGCAGCGTGCCGGGCCGGCCGGCCGCGTCGGTGAGGCTCGGCGCGCCGTCGCCGCGCACGGTGTCACGGCCGCTGAGCACGGAGAGGGTGAGCGCGGTGTCGATCACGTTGCGCGCCATCGGGCCCGCCGTGTCCTGCTCGGCGGAGATCGGCACAACGCCCGACTGGCTGACCACTCCGAGGCTGGGTTTGAGACCGACCACGCCGTTCATCCCGGCGGGGCAGACGATGGAGCCGTCCGTCTCGGTCCCGATCGCCACCTGGGCCAGCGACGCGGCGAGCGCCGCGGCCGAACCGGAGGAAGACCCACAGGGGTTGCGGTCCAGGACGTACGGGTTGTTCGTCTGGCCGCCCACCGCCGACCACCCCGACGTCGGCTTCGCCGCGCGGAAGTTGGCCCATTCGGACAGGTTGGCCTTGCCGAGGATCACCGCACCGGCCGCCCGCAGCCTCTTCACCAGGTCGGCGTCGGTGGCCGGTGGCTTCCCGGCCAGGGCCAGGGACCCGGCGGTCGTCGGCATGTCGCGGGTGTTCACGTTGTCCTTGAGCAGAACGGGGATGCCGTCCAGTGGGCCGCGGGACTTGCCGAGGCGATGCCTGAGGTCACTGGCGGCCGCCTGGCGCAGGGCCGTCGGGCTGGTGCGCAGCACCGCGTTGATCCTCGGGTCGACGGCCTTGATCCGCCGCAGATAGGCGAGGGTCAGCCGGAGCGAGGACAGGGAGCCGCGGTTCATGCGTGCCTGCAGTTCGGGGATGGTCACCGTGTCGAGGTTCACTCCGCGGACGAGCGTGGACCCGGCGGATCGCGCCGAGTCGCCGGGCCCGGATTCGGCGGCTCGAACCCGTTGACCGGGCGCCGCCGCCACGAGGGGGACCACGACCAGGATTGCGGTCAGGGCCGCCATGCTTCTCTTCTTCATGGCGGACAGCCCACTACACGGGGCCGTGCGGCACAAGGGGCCGCCGGAGGCCCGAAGTCGCCCTAAATGCCCGCTGGTTGACCGTGCCGGTCCTCTTGACGGCCCCCGCTCCTCCACTAAGGTCTAGACCTGCACGCGCAGGTCTAGACCTGCGGTGCGAGGTTGCCTCATCGGCAACGTCGTACGCACGCCGGGGCAGGCTGGTTCGACGGTACCGAAGGGAAACGTGATGTCATGCGCATGAAAAGGCGGAGGGAAAGAAGGGTGGCCGCGGCCGTCGGAGTGCTGGTCGCTCCGGTGGTGGCCGTGAGCCTGCCGGCGCCCACGGCGAGCGCCCACGGCTGGGTGGTCTCGCCGGGCAGCCGGCAGGACCAGTGCGCCGCCCGTGTGGTGGACTGCGGTCCGATCAAGTGGGAGCCGGCGAGCGTCGAGGGTCCGAAGGGGCTGCGCAACTGCAGCGGCGGGGACTCCCGGTGGGCCGACCTGGACGACGACGGCAAGGGCTGGCGGGTCACGCCGATCGGCTCCACGCACACCTTCACCTGGAGCATCGAGGCACGGCACGCCACCAGCAACTGGCAGTACTTCATCGGCGACCGGAAGATCGCCCAGTTCGACGGGCACGGCGCCCTGCCACCCGCGTCGGTCAGTCACCAGTTGGACTTCGGCGGGTTCACCGGCCGGCAGAAGGTGCTCGCCGTCTGGAACATCGCGGACACCGCGAACGCCTTCTACTCGTGCATCGACGTCAACATCGGCGGTGGAAGCGACGGAGGTGGAGACGACGGCGGTGGAAACGACGGCGGCGGAGACGAGCCGGGCGACTGCGTCGCGTCGGCCTGGAACGCCGGGAGCGTCTACAACGGCGGAGAGACCGTGGCTCACGGCGGCCACACCTGGCGTGCCAAGTGGTGGGTGACGGGTGAGGAGCCCGGCACCACCGGCGAGTGGGGCGTCTGGGAAGACCTCGGCGCCTGCTGAACCGGATTGCTGAAGCACCTGCCGAGGCGCCTGCCGAACCGTCGCGCACCGCCCGGTCGCAGCCGGCCGTCTAACGCCTACGGCCGGCCCCAGGCGAGTCCCTCCAGCTCCTCGATGCCGTGGTTGAACTCGACCATCAGCGTGAGGAACTGCCGGGTGCGTTCGTCGTCCCACCCCGCCGCCTCGATCAGCCGCGCTGCGCCGGCCCGGCTGATGGCCCGGTCGGCCTCCAGCTCCAGCCGGGTGAGCAGCACATAGGCCGACCGGTCGAGGCTCTGACCGATGCGTGGACCGCGGGACGCGATGAAGTGCCTCGACAGCAGGGTAAATTCGCGTTCCAGGTCGTTCGGGCGCCGGTCCCGCCCGCTCGGCTCGGTCATGCGCGCCGTGCTCCCTTCCGCCGCGGTCGCGATATGCGTGTTACATGCACGCTGCAGTCCGCCGCCTGAGACGCCTGAGCAGAGCGGCACAGATGGGCGGCGTAGAAGGGCGGCGGCGCCGTTCAGGCCCGGTGGGAGCTACGGGAGGAGGCCGGTGCAGGGGTCGGCAGGAAACTGGTCGCGGCCCGCGTGACGTCGCCGACCAGTTCGACGACGTCCGGGCCGTACGCCTGCGAGTTGACGACCTTGAGCAGCAGCACGAAGGAGTTGTTGCCGTGCTTGCGGGCCAGCTTCTCGTGGTGCCGGGCGAGGTAGCGGGTGGCTGCCTGGTTGGTGATCGCGCGCTGGCCGCAGAACAGGAACGCGGGCCGGGCCTCGCGCCGGTCACCGGCGGTGAGGCGGGCCAGGAGTACGTACTCGGTGACGCCCGCCTCCAGGCGGTAGCGCTCGCCGCCGATCTGGAAGGCGCCCCGGTCCGGGCCGGGTTCCGGGTCGACGTTCATCCGCACCCCCGGCAGCATCGCCGCCATGTGGGCGACCATGCGCCGGTTCGAGCCGGGACCGCCCACACAGAACTCCGTACGCTCGCCGAAGCCCTGGCCGACCATGTCCTGGGTGACCACCTGGACGTGCGCGCCGCAGTCCTTGACCAGCGCGGCGAGCTCCAGCAGGGCGAAGACGTCGAAGCGGTGGACCGCCGGTTCGGAGGCGGCGGGGTCCCGGTTGACGACGAGCAGCGACTCGGAACTGTCCGGCAGCCCGAAGAACGCCTGCTTCCGCCTCAGTTTCCGCTTCCACAGGTAGGTGCGGGCGAGCCAGCCCAGCGTGGCGCTGATGCCCGCGGCGACCAGACCCAGGACGATGTTGCGTACGTCGTCAGTCATGGGCGCGCATGCTAGCGGGCGTCCGCGTACCTGTGTTCGACGGGCCGTGGTGTACGGGCTCCGCGGGGGTGCGTCACGCGCTTCCCGTGTGCTCCTGACGCGGCCATGACGATCAACTAAGCTGCCCGAACGGCCTTTCCCTGGAGGTGCGGATGCGTCGCCCTGTCGCACGGAATCTGACGGTCCTGGCGGTCTCGGCCGCCGTGGTGGTCTCGGTGGGAGCGGCGGCGCCGCCCACGCGGCAGAGCGGGCCCGCCGACCGGGGCGGGCCCACCGCCCCCAAGACCCCGGTCGCCGTGGGGTACGGCGGCGCCGTCTCCAGCGTCGACCAGGACGCCTCCGCCGCCGGCGTCGAGGTGCTCCGCAAGGGCGGCAACGCCGTCGACGCCGCCGTGGCCACCGCCGCGGCCCTCGGCGTCACCGAGCCCTACTCCGCAGGCGTCGGGGGCGGCGGCTACTTCGTCTACTACGACGCCGGGTCCCGCACCGTGCGCACCGTCGACGGCCGCGAGACCGCGCCGCTCACCGCCGACGAGAAGCTCTTCACGGAGAACGGCGACCCGCTCGCCTTCGCCGACGCCGTCACCAGCGGCCTGGCCGTCGGCACGCCGGGCACCCCGGCCACCTGGCAGACCGCCCTCGACCGGTGGGGCAGCCGCAAGCTCTCCTCCGTACTGAAGCCCGCCGAGCGCCTCGCCCGGAACGGCTTCACCGTCGACGAGACCTTCCGCTCCCAGACCGCCGCCAACGAACAGCGGTTCCGCTACTTCCCGGACACCGCCGAGCTGTTCCTGCCGGGCGGCGAACTCCCGGCCGTGGGCTCGACGTTCAAGAACCCGGACCTGGCGCGCACCTACCGGGAGCTGGCGCGCAAGGGCGTCGGCGCGATCTACCACGGCGAACTCGGCGAGGACATCGTCGACACCGTCAACAAGCCGCCCGTCGACCCGGACTCCGGCTGGAACGCCCGCCCCGGCGACCTGTCCGCCAAGGATCTCGCCGCCTACCGGGCCAAGATCCAGGCGCCGACCAAGACCTCGTACCGCGGCCTGAACGTCTACTCCATCGCACCGTCCTCATCCGGCGGCACCACGGTCGGCGAGGCCCTCAACATCCTGGAGCGCACCGACCTGTCCGCGGCGGACAAGGCCGGCTACCTGCACCGCTACATCGAGGCCAGCCGCATCGCGTTCGCCGACCGCGGGCGCTGGGTCGGCGACCCCGCCTTCGAGGACGTACCGGCGAAGGAACTGCTGTCGCAGCGGTACGCCGACTCGCGCGCCTGCCTGATCAAGGACGACGCGGTGCTCACCAGCCCGCTCGCCCCCGGTGACCCGAGGCACCCGGCCCGCTGCGGGGGCGGCGGCACGGGCGCGCCGACGACGTACGAGGGCGAGAACACCACGCACCTCACGGTGGCCGACAAGTGGGGCAACGTCGTCGCCTACACGCTCACCATCGAGCAGACCGGCGGCAGCGGCATCACCGTGCCGGGACGCGGCTTCCTGCTCAACAACGAGCTGACCGACTTCTCCTTCGCCCCGGCCGACCCGGCCGTCCACGATCCGAACCTGCCCGGCCCCGGCAAGCGCCCCCGCTCCTCGATCGCGCCGACGATCGTCCTGGACCGCCACCACCGGCCGGTCGTCGCCCTCGGCTCGCCCGGCGGCGCCACCATCATCACCACCGTGCTCCAGACCCTCACCGGCTTCGTCGACCGCGGTCTCCCGCTCGTCGACGCGATCGCCGCACCACGCGCCAGCCAGCGCAACGCCGCCCAGACGGAACTCGAACCCGGCCTCTACGACAGCGGGGTGCGGGCGGAGCTGGAGGCCGTCGGGCACTCCTTCAAGCTCAACCCGGAGATCGGCGCCACGACCGGCGTACAGCGCCTGCCGGACGGGAAGTGGCTGGCCGCCGCCGAGAAGGAACGCCGCGGCGGCGGCTCCGCCATGGTCGTCCGGCCGGTGCGGGAGCGGTAGTCACAGCTCGGGGACGGGCCGCTCGGGCGTGCGGAACGCCAGCCGCCCGTCCTCGACGTCCACCGTGACCCGGCCGCCCTCCGCCACCCGCCCGTCGAGCAGCAGCCGGGACAGCTGGTTGTCGACCTCGCGCTGGATGGTGCGGCGCAACGGACGGGCGCCGTACTCGGGCTGGTAGCCGCGTTCGGCGAGCCAGTCCACGGCGGCGTCGGTGAACTCGACGGTGATGCCCTGCGCGTGCACCATGCGCCGGGTCTGTTCGAGCAGCAGGCTGGTGATCTGCCGCAGCTGCTCGCCGCTGAGCTGGCGGAAGACGACGATCTCGTCGACGCGGTTGAGGAACTCCGGCCGGAAGTGCTCGCGCAGCGGGCGCAGCACCTGCTCGCGCCGGGCCTCCTCGTCCGCCTCCGCGCCGCCCGAGCCGAAGCCGATGCCGGCGCCGCGCCGGGTGATCACGTCGGAGCCCAGGTTGCTGGTCATCACGACGACCGCGTTGGAGAAGTCCACCGTGCGGCCCTGCGAGTCGGTCAGCCGTCCGTCGTCCAGGACCTGGAGGAGGATGTTGAAGACGTCCGGGTGCGCCTTCTCCACCTCGTCGAGCAGCAGCAGCGAGTACGGGTGGCGGCGCACCACCTCGGTGAGCTGACCGGCCTCCTCGTGCCCGACGTAGCCGGGCGGGGCGCCGACCAGGCGGCTGACCGTGTGGCGCTCCTGGTACTCGCTCATGTCGAGACGCACCATCCGGTCCTCGCTGCCGAACAGCGCCTCGGCCAGCGCCCGGGCCAGCTCCGTCTTGCCGACACCGGTCGGGCCGAGGAAGAGGAAGCTGCCGATGGGCCGGTCGGGGCTGGACAGCCCGGCGCGCGAGCGCAGCACGGCGTCGGAGACGACCCGTACCGCCTCGTCCTGGCCGACCACCCGCTCGTGCAGGTGGGACTCCAGTCCCAGCAGGCGGTCCTTCTCCTCCTGGGTGAGGCTGCTGACCGGGATGCCGGTCTGCCGGGAGACCACCTCGGCGATGGACTCGGTGTCCACGACCAGGTCGAGCCCTTCGTCGGCCTGGCCGTCGCCCGTGGCCTCGGCGATCCGCTGCTTCAGCTCCACGACCCGGTCGCGCAGCTGTGTCGCCTGCTCGTACTGCTCGTCCGCGACCGCCTGGTCCTTGTCCCGGACCAGCTGGTCCACCTCGCGCTCCAGGGCCCGTACGTCGGTGCCCTTGGTGCGCGACTGGAGCCGCACCCGGGCGCCCGCCTGGTCGATCAGGTCGATGGCCTTGTCGGGCAGCCGCCGGTCGGTGAGGTAGCGGTCGGACATCTCCACGGCCGCGACCAGCGCCTCGTCGGTGTAGCGGACCTGGTGGTGGGCCTCGTAGCGGTCGCGCAGGCCGCGCAGGATCTCGATGGCGTCGGCGACCGTGGGCTCCGGCACCAGGATCGGCTGGAAACGGCGGGCGAGAGCCGCGTCCTTCTCGATCCTGCGGTACTCCTCCAGCGTGGTGGCGCCCACGATGTGCAGTTCGCCGCGGGCCAGGGCCGGCTTCAGGATGTTCCCGGCGTCCATCGACCCGCCCTCGCCGCCACCGCCGGCGCCGACGACCGTGTGCAGCTCGTCGATGAAGATGATCAGCTGGTCGGAGTGGGCGCGGATCTCGCCCACGATGTTGTTCATCCGCTCCTCGAAGTCGCCCCGGTAGCGGGTTCCGGCGACCACGCCGGTCAGGTCGAGGGCGACCACCCGCCGTCCGGCCAGTACGTCGGGCACGTCGCCGTCGGTGATGCGCTGGGCAAGACCCTCCACGACTGCGGTCTTGCCGACTCCGGCGTCACCGATCAGCACGGGGTTGTTCTTGCCGCGCCGGGAGAGCACCTCGACGGTCTGCTCGATCTCTCCCTCGCGCCCGATCACCGGGTCGATCCGCCCCTGCTGGGCCAGGTCGGTGAGGTCGCGGCCGTACTTGTCGAGGGTAGGCGTGTTGGTGGCCCGGGAGCTCTCGGTGCGGACCTTGGCGCCCTCCGGCGATTCCGTCGGCACGTTGGAGGGCGCGAACCGGGCCGCGTTCAGGATGTGCCCGGCGGCTGAATCCGGATTGGCGGCCAGGGCGCTGAGCACGTGCTCCGGGCCGATGTACCCGGTGCCGGTGGAGCGGGCCAGCTCGTGCGCGTCCAGCAGGGCGCGCTTGACGGCCGGGGTGAGCGAGAGCGACGTGGGCGGCGGGACCTCGCCCGGCGGGTGCTGCACCGGGCCGGTCCGCTCGTCGATCTGGGACGCCAGCGAGTCGGGGTCGGCACCGGCCCGGCTGAGCAGCCCCCGGGTCGGCTCGGTGGAGAGCGCGGCCCGCAGCAGGTGCTCGGTGTCCAGGTCCCGGCTGCCGTGCTCGGCGGCGTACTGGGCGGCGCCGCGCACCAGCTCACGGGCGGGCTGGCTGAGCAGTCGGCCGATGTCGATCTGCCTCGGCCTGGGCCCGCCGAAGAAGCGTGCCAGGAACTCCGCGAACGGGTCGCCCTCCGGGCCCATGTAGCCGCTGGTCATCGTGTACGGACCTCCGCTGCATCGCTGATCGACGTGCCGGGGCCGGGTAACCCGGACGGGGCGCGGTCATGCCCAACATGACACGTTCTGTTCCGGCGGGCATGCCGGGAAGCCGGGCGGGCGGAGCGCCCCGCGAGCGTCCGCGGGGAGGGGCCGCTCAGTGGCTCAGAGCCCGTCCCGCGAGGTCAGCACGCGCGGACCGCTCTCCGTGATCGCCACCGTGTGCTCCACGTGCGCCGCCCGCGAGCCGTCGTTCGTGCGCAGGGTCCAGCCGTCGGGAGCCGCGTGGTAGTCGTCCCGGCCACCGGCGAGCAGCATGGGCTCGATGGCGATGACCATGCCGTGCCGCAGCGGGAGCCCGCGCCCCGGGCGGCCCTCGTTGGGCACCCCCGGGTCCTCGTGCATGTGGCGGCCGATGCCGTGGCCGCCGAAGTCCTCCATGATCCCGTAGCCCGCCGACCGGCACACCGTGCCGACGGCGTGCGCGATGTCGCCGATGCGGCTGCCGACGACGGCCGCCCCGATGCCCGCCGCGAGGGCCCGCTCCGCGGTCCCGATCAGCGCCAGGTCGGCCGCGCGCGGGGTGCCCACGACGAAGCTCAGCGCCGAGTCCCCGGCCCAGCCGTCCAGGAGCGCGCCGCAGTCGACGGAGAGCAGGTCCCCGTCGCGCAGTCGGTAGCCGTCCGGGATGCCGTGCACGATCGCGTCGTTCACCGACGCGCAGATGACGCCCGGGAAGGGCGTCGGCGCGAAGGAGGGCCGGTAGCCGAGGAACGGCGAGCCCGCGCCCGCCTCCCGCAGCACCTCGTGCGCCACCGCGTCCAGCTCCAGCAGCGAGACGCCCACGTCCGCGGCCTGCCGTACGGCGGTCAGGGCCCGCGCGACGACCTGTCCGGCCGCGTGCATGGCGTCGATCGATGAGTCCGTCTTCAGTTCCACCATGCCAATTACTATACCGGTATTTTAATTGGGTCCCGTTCTCGGGTGCGGTATTAGAATGACGCCATGGTGCGCACACCCCTGACCCCCGAAGAGCGTGAGCGCGGCGAGCAGCTCGGCCGCCTGCTCCGCGCGGCCCGCGGCGAGCGGAGCATGACGGCGGTCGCCGCCGAGGCCGGCATCTCCGCCGAGACCCTGCGCAAGATCGAGACCGGCCGGGTGCCCACCCCGGCGTTCTTCACGGTGGCCGCGCTGGCCGGCGCGCTGGGGCTGTCCATGGACGAGCTGGTGGGCAGGTGCGCGCCCGTGCCGGCCTGAGGCACCCGCACTCACCCACAGGAGTGCGAAACGCGATCGACACCGCGCCTGGACGACGATGGTCTTGGCAAGCCCGTCCGGCCAGGCTTACGTTCGTCCCTCTACGGCCTGCTCTACGGGCGTAGAGGCTCTGACGTCGTGTCGAAGGAGCAGCTCATGGCCAACGTCGTACGTGCCGCTCTCGTCCAGGCCACCTGGACCGGCGACACCGAGTCCATGGTGGCGAAACACGAGGAGCACGCCCGCGAGGCCGCCCGGCGGGGTGCCGGGGTCATCGGGTTCCAGGAAGTCTTCAACGCGCCCTACTTCTGCCAGGTCCAGGACCCCCAGCACTACCGCTGGGCCGAACCGGTGCCCGACGGCCCCACCGTCCGCCGCATGCAGGCCCTCGCCCGCGAGACCGGCATGGTGGTCGTCGTCCCCGTCTTCGAGGTCGAGCAGTCCGGCTTCTACTACAACACCGCGGCCGTGATCGACGCCGACGGCACCGTCCTCGGCACCTACCGCAAGCATCACATCCCGCAGGTCAAGGGCTTCTGGGAGAAGTTCTACTTCCGTCCCGGCAATCTCGGCTGGCCGGTCTTCGACACCGCCGTCGGCAAGGTCGGCGTCTACATCTGCTACGACCGGCACTTCCCCGAGGGCTGGCGCCAGCTCGGTCTCGGCGGCGCCCAGCTCGTCTACAACCCGTCCGCCACCCACCGCGGCCTCTCCGCCCACCTCTGGCAGCTCGAACAGCCCGCCGCGGCCGTCGCCAACGAGTACTTCGTCGCCGCCATCAACCGCGTCGGCGTCGAGGAGTACGGCGACAACGACTTCTACGGCACCTCGTACTTCGTCGACCCGCGGGGGCAGTTCGTCGGCGACGTCGCCGGCGACACCGAGGAGGAACTGGTCGTCCGCGACCTGGACTTCGGCCTCATCGACGAGGTCCGGCAGCAGTGGGCCTTCTACCGCGACCGCCGACCCGACGCCTACGAGGGGCTGGTGCGGCCGTGATCCGCGACCTCTTCGCCCGCCACCGCGCCGTCCTGCCCGACTGGCTTGCCCTCTACTACGAGGACCCGCTGGAGATCACCCACGGCGAGGGCCGGCACGTCTGGGACGCGGCCGGAAACAAGTACCTCGACTTCTTCGGCGGCATCCTCACCACGATGACCGCGCACGCCCTGCCCGAGGTGACCAAGGCCGTCGCCGAGCAGGCCGGGCGGATCGTCCACTCATCGACCCTCTACCTCAACCGTCCGATGGTCGAGCTGGCCGAACGCGTCGCACAGCTCTCCGGCATCCCCGACGCCCGCGTCTTCTTCACCACCTCCGGCACCGAGGCCAACGACACCGCCCTGCTGCTCGCCACCGCCCACCGGCGCAGCAACGCGATCCTGGCGATGCGCAACAGCTACCACGGCCGCTCCTTCAGCGCCGTCGGCATCACCGGCAACCGCGGCTGGTCCCCGACCTCGCTGTCCCCGCTCCAGACCCTCTACGTGCACGGCGGCGTCCGCACCCGCGGGCCCTACGCGGACCTGGACGACCGGGACTTCGTCGACGCCTGCGTCGCCGACCTGAGGGACCTGCTCGGCCACACCCGCGCCCCCGCCGCCCTGATCGCCGAACCCGTCCAGGGCGTCGGCGGTTTCACCTCCCCGCCGGACGGCCTGTACGCCGCCTTCCGGGAGGTGCTGCACGAGCGGGGCATCCTGTGGATCTCCGACGAGGTGCAGACCGGCTGGGGCCGCACCGGCGAGCACTTCTGGGGCTGGCAGGCCCACGGGAGGAACGGACCGCCCGACATCCTCACCTTCGCCAAGGGCATCGGCAACGGCATGTCGATCGGCGGCGTCGTCGCCCGCTCCGAGATCATGAACTGCCTGGACGCCAACAGCATCTCCACCTTCGGCGGCACCCAGGTCACCATGGCGGCCGGTCTCGCCAATCTCAACCACCTCCTGGAGCACGACCTCCAGGGCAACGCCCGGCGCGTCGGCGGGCTGCTCATCGAGCGGCTGCGTGCCGTCGCCGCCCAGGTGCCGCACGTACGGGAGGTGCGCGGGCGCGGCCTGATGATCGGCGTCGAACTGACCCGGCCCGGCACCGACGAGGCCGCACCCGAGGCGGCGTCCACCGTCCTGGAGGAGGCCCGCGCGGGCGGGCTGCTCGTCGGCAAGGGCGGCGGACACGGCACCAGCGTCCTGCGCATCGCCCCGCCGATGTCCCTCACCGTCGCGGAGGCCGAGGAGGGCGCCGCGATCCTCGAACGGGCCCTGCGGAGCATCTGACCGCCGGGTGACGAGCCCAGGAGGGGCCGCCATGACCACGACCACCCCGCAGACCCCGGCCCAGCAGCCCTGGGAGCCCGCCCTGTCGGTCCGTCAGGTCCTCGGCCTCGAACGGGTGCAGGCCGGGCAGCCCGAAGTGGTGGCCGGCGCCCACCGGCTCGACCGTCCCGTGCGCTGGGTGCACGTCGCCGAGGCCGCCGACGTCGGCGTGATGCTCAGCGGCGGCGAGATGGTCCTCACCACCGGCGTGCTGCTCGCCGGTGACGAGGACCGCCAGAGCGAGTACGTCCGCTCCCTTGACCGGGCCGAGGCCGCGGCCGTCGTGCTCGGCCTCGGCCGGGCCTTCCCCACGCCGCCCGACGTGATGCGCAGGGCGGCCGAGCGCTGCGGGCTGCCCATGGTCGTCCTGCACCGGCCCTTCCCCTTCGCCGAACTGACCGAGGAAGTGCAGTCCCGGCTGCTGCGCCGCAAGTTCGCCGCCGTCAGCCTCTCCGAGGCCGTGCGCACCGAACTGACCGGACTCATCACCGCGGGCGCCCCCGTGCAGCGCCTGCTCGACGAGGTGGCCCGGCACGCCGGCTGCCCGGTCGTCGTCACCAACCTCGCCCACCGCGTCCTCGCCACGGCGGGGGAGCGGGCGGCCGTCGACGACGTACTGCGGGACTGGGAGCGCATCGCCCGCCAGGCCGGTGCCGCGTCGGCCGACGGCTGGGTCCGCGCCGAACTGGGCTGCCGCGGGGAGCGCTGGGGACGCCTGGTGCTGTGCGGCTTCCGGGGCGAGCGGGCCGCCGGACGGCTGCTCGCCGACCGCGCGGCCGAGGCCCTCGTCCTGCACCGCATGCTCGCCGGTGACGGCACGCACACCGCCCAGGGCACGGGCGGCACCGGGGGCTCGGGCGGCACCGGCGGCTTCCGGGACTCGTGGGACTCGTGGGAGGAGCAGTCCGCCCGGGTCCTGCTCACCGACCTGGTCACCGGGGCCGTACCGGCGCGGCAACTGCTGCCCCGGGCGCGCGCCGCGGGGCTGCCCGTCAACCGGCGCGTCTTCGTCCCCCTCGTCGTCCGCGAGCGCGACCCGGCCCGGCCGGTCCGGGTGCTGCGGCGCCTCGGCCTGCCCGGCATCGCCGCCCGGCTCGCCGACGACCACGTCGCCGTCCTGCTCAGCCTCGCCCCCGACCAGGACGCCAGGGCGCTCACCGCCCACTTCGCGACCCGGCTGCGTGCGGAACCGGACAACTCCCACGCCGTGGTCGCGGCGGCCGACGCCCGCGCCGACTGGACCGACGTCCCGGCGGGCCTGCGCGAGGCCCAGCACGTCGCCGACGCCGTCGCCGACTCCGCGACCGCGGCCCTCGACCTGCGGCCCGTCGTACGGCTGCGCGACATCCATCTGCGCGGCCTGGTGCGGCTGCTGCGCGACGACCCGCACGTCCAGTCCTTCGCCGAACGCGAGCTGGACGGACTGCTGCGCGGCCCCGACCAGGACCTGCTGCCCGTGCTGCGCACCTACCTCGCCACCGGCCGCAACAAGTCCCGCACCGCCCAGCTCCACCACGTCTCCCGGCCCGCGCTCTACCGCCGCCTGGAAGCCATACAGGGGCGGCTCGGCGTCGACCTCGACGACTTCGAGCAGGCGGCCTCCGTACACATCGCGCTCCTCGCCCACGACGCACAACAAGGGTGACACCGTGCAATGCCCGACCCCCGCAGACGTGACACCGTGCCACTCATTTCGGCCACCCGCCGTCCCTAGGCTCACCGCACACCTAGCGCCACACCGAGCGAACCGAGCGAGTGGAGGCCGAAGATGAGCCGAGTGATCCGTGCCGCGCTCTTCCAGACCGCCTGGACGGGCGACAAGGAATCCATGATCCAGGTCCACGAGCAGGCGGTGCGCGACGCCGCCGCCCAGGGCGCACAGGTCATGTGCTTCCAGGAGCTGTTCTACGGACCGTACTTCTGCCAGGTCCAGGACCCCGAGTTCTACGCCTACGCCGAGCGCATCCCGGACGGCCCGATCGTCGAGCGCTTCCAGCGCCTCGCCCGCGAGCACGGCATCGTCCTGGTGCTCCCCATGTACGAGGAGGAGCAGCCCGGCGTCCTCTACAACACCGCCGCCGTCGTCGACGCCGATGGCTCCTACCTCGGCAAGTACCGCAAGACGCACATCCCCCAGGTGCGCGGGTTCTGGGAGAAGTTCTACTTCCGCCCGGGCAACTCCGGATGGCCGGTCTTCGACACCGCCGTCGGCAAGGTCGGCGTGTACATCTGCTACGACCGGCACTTCCCGGAGGGCTGGCGGGCGCTGGGCCTCGAAGGCGCCGAGGTCGTCTTCAACCCGTCGGCCACCTCCCGCGGCCTGTCCGGCTACCTGTGGCAGCTGGAGCAGCCGGCCGCCGCCGTGGCCAACGAGTACTTCGTCGGCGCCATCAACCGCGTCGGCGTCGAGGAGCTGGGCGACAACGACTTCTACGGCACCTCCTACTTCGTCGACCCCGAGGCGCAGTTCGTCGGCGAGGTGGCGAGCGACAAGGAGACCGAACTCGTCGTCCGCGACCTCGACATGGGCAAGCTGCGCGAGGTCCGCGACCGCTGGCAGTTCTACCGCGACCGCGCGCCGGGCGCCTACTCCCCGCTGACCGCGCCCTGACCTTCCCGGGGCCCCTGACAGGAGGGAACAGCAGCATGAGCAGCCGTACCGTCATCCGCGGTGGCCTCGTCGTCACCGCGTCCGACGAGATCCACGCCGACGTCCTGATCGAGGACGGCCGCGTCGCCGCGCTCGCCGCGACCGGCACCCCGGCGGCCGAGGCGTTCACGGCCGAGCGCGTGATCGACGCGAGCGGCAAGTACGTCATCCCGGGCGGCGTCGACGGGCACACCCACATGGAGATGCCCTTCGGCGGCACCTACGCCGCCGACACCTTCGAGACCGGCACCCGCGCCGCCGCCTGGGGCGGCACCACCACCATCGTGGACTTCGCCATCCAGAGCGTCGGCCACTCCCTGCGCGAGGGCCTGGACGCCTGGCACGCCAAGGCCGAGGGCAACTGCGCCGTCGACTACGGCTTCCACATGATCGTCTCCGACGTGAACCAGGAGACGCTCAAGGAGATGGACCTGCTGGTGGAGGAGGGCGTGACCTCCTTCAAGCAGTTCATGGCCTACCCCGGCGTCTTCTACTCCGACGACGGCCAGATCCTGCGTGCCATGCAGCGCGCCGCCGACAACGGCGGCCTGATCATGATGCACGCCGAGAACGGCATCGCCATCGACGTCCTCGTCGAGCAGGCCCTCGCCCGCGGCGAGACCGACCCCCGCTTCCACGGCGAGGTCCGCAAGGCCCTCCTGGAGGCCGAGGCCACCCACCGCGCCATCCGGCTCGCCCAGGTCGCCGGCGCACCCCTGTACGTCGTCCACGTCTCGGCGACCGAGGCGGTGGCGGAGCTGACCCGGGCCCGCGACGAGGGCCTGCCCGTCTTCGGCGAGACCTGCCCCCAGTACCTGTTCCTGTCCACGGACAACCTCGCCGAGTCCGATTTCGAGGGCGCCAAGTACGTGTGCAGCACGCCGCTCAGGCCGAACGAGCACCAGGCGGCCCTGTGGCGGGGCCTGCGCACCAACGACCTCCAGGTGGTCTCCACCGACCACTGCCCCTTCTGCTTCAGCGGGCAGAAGGAACTGGGCCGGGGCGACTTCTCCAAGATCCCCAACGGCATGCCGGGCGTCGAGAACCGCATGGACCTGCTCCACCAGGCAGTCGTCGACGGGCACATCAGCCGCCGCCGCTGGATCGAGATCGCCTGCGCCACCCCGGCCCGCATGTTCGGCCTCTACCCGAAGAAGGGCACCATCGCGCCCGGCGCCGACGCCGACATCGTCGTCTACGACCCGGACGCCGAGCAGGTCCTGTCCGCCGAGACCCACCACATGAACGTCGACTACTCGGCCTACGAGGGCAAGCGGATCACCGGCCGCGTGGAGACCGTGCTCTCGCGCGGCGAACCGGTCGTCACCGAGCGGGAGTACACCGGACGCAAGGGCCACGGCGTCTACACCCCGCGCGCCACCTGTCAGTACCTGAACTAGGAGTGGTGCCCATGGACTTCGGACTCGTCCTGCAGACCGACCCGCCGGCCTCCCGCGTCGTGGACCTCATGAAACGGGCCGAGCACAACGGCTTCAGCCACGGCTGGACCTTCGACTCCGCCGTGCTGTGGCAGGAACCCTTCGTGATCTACAGCCAGGTCCTGGCCAACACCGGCACGCTGAAGATCGGCCCGATGGTCACCAACCCGGGCACCCGCACCTGGGAGGTGACCGCCTCCACCTTCGCCACCCTCAACGACATGTTCGGCAACCGCACCGTCTGCGGCATCGGCCGCGGCGACTCCGCGATGCGGGTGGCCGGACGCAAGCCCAACACACTCGCCCGCATAAGCGAGGCCATCAAGGTCATCCGGGCGCTGGGCAGGGGAGAGGAGGCCGACCTCGGCGGCGGCACCGTCGTCAGGTTCCCCTGGATCAGGCCCGGCGCCGAAGTCCCCGTGTGGATGGCCGCCTACGGCCCCAAGGCCCTGAAGATGACCGGCGAGGAGGCCGACGGCTTCATCCTCCAGCTCGCCGACCTCTACCTGACCGAGTACATGGTCAAGGCCGTCCGGGACGCCGCCGAGGCCGCCGGACGCGACCCGGCCGAAGTGACGGTCTGCGTCGCCGCCCCCGCCTACGTCACCGCCGACGACTCGCCCGGGGCCCTCGCCCACGCCCGCGAGCAGTGCCGCTGGTTCGGCGGCATGGTCGGCAACCACGTCGCCGACCTGGTCGCCAAGTACGGCGCCCACACCGGTGCCGTACCCGACGAACTCACCGACTACATCAAGGCCCGCGAGGGCTACGACTACGCCCACCACGGGCGCAGCGGCAACCCGGACACGCAGTTCGTGCCGGACGAGATCGTCGACCGGTTCTGCCTGATCGGACCGGTCGAGAAGCACATCGAGAAGCTGACCGCCCTGCGCGCCCTCGGCGTCGACCAGTTCGCGCTGTACGACATGCACGACGCACAGGAAGCCGTGATCGACACCTACGGCACGAAGGTCATCCCGGCCGTCAACGCCTGACCCGGCTCCCCCTCCCCCCGGGTGCGCCCGGGGGGAGGGGCCCAGGGCGCACCCGCGCACCCCCCTCGGCACCGCCCGCACGGCCTCTCCCGTCCCACCGCATGATTGGCCTGCCCATGACCGACACCGCGCCCACGGCCATACCGCCGTCCGCCCAAGTCACCCTCCCCGACGGGCGCGTGGAGCTCGCCCCGGGCTCCACGCCGCCGAGCGGTCCCTACGCCAACGAGGACCTGCTGCCCGTCCCCGTCGAGCGGCGCACCTGGACCACCTACAACTTCTCCGCGCTGTGGGTCGGCATGGCCCACAACACGGCCTCCTGGACCCTCGCCTCCGGTCTCATCGCGGTCGGCATGGACTGGAAGCAGGCGGTGTTCACCATCGCCCTGGCCAACCTGATCGTGCTCGCGCCCATGCTGCTCACCGGCCACGCCGGACCCAAGTACGGCATCCCCTTCCCGGTGTTCGCCCGCGCCTCCTTCGGCGTCCGCGGCGCCAACCTGCCCGCCGTCGTACGGGCGTTGGTGGCCTGCGGCTGGTTCGGCATCCAGACCTGGATCGGCGGCGAGGCGATCTACTTCCTGGCCGGCAAACTGATCGGCGAGGGCTGGACCGGCGCCGCGACGGTCGGCGGCTACGCCTGGACCATGTGGCTGTCCTTCGCGATCTTCTGGGCGATCCAGGTCGCCATCATCTACCGCGGCATGGAGACCATCCGCCGCTTCGAGAACTGGGCCGCGCCCTTCGTCCTCGTCGGCGCCTTCGTGATGCTGTGGTGGATGGCCGACAAGGCGGGAGGCCTCGGCCCGCTCTTCGACCAGCCGTCGAAGCTCGGCTGGGGCGGCGACTTCTGGAAACTGTTCTGGCCCTCGCTGATGGGCATGATCGGCTTCTGGTCCACGCTGTCACTCAACATCCCCGACTTCACCCGCTACGGGAAGAGCCAGAAGGCCCAGACCCGCGGCCAGGCACTCGGCCTGCCGACGACGATGACGCTGTTCGCCTTCCTCTCCGTGATGGTCACCTCCGGCTCCCAGGCGGTCTACGGCGAACCGATCTGGGACCCCGTACAACTCGCCGCGAAGACGGACAACGTGGCGGGCCTGCTCTTCGCCCTGGTCACCGTCCTGGTGGCGACCCTGTCCGTGAACATCGCCGCCAACCTGGTCTCACCGGCCTTCGACTTCTCCAACGTCGCACCGCGCAAGGTGAGTTTCCGGGCGGGCGCGCTCGTCACCAGTGTCCTGGCGGTCCTCATCTTCCCCTGGAAGCTGTACTCCGACCCGCAGGGCTACATCTTCACCTGGCTCGGCCTGGTCGGCGGACTGCTCGGCACGGTGGCCGGCATCCTCATCGCCGACTACTGGGTCCTGCGCCGCGCCCGCCTGCATCTGGCCGACCTGTACCGCAGGGGCGGCCGCTACTGGTACGAGGGCGGCTGGAACTGGCGCGCGGTGCTCGCCTTCCTCGTCGGCGGCGTCCTGGCCATCGGCGGCGCCGACTTCCACCCCCTGGTCGACGGCCGCCCCGTACCCTTCCTCGAACCGCTGGCCGACTACGGCTGGGCGGTGGGCCTGGGCACGTCCCTGATCCTCTACCTGGGGCTGATGCTGCTGCCCGCCACCCGTCCGAGGGCCGCCGCGGCCGGGCCCGCTGTCCGGCCCTAGCCGTCCTGCAAGGCGGCCACGGCCTCCTTGGCCGCCTTGATGGCGCCCTTGTTGATCTCGCTCGTGCTGGGGGCCTTCTTCGACTCGAAGTCGCTGCCGTTGTACGTGATCACCACCAGGGCGTTGGACGCGCGGACGAGCACGGTGCCCTCGCGGGTCTCCTGCTTGTCCTCGGTGGTGAGGTTCACGACGGAGTAGGCGCCGTCGCCGAGTCCGGGGACCTCACCGCCGCCGCTGCGGTCGGCGACCCGCTCCTTGTACGACTTCTGCGCGGCCTCGTCCGTCTGCATCACCTCGAAGGAGACGTCGAGCCAGCGGTAGTCGTATCCCTTGAGCGCGTTCCAGGAACAGGTACGGCGCACCTTGGTGTCCGTGGACGGTATCTCCTTGCCGGCCGCCTTCGCGCCCGGCACCAGAGAGGTGACCGTCTTCCCCGCCAGGGCCCCGCACGGCGCCGGCGCGTTGGCGTACGTCTTCGTCGCCGCCTCGGTCGCCGGGGCGGAGGCCGATCTGCCGGTGGTGTCGGGCGAGGGCGTCCTGTCCTTCGCGGCCGGTGAGGTGTCCGGCCCGGACGACAGCGCCCAGCCCGCCGTGGCGAGCACGGCGACCGGTGCCAGACGGGCGGTCAGGGCGAGCGGCAGAGGAAGAGAACGCACGGCGCACTTCTCGTGGGGGACGGTGCGGAGGGTGCCCGCACTGCGGACGGGACGCCAGTGTCACACGAGTCCCCGTGGTGCGGAAGGGCGAACTCGGTGCGTGGCCGTGCGGTGACGCAGACGTACGGGCGCGTCGGGTCCGTACGGCCGTCACCAGCCACACGCCGGCCCGCGTCCGTACCCCGGTCCGGATGGCGTGGGGGAGCAGCGCCGCCTCCCGTCCGGCGAGCCGCCCGGCGGGCAAGGGGCGGCCCGGGAAGCGCGGCAGCAGGAAGCCGACGGCGTCCATATCAGCCGCGCGATGACCAAGCTCGGCGCCCGGGACCGGGCCCAACTCGTCGTGTTCGCCTACGAGTCGGGACTGGTCACGGTGCGGGAGAGGACCTAGGCGTCCTCAGGGCACCCGCGCGGTCCACTCGTGGGAGGAGAACTTCGTGCGGGCCAGCTCCCGCGCCCGGGCCAGTTCCTCGTCCGTCACCTTGCCCTGGGTCAGCCCGTACCGGCCGCCGAAGGAGGAGATCATCCGCTCGATCACGGCCTCGCGTGCGAGGCCGGTCTGCCGGCGCAGGGGGTCCACCCGCTTCTTCGCGGACTTCGTGCCCTTGTCGGACATCTTCTCCCGCCCGATCCGCAGCACCTGGAGCATCTTGTCCGCGTCGATGTCGTACGACATGGTCACGTGGTGCAGCACGGCGCCGGGGCCGCCTCCGGGGCCCACGACGCGCTTCTGCGCGGCGCCCGCGATCTTGCCCTGGTCGGTGGCGATGTCGTTCAGCGGCTGGTACCAGGCGCGGATGCCCATCTCACCGAGTGCGCCGAGCACCCAGTCGTCGAGGTAGGCGTAGCTGTCCTGGAAGGAGAGGCCCTGCACCAGCGCCTCCGGCACGGACAGGGAGTAGGTGATCGTGTTGCCGGGCTCCACGAACATCGCGCCGCCGCCGGAGATCCGGCGCACCACCTCGATGCCGTGCCGGGCGGCGCCCTCGGGGTCCACCTCGTTGCGCAGCGACTGGAAACTGCCGATGATCACCGCAGGGGAGCCCCACTCCCAGACACGCAGTGTCGGTGGGCGCCGGCCCGCGGCGACCTCCGCGGTCAGCACCTCGTCCAGGGCCATGTGCAGGGCGGGGGCCTCGGGACCCTCGTGGATCAGCTGCCAGTCGTAGTCCGTCCAGTCCGTGGCGTGCGCCAGGGCGCGGCGCACCGCGATGCCGACACCCTCCGAGGTCAGCCCGTACATGACGGTGCCCTCGGGCACGGCCGCGTCGATCCGCGCGGCGAGTCCCGTCGCGTCGGTGTCCGCCGGAGCGCCCTCCAGCGCGCGGTTCACGGCGTCCAGCGCCTCGTCCGGTTCCAGGAAGAAGTCGCCCGCCACTCGTACGTGCCGCAGCACGCCGTCGTCGGACTCCACGTCCACGACGACCAGTTTGCCGCCGGGGATCTTGTATTCACCGTGCACCGTTCCGCCTCCGTTCCGCATCCGGAGACAACAGTGCGCCCGGACGGTGTGTTCCCGCCTCCTGCCGCGACGCCCCGCGCGGGTCCGGGCGGTCACGCGACCCGCTCGGCCACCCGGTCGCCGACGGGCACGGTCAGCCGCACCTCGGTGCCGCCCCCGCGCGCCCGGCCGACGACGAGATCGGCGCCGATCAGCAGGGCGCGCTCGCGCATGCCGCGGATCCCGGCCCCCTCCGCGGTGCCGCCGGAGCCGTCGAAGCCCCGGCCGTCGTCCCGCACCCGGAGCCGGACGGCGGCGTCCCCCGCCCGCTCCAGGGTGAGCACCACCAGGCGGGCCCCCGCGTGCCGGGCCGCGTTGGTCAGGCCCTCCTGGGCGACCCGGTAGAGGACCAGGTCGGCGTTGTCGCCGAGGTCGGGCAGGCCGGAAGCGATCTCGTGGCGCACGGTCAGCGAAGGGCCGGTGAACTCGTCCGACAGCGACCTCAGGGCGCTGCTCAGGCCCAGCTCCTCCAGGACCCCCGGGAGCAGCCGGCGGGCGATGCGGCGGATCTCGTCCAGGCTCGCCCGGGTCGTCTCCTGCACCAGCGAGAGCTGCTCACGCACCTCGTCGGGCGCCTGGTCCGCGACCCGCTTGAGGTCCAGCAGCACGGCGGCGAGCGTCTGCCCCACCTCGTCGTACAGCTCCTGGGCGACCCGGTGGCGTTCCGACTCCTGCGCGCTCAGCGTGCGGGCGGCGCTCAGGGCGCGCTCGGCCTCCAGCCGGTCGAGCATGGTGTTGAAGGTGGTGATCAGCTCGGCGATCTCGCCGTCGCCGTCGACCTTCGGACGGACCCGCGGCCGCAGCAGGTCGGTCGTGGTCATGGCCTGCGCGAGCCGGCGCAGCGGCCCGAGACCGACCCGCAGCAGCAGGACGTTGGCGGTCAGTATCACCACGAGTCCCACCGTGAGGATCGCGGCCTCGGTGAGCAGGACGGGCGTCGACACGGTGACCGGTCCCAGCAGCAGCGCGGTGGCCGCGATCAGCACCACCGCGTTGAACAGGGAGATTCTCCAGAACAAGGGCACGGCAGCAGCGTCGACGACGCGCGGCGCGGGCGTCCATCGGTTCGCACACCCATTTTCGGTCCGCACCGGCACGTCTACAGGTCCCGCCCGCACGTATCTGGGTACTGTCCCCGATTCCCGTGGCCGACCACGGTGGGTGACCGTGTAGCCACTCCTGCCCCGAACGGAATCGACCCCACCCGTCCCGACCCCTGGAGGTGTGCCGGTGAGTCTGACGACGTGGCTGGCCCTGGCGGTGTTCGCCGTCGTCTACGTGCTCATCGCGACGGAGTGGGTGCACCGGGTGGCCGCCGCGCTCGGCGGTGCCGTCGTGATGCTGCTCATCGGGGCGACCGACGCGGAGCACGCGTTCTTCTCCGAACACGCCGGCATCGACTGGAACGTCATCTTCCTGCTGCTCGGCATGATGCTGATCGTCTCCGTGCTGAAACGCACCGGGGTCTTCGAGTTCGTCGCGATCTGGGCCGCGCGCCGGGCCCGCGGCAGACCGTACCGGCTGATGGTCCTGCTGATCGTGGCCACCGGCTTCCTCTCGGCCTGGCTGGACAACGTCACGACCGTCCTGCTGATCGCGCCGGTCACCATCCTGGTCTGCGGGCGCCTCGGACTGCCGGTGATCCCGTTCCTCGTCGCCGAGGTCATGGCCTGCAACATAGGCGGTGCCGCCACACTCATCGGCGACCCGCCCAACATCATGATCGGGTCGCGCGCCGGACTGTCCTTCAACGACTTCCTGATCCACATGACCCCGATCGTCGTCGTGCTGATGATCGCCTTCATCCTGATGAGCCGGCTGATGTTCCGCGACGCGTTCCGCTACGACCCCGAGCGCGCGGCCTCCGTCATGGAACTCGATCCGCGGGAGGCCATCAAGGACACCCGGCTGCTCGTCGTCAGCGGCGTGGTGATCACCGCGGTGATGGTCTGTTTCGTCCTGCACACCGCCCTCCACCTGGAGCCGTCCGTGGTGGCCGTCAGCGGCGGACTGCTGCTGCTCGCCGTCTCCCGGCTCCGTCCCGCCGAGGTGGTCAAGGACGTCGAGTGGGAGACGCTCGCGTTCTTCACCGGGCTGTTCGTCATGGTCGGTGCGATGGTGCGGACCGGCGTCATCGGCGACCTGGGCAGGACGGCGGCCGAAGCGGCCGACGGCAACCTCCTCGGCACGGCCATGGCCCTGGTCTTCGGCTCGGTCGTGCCGTCCGCGGTCGTCGACAACATCCCGTTCGTGGCGTCGGTCAGCCCCATCGTCTCCGAGATCGTCGACTCGTCCGGCGGCACCGCCGAGGCGGGGATGCTCTGGTGGGCCTTCGCCCTCGGTGCCGACCTCGGCGGCAACGCCACGATCATCGCGTCCTCGGCCAACGTCGTGGTCGTCGGCATCGCCGAGCGGGAGGGCCACCACATCTCGTTCTGGCAGTTCAGCCGCTACGGGCTCGTGGTCACAGCCGTCACCGTCACACTCGCGGCCGCATACGTGTGGCTGCGCTACTTCGCCCTGGCCTGAGGGCGGACCGGACCGCCGGCCCCGCCGGTTAGCCTGAGCCGCATGCGTGTCACCAGGGAACTGCCGACGCTCGCCGCCGGTGCGGTGGACGTCTCCTTCGTGATCAAGGGGTACGAGGAGGTCGTCGCCGCCGACACGGCCTGGAACGAGCACTCCCACCCGTGGCACGAACTGCTCTGGAACGCGCACGGCGCGTCCACCGCCGTGGTCGGTTCCCAGGTCTGGTGCATCACACCGACGCTCGGCCTGTGGATGCCCGCGGGGCAGCTGCACTCGGCCTCCGCCGTGGCCGGCACCTCCTACCGGGCCCACTTCTTCCGGCACGGCACGGTCTCCGCGCTGCCCGACGAGCCGGTGGCCGTGGACATCACCCCACTGCTCAAGCTGCTCCTGGACCGGCTCGGGGAGCCGGGCCTGCCGCCGCGCTCAAGGGACGTCACCGAAGCCATGGTGCTCGACGTCCTGCGGCCGTCACCGAGGGCGCTGCTGGTGCAGCTGCCCACGTCCGCGCTGCTGCGGCCGATCGTGGACGCGGTCCGGGCCGACCCGTCCGACCAGCGCACCCTGACCGGCTGGGCCACGGCCCTCGGTTGCAGCGCCCGCACCCTGACCCGCGCCTTCCGTACCGAGACGGGCACGAGCTTCGCCCGCTGGGTCGCCTCGGTACGGGCCCAGCACGCCGTGCACCTGCTGGCGCTCGGGTTCGAGGTGGACGTGGTGGCCGACGCGGTGGGCTACCGCTCGGCGAGCGCCTTCGGGGCGGCCTTCCGGCGGACGACGGGGACCACCCCGGGCCGGTTCCGGGCGCGCTGAGGGCGGGCGCGTGCGGGGGGCGTGCTGTGTCCCGATCGCTACAAGTCCTGTCACGAAGGCTCGATTGCTACCGGTGCGCGGCCTGCCTAGTCTGAGCGGGTGAGTTCAGGTAAGCCTTACCTAACTCATCGGGTCCGGCTCTTCGTGCCCGACTCCCCGTGCCCAACTCCCCCGAAAGTGAACACCGGGTCGATGAGAACACCCCGCCTTCGCGTACTCGCCCTCGCGGCGGCCCTCCTGCTCGGCCTCACCGCGTGCGGTGGCCAGGACGACGACACCAAGTCCGACGGCAGTGCCGCCGGCGCCGACGCCTCCGGGCAGTTCCCCGTGACGATCAAGCACGCGCTCGGCACCACCGTCGTCCCCGACAAGCCGAAGCGCGTCGCCACCGTCAACTGGGCCAACGACGAGGTGCCGCTCGCCCTCGGCGTCGTCCCGGTCGGCATGGCCAAGGCCAACTTCGGCGACGACGACGGGGACGGCGTACTGCCCTGGACCGAGGACCGGCTGAAGGAACTCGGCGCCAAGACCCCGGTGCTGTTCGACGAGACCGACGGGATCGACTTCGAGGCCGTCGCCGACACCCGGCCCGACGTCATCCTCGCCTCGTACTCCGGGCTGACCGCGCAGGACTACGAGACCCTCAGCGAGATCGCCCCCGTGGTCGCCTACCCCGAGGCCGCCTGGGCGACCCCGTGGCGCGACATCATCCGGCTGAACAGCAAGGCCATCGGCCTCGCCGACGAGGGCGACGAGCTGATCGGCGAACTTGAGGGACAGATCACCGAGACCGTCGCCAAGTACCCCCAGATCAAGGGGAAGTCGGCGATGTTCATGACCCACGTGTCCTCCAAGGACGTCAGCGAGGTCGGCTTCTACACCACCCACGACACCCGCACCCAGTTCTTCACCGACCTGGGCATGAAGATCCCGGCCAGCGTCTCCGGGCCGTCGAAGGACACCAAGAAGTTCGTGCTCACCAAGAGCGCCGAGCGCATCGACGACTTCAACGACGTCGACATCGTCACCGGATACGGCGACGACAAGGGCGAACTCCTCAAGGCCCTCAAGAGCGACCCGCTCACCTCGAAGCTCACCGCCGTCAAGCAGGGCTCGATCTACCTGCTGCCCGGCAGCACCCCGCTGGCGACCGCCGCCAACCCCACCCCGCTGTCCATCCCGTACGTCCTCGACGACTACGTGAAGGCGCTCGCCGCGGCCGCGGACAAGGCCGCGTGACCGCCACCGGGACCCTGCGCGCGCCGAACGCCCTCCCCATACGGCGTTCGGCGCGCGTGCGCGTGATCTGGCTCCTCGTCCTCGCGGCGGTCCTGCTCGTCGTCATGACCGCCTCCCTCGCCCTCGGCTCGCGCGACGTCGCCTGGTCCGACGTGTGGGCGGCGCTCGGCGGGGCCGACCACACCCTGGAGGAGGCGGCGGTCGCCAAACGCATACCGCGCACCCTCCTCGCCGTCGTCGTGGGCGCCGCCCTGGGGGTCTCCGGCACCGTCATGCAGGGCGTCACCCGCAACCCGCTCGCCGACCCCGGCATCCTCGGCGTCAACATGGGCGCCTCGCTGGCCGTGGTCACCGCCATCGCCCACTTCCAGCTCGCCTCAGCGGCCGGGTACGTCTGGGTCGCGATGGGCGGGGCGGCCCTGACCGCCGGGTTCGTGTACGCCGTCGGTTCGCTCGGCCGCGGCGGCGCCACCCCGCTGAAACTGGCCCTGGCCGGCGCCGCCATCTCGGCCGCGCTCGCCTCGCTGGTCAGCGCGGTTGTGCTGCCGCGCAACGACATCTCCGACACCTTCCGGCTGTGGCAGATCGGCGGCGTCGGCGGCGCCTCCTACGGGCAACTCGGCAGCGTGGTGCCCTTCCTCGCCGCCGGGTTCGTGCTCTGCCTCGCCAGCGCCCGCGCCCTCAACTCGCTGGCCCTGGGCGACGACCTGGCGGCCGGGCTCGGCGAACGGGTGGCCCTCGTACGGGCCGTCGCGGCGCTCGGCGCGGTCGTGCTGTGCGGCGCGTCCACCGCCGTCGCCGGTCCTATCGCCTTCGTCGGGCTCCTGGTGCCGCACACCTGCCGTCTCCTGGCCGGTGTCGACCACCGCTGGCTGCTGCCACTGTCCGCACTGGGCGGTGCCGTCCTGCTGACCGCCGCGGACGTGGTGGGGCGGGTCGTGGCACGGCCCTCCGAGATCGACGTGGGCATCCTGACCGCGATCCTCGGCGCCCCCTTCTTCATCCACATCGTCCGCCGACAGAAGGTCAGGTCCCTGTGAGCGCCCCCGCCGTCAGCGCCGCCTCCACGCTGCGGACCGTCACCCGCACCCGCGTCCGCGGCGCCCTGCGACGACGGCTCCTCGTCCTGACCCTGCTGGTCCTCGTCGTCGCCGCCCTCGTCACCTCCCTGATGGCCGGGCACACCTTCTACCCGGCCCACGACGTGCTGCGCGTGGTCATGGGGGAGGACGTGCCGGGCGCCTCCTTCACCGTGGGAAGACTGCGGCTGCCGCGCGCGGTGCTCGCGCTGAGCGCCGGACTCAGCTTCGGCATGGCCGGCGTCACCTTCCAGACGATGCTCCGCAACCCGCTCGCCAGCCCCGACATCATCGGCATCAGCGCGGGCGCGAGCACCGCGGCGGCCGTCGCCATCGTCGTCTTCTCGCTGGGCGGTACCGAGGTGTCGGTCGTGGCGATCGCCGCCGCGCTCGGGGTCGCGCTGCTCGTGTACACCCTCGCCTTCCGCGACGGGGTCGCCGGCACCCGGCTCATCCTCATCGGCATCGGCGTCTCCGCCCTGCTCGACAGCGTCACCTCCTACGTCCTGTCGCAGGCCGGCGAATGGGACCTCCAGGAGGCGATGCGCTGGCTCACCGGCAGCCTCAACGGCACCACCTGGGACGAGACCGTGCCCAGTGTCGCGGCGGTGCTCCTGCTCGGCCCGGTGCTGCTGTCCCAGGCCCGCAACCTGAGCGCCCTGAGCCTCGGCGACGACACGGCCTCCGCGCTCGGCGTCCGCGTCGAACGCACCCGCGTCGTCGTGATCGTCGCCGCCGTCGGGCTGATCGCGTTCGCGACGGCCGCCGCGGGACCGATCGCCTTCGTCGCCTTCCTCTCCGGCCCGATCGCCGCCCGGCTGGTCGGCACCGGCAGGTCCCTGCTGGTCCCCGCGGGACTGGTCGGCGCCCTGCTCGTCCTGGTCGCCGACTTCACCGGCCAGTACGCCTTCGACACCCGCTACCCCGTGGGCGTCGTCACCGGCGTCCTCGGCGCGCCGTACCTCGTCTACCTGATCGTCCGCACCAACCGGGCCGGAGGCTCACTGTGACCGCGTCCCACACCCTGTCCACCGAGGGCCTCACCCTCGGCTACGGCGACCGCGTCGTCATCGAGGGCCTCGACCTAGCCCTCGCGGCCGGACGGATCACGGTCATCGTCGGCGCCAACGCCTGCGGCAAGTCCACGCTGCTGCGCTCCATGTCCCGGCTGCTCGCGCCCCGCGCCGGACGCGTCGTGCTCGACGGCAAGGAGGTGCACCGCACCCCGGCCAAGGAACTCGCCCGCACCCTGGGCCTGTTGCCCCAGTCGCCGGTCACCCCCGAGGGCATCACCGTCCTGGACCTGGTCGGCCGGGGCCGCCACCCGCACCAGCGCGCCTTCTCCCGCTGGACGGCGCAGGACGACGCGGCAGTCGCCGCCGCACTGGAGGCCACCCACACCACCGACCTGATGGACCGCGCCGTCGACGAACTCTCCGGCGGCCAGCGCCAACGGGTGTGGATCGCCATGGCGCTGGCCCAGCAGACCGACCTGCTGCTGCTCGACGAACCCACCACGTTCCTCGACATCAGCCACCAGATCGAGGTCCTCGACCTGCTCACCGACCTCAACCGGACCCGCGGCACCACCATCGTCATGGTCCTGCACGACCTCAACCTCGCCGCCCGCTACGCGGACCGGCTCATCGCCCTCGCCTCCGGCGGGCTGCACGCCGCCGGAAATACGGCGGAAGTGATGACCGAGGAGACGGTACGGTCCGTGTACGGCATGGAGAGCCGCGTCATCGAGGACCCGGTCTCCGGCAGGCCCCTCGTCCTGCCCATCGGACGCCACCACACGACGGCCACGGCGACCGTCGCCGGAGACAACGAAGCAAGGCCATGACCCCGAAGCTCACCGCGCTGCTGCCCGACCTCGCGCCCTGGCGCTCCTCCCGCGACTTCCGCCTCCTGTGGGTGCAGGGACTGGTCACCTACCTCGGCAGCGTCATGGCGCTGATCGCGCTGCCGCTCCAGATCAAGGAGCTGACCGGCTCCCCGCTCGCCGTCGGCGTCATGGGCGCCGTCGAACTCGTCCCCCTGGTGGTCTTCGGGCTCTACGGCGGGGCACTCGCCGACGCCGTGGACCGGCGCAGGGTCATCGTGCTCACCGAGGCGGGCCTGGGACTCCTGGCCGCCGTCCTGCTCGTGAACGCGCTGCTGCCCCGGCCCATGCTCTGGCCGCTGTACGTGGTCGCCGGCGGGGTGGCCGCACTCGCCGGACTGCAACGCCCCGCGCTGGACTCGCTGCTGGCCCGGATCGTGCCGCACGACCAACTGGCCGCCGCCGCGGCCCTGAACGCCCTGCGCTGGCAGGCCGGCGCCATCGCCGGACCCGCGCTGGCCGGCCTCGTGGTCGCCTACGCGGGCAACGTCCCCGCGTACGCCACCACCGTGGTCTGCTTCTGCGCCTCGGTCCTGATGTGCCGCCGGCTCTCGCCGGTGCCGCCCGTCGAGCACGCGGCCAAGCCGTCCCTGCGCGGCATCGTCGAGGGTGCCCGGTACGCCTGGTCGAGACCGGTGCTGCTGGGCACCTACGCGATCGACCTGGCGGCGATGCTCTTCGCCTTCCCGAACACCATCTTCCCCTTCCTCGCCGACGAACTGGACGCCGACTGGGCGCTGGGCCTGATGTACTCGGCCGGTGCCGTGGGCTCCCTGCTGATCAGCCTGACCAGCGGCTGGGTGTCCCGGACCCGGCGGCACGGCCTGCTGGTGGTGTTCGGCGCGGCAGGCTGGGGTCTGGCCGTCGCGGCGGCCGGCTGGACCGCGAACGTCTGGCTGGTGCTGGCCTGTCTCGCGCTGGCCGGAGCCGGGGACATGCTCAGCGGCCTGGGCCGCTCCACCATCTGGAACCAGACCATCCCCGACCGGCTGCGCGGCCGGCTCGCCGGCATCGAGGTGCTCTCCTACAGCATCGGACCGCAGCTGGGCCAGGTCCGCGCCGGGGCGATGGCCGGCTGGACCGGCGCCCGCCCGGCGATCTGGACCGGCGGGGTGGCCTGTGTCGCGGCCGTGGGACTGCTCACCGCCGCGCTGCCCGGGCTCGTCGGTTACGACGCCCGAACCGACGAGGACGCCCTGCGCCGCGCCCAGGAGGGCAACGGGCCCCGCGCCGAGGCACCGAGCCCGACGTGAGAACGGCGGACCGCCGCCGTCACGGACGTGTCGTGACGGCGGCGGTCCACTCCGGCCGGTTCCGGCCGGCCCGGCTCACTTCAGGGCGTGTTCCCACTCCCGCGCCGGCGACCAGAGCCCGCCACCGCCGGGAGCCGACCCACGGCCGGCGTCCCGGGCCGCGCCCGGCCAGTGCGGATACTGCTGCTCCGCAGGCCGGAACCCGACCGTGTACGTACGGGTGAACGCGCCGTTGGCCGAGGTCACCGTGATGGTGCGGGTGGTGAACCCGCGCTGGGACGACGAGACCGTGGAACTGCCGGCCGTCACCTTCACCCGCGCGCCCGACGCGGCCGTCACGGCACCGACGGCCGGGATCCGCTCGTACTTCGGCCAGTCCACGACGTACGTGGACACCTCTGGGTCGAACCCGTCGAGCGAGACGCCCCCCACGGTGATCGCGGAGGCGTCCGCGACGCTCGCCTTCGTGGCGTCGGGGGAGTTGGTCACCGTGACCGACCCGTCGGCGTCGACGACCACATCCGCCGCCATCGCCGCCGCCAGGTTGATCCGCTGCCAGCTCGGCCCGTCGGACCCGGTGAGGTCGAGCGGGTACCCCGAGTCCGTCGCGGTCTGCTCCAGCACCTGGGTGCGCTGCTCGGCGGTGAGATCCGGGAAGGCCGTGATCAGCAGCGCCGCCGCGTCGGACGGCGCGTCGAGGGCCTGCCCGGCCTTGCCGGTCCGGGAGAACCCGTAGGACAGGCGCTGGGTGTACCGATCGATCTGCTGGGCCGTGCTCAGACCGGCGTAGGGGTCGCCCGCGCAGGCCGTGAGCGTGTCGCCGTACCCCTCCTTCTCGCACCGGGCCAGCAGCACGTTCCGGATCTCGGTGCGGGCCTGCGTCAGCAGCTTCTCGAAGCCGGGGTCCGCCCAGCGGTGCGCCACGGTGGCCTGGGCCGTGATCCGGCCGCCCATGACGTCCAGCGGGTAGTGGAACCCGAGGACGACGCGGTTGTTCCCGTACTCCGAGGTGCGCGCGAGGATCGACGGCGCCAGCTCCGGCAGCAGCGTGGCGAGGATCGTCCCGGCCTCGTAGCCGCCGTAGGTGTGGCCGCTCGGGTACGAGCCGCTGGTGGCCAGGCCCGCATACGAGCCGTCCTGGGACTCGTAGACGCCGCCGCCGTCGCCGACGAAGCCGAGCCGGACGTACGGGCGCAGGTACTGGTAGTGGTTCTTCGCCGCGTCGTGGGTGTCCAGGCTCTTGGTGACGCGGGAGAACAGCGCGCTGGTCTTGGGCAGTTGGCCTCCCTTGAGGGCTTCGCCGTAGAGCGGTCCGAGCCGGGAGCCCAGTCCGTCGGCCATGGTGACGGTGGCGCTGTTGGAGGCGTCCACCACGGCGCGGTCGACCTGCTTCTGCGTCGCCGCGTTGTTGATGCCGAGGGCGATCGTGTCGTTCTCCGCGGTGGACGAAGTGCCCTCGGACAACTTCTTGTTGGCGCCGAGAGTGGCGGGGCCGAGGTCGTCGAAGCCGCTGAGGAGGCCGTTGAAGTAGTCGCCTCCGTCGTCGGTCGCGGGCCACGAGTCCGACGCGTAGGCGGCGTCGAGCACGTCGTCCGGGAAGGGGGACGGCTCGTAGTCCGAAGGATCGGTGGCGGTGGCGGTGGCGGTGGCCGTGGTCGTGGGCTCGGCCGTCGGGCCGGGGTCGTCGGAGCTGCCGGCCGGGGTCACCGCGGTCACGGTGGCGGAGTGGGCCTTCGCCTTGCCCGCGGTGGTGAGCAGCGCGGTGTCCGAGGTGCCGGGCACGTGCGCGGTCGTTCCGTCGTCGAGGGTGACGGTGTAGCCGACGACGGGGAAGCCGCCGTCACCGGCGGGCCGCCAGCTCACCCGGACCCGCTTGCCGTCGGTGACCACCCCCGTGACGGCCGGTGCCTGGGGCCTGTTGTCGCCCGTGACCGCGGGCTGCGTCGATGCGCTCCAGGGGGAGTCGCCGAGGGCGTTCACCGCGCGGACCCGCGCCGTGTACGAGGTGCCGGACTTCAACCGGGTGAACACGGTGTTGCGGGCGGCCGGGTCGTCGATCTCCACCTGGTGACCGCCGCTGAGCGTGACGACGTAGCCGGTGACCGGCGAGCCGCCGTCGTCCTCGGGTGCGGACCAGGCGACCGTCACACTCGTGGCGGACGCGGTCGCCGACACGGCGCCGGGCGCGCTCGGCGCCGTCTTGCGCTTCGGGGCGAGCCCGGCCAGCGCGCGGTCGAGCGCGGTGTACCGCTCGGTGAGCGTCCGGTCCGTGGCCCCGTCGTCCGCGAGGGCGGTCCTCGCCTTGGTGAGGGCCGCGGTGAAGGCCGACCAGGAGGCGTCCGTGTAACGGTCGTTGTCGCGGGCCGCCGCGGCGGTGACCAGGTTCTCCAGCCTCAGCCTCGGCAAGGCAACGAGCTGCCTGGCGGCGAGAGTGAGGCTCCGGGTCCGCAGGTCGACTTCGAGCTGGGTGGCGTCCTCGGCACCGAGCAGGTCGCGGGCGGCGGCGAGTTCGCGCCGGAACACCCCGAAGTCGATCGAGCCGTAGCGGTCCGCCTCGTCGGAGAGCCCTTCGTACTGCTCGATCGCCTTGCGCAGCGCGGACGGATCCGTGGCGGCGGGCGCCTCGACGTGGCGGAAGGCGACCCGGCCCAGGTTGGCGACGTACGGGTGCGCCGAGTCCGCGCGGGTCGTCAGCCGGAGGTGGACGCGGTGCGTACCGGTGACCGCCTCGGGCAGTGCCAGGCTGGTGGTGCCGCCCGACGACCACGCCGTGCCGGTGACCGGCAGCGGCACGGTCGCGTACGGCGTTCCGGGGGCGTCCGCGTCGAAGGAGTCCAGGTACAGCTGGACGGCCGAACCGGTGCCGCAGCGGGCGGAGTTGTTGACGTAGGTGAGCGTGACGGTGTTCTTGGGGGAGTCGCCGAAGTCGATGTCCCCGTAGTCCAGCCAGGCCCCGTCGTAGGTGCCGCCGAGGCTCGTGGCGGAGCCCGCGTCGCTCCAGGTGGCCGGCTCGCTCTTGAGTCCGCCCCCGCTGCTGCCCCTGAACGCCGTGGCGTCGAAGCCCACCGGGGCGTCCGCCTCCCGCGTCAGGGTGAGCGAGTGGACGTTGGCGACGTAGGGTTGCGCGTCGGTCTGGGTGCCGGAGACGAAGACGGCGTACACCGTCTGCTCCCCCTCGAAGACGCGCGGGTCGAGCGGCACGGTCGTCTCGGCGACGGTCCCCCAGCCCGAACCGGTGTACTCCAGGGGGATGTCCACGCTCGTCGGACCGTCCCTCGAACCAAGCCGCAGCTCGATGTGCGAGTCCGACGCCGCACGCGAGCGGGGCTTGTCGTAGCTGACGGTGACCGCGTCGGCGCCGTCGCCGAGGTCGGTGTCCCGCCACTGGGCCCACGCGCCGTTCGTCACGTTCTCGAAGACGCCGCCCGAGAGCTTCAGCGGCAGTGAACCGTCGCCGGTGGCCGAGGCGTTGGCCGTGGTCAGCGAGGCCAGTGTCGTCCTCGAACCCGACGAGGAGAGGTCTTCGGGCGAGAACCGGTACCAGTCGAAGTTGGACACCCACTGCCGCCCCGACGGGGCGTGGAACACGAACGTCGCTCCCGACGCCTCCAGCAGGGCCCGCGGGTCGGTGACGGCAGCCTGCACGGTGGTGTAGTACTGCCAGCCGCCGGTCCCGGGCAGGGAGACGGTGGCGACGACCGGGCCGTCGGCGTCCCCGGCGTGGATGTCCACGCTGCTCGGTTCCGCCGTCGGGGCCTGCGAGTTGGCGTAGCGCACGGACACGCTCCGCGGCGCGACCCCGCCGAAGTCCAGGTTCGTGTACTGCTCCCAGGCGCCCTCGGTGACGCCGCCGAGATCACCGTCCGAGTAGTACGCCTCCTTGACGAGGCTGGGGCCCTCCATCCGGTCGGGGTCCTCGGCCTGGAGGACGGCGTAACCGCCCTCGTCCAGGGTGAGCCCGTCGGCCGCGGCGCGCAGCGCGTCGTGCGCGGCCATGAGCGTGCCGGTCGGGGAGGCGGAGTCCGCGAGGACGGTCCGCGCGCGTTCCAGCGCCGTCCGGAAGACGCCGTAGGAGCCCTCGGAGTAGTTGCCCTCGCGCACCAGGGACGCCTCGTCGACGAGGGAGGTGAGGCGTCCCCGGTGCACCGCGGCGGCCGAGACGGTCAGCGGGTCGGTCACGGACACGCCGGTGCCGGTCACCGTGGAGGCCGGTATGCCGTGCGGGAAGGCCCGGTCCGTGAAGGTGATGCCGAAGCGTGCGTCGGTCCTGGTGGTGCCGGTGAGCGTCAGCGACGCGGTGCGCCTGCCGGTGACCCGCAGGTCCGCCGTCACACCGTCCGGGAGGCCGGTCACGCTCGCCGCACCGGTCCGGGTCAGGCTCGTGCCCTTGCGGGCCGCGAACGACGCCCTGCCGGACAGGCGGAGCCGGACGCCCGCGTCGACGGTGCCGTCCGCGGCGGTGGCCACGGTCCCGGGACGGGCGGAGACGACCGTCGTGCCCTTGCCCGGGCCGGTGCCGCCGTCACCGTCGCCCGTGTCGGTGCTGAGCGAGTAAGCGGGCTCGGTGCGGGCGCCCCAGGACGACGGCTTGGAGCCCATGTCGAACTTCAGGGTGCCGCCGGCGACGATCTGCGTGTAGTCGAGCCAGGTGTTCGAGAACCGCTTGCCGTTCAGGGACGCGCCCTGGACGTAGTAGGCGCTCGGCGACACCCCGTCGGCCTTCACCGTGAACTCGGCGCCGTTGGCGTAACTGATCGTCGTGGAGTCGAAGAACGGGCTGCCGATCTGGAACTGGCTGGAGCCCGCGGTCACCGGGAACAGTCCGAGGGCGGCGGCGACGAACATCGTCGACATGGTGCCGGCGTCGTTGTCCATGGTCGGCAGGAAGCCGTCCGGGGCGGGTTCGTAGACCCTGGTCTTGACCGGCGGCCTGAACTCGCCGCCGGAGCTTGGGGCTTCGCCCGTGGAGCCCGTCGCGATGTACCGGTTCCAGGTCTCGCCGGTGTAGATGGCGCGCACCCACTTCTGCGTCAGGCTCGGTTCGCCGACGTAGTTGAAGAGGTAGGGGGCCTGGAGGTCGATCTCGTTGGCGTTGGAGTGCAGCATCGTCGAGCCGTCGTCGGCGTCGGAGTCCTCGCCGAACATGTGCCGGATCGCGGCCCGGCCGGCCTTCTCGCCGCCCATGGCCTCGATGAGGCCGCCCATGTCGTACGCGTCGTACCAGTGGTACTGCCAGAGCGTGCCCTGGTAGAGCTTCGCCTCCTCGAACTTCTCGTAGTCGACGCCCTGCCACTCGCCCTCGCCGTCGCGCGGGGTGAGCAGACCCACCTCGGTGCCGTCGTCCGCCTTCCAGGCGCCGGGCCTGACCAGGTTGTCGATCGCCATGGTGGCCTGCTCACGCAGCTTCTTCGCGTCCGCGTCCTCGCCGAGCGCGTCGGCGACGACCGACAGCGCCCACTGGTCGTAGCCGCGCTGGACCGTCGTACCGGGATCACCGGCGACGTAGCCCTGCCGCAGCTGCGCCCCGGTGTAGTAGCCGGTGTACGACTTCAGCGCCGGGTAGGCCTCGTCGAGCCGGTCGAAGTCCTTGAACCCCTTCGACAGCGCGTCTGCGATCACCACCGCCGAGCGCTCCCAGCGCACCGTCGGCACCGAGTGGGTGAGGCTGCCGAGGCTCTTGCCCGAGGCGTGCGCGTCGGCGAACAGGACCACCGCGGACTGCACCATGTCCCGGTAGGTCACGGGGTCGATGTAGGCCTCGACGGAGTACTTGCGGAAGTCGTCCCAGGTGGACCAGCCGTCGTAGTACGTGAAGCCGTTCGCCTCGTGCACCGCGCCGTCGACGCCGCGGTACGTGCCGCTGGTGCTGGTGGCGTTCACCGGCAGCGCGTACATGCGGTACAGGTGCGTGTAGAACAGCTTCGTCAGCGTCGAGTCCGGGTCGGCCTTCCGGGAGGCCTGCACCGCGACGGCGCCGAGCGTGCGGTTCCAGTCCGCCTTCGTCTGCGCGCGCACCTCCTCGAAGGTGCGGCCCGCCACCTCGTTGTGCTGGTCGGTCGCGGCCTGTTCGGCGCTGATCGGCGACAGGGTGACGCGCAGTTCGACGTCGTCGCCCTCGGACGTGCCGAAGCCGAGGACGGCGCCCGTGTCGGTCCCGTCCTGCGCGGTCGCGTCGGTCAGCCTGCCGTCGTCGCCCCAACTGCGCAGCGAGGTCACGGGGACGTTGGTGGTGGCGTAGTAGTACAGGCGGTACGAGGCGCCGTTGAACGACCCGGCGACGAGTCCGCTGATCGCGGTGGTCCCGTCCCCCAGCTTCGTCGCGTCCAGGGTGGCGCGGGTCCGGCTGGTGAAGTTGTTGGCGAGGTCGAGGACGAGCTGGGGCCGCGTACCGGCCGGGAAGGCGTACCGTTCGAGCGCCGTACGGGTCGTCGCGGTCGTCTCGGCGTCGATGGTCCCGTCGGGGGACCCGAGGCCCACCCGGTAGGAGCCGGGCGACGCGGACTCGTCGTCGTGGCTGTAGGGGTGCGCGTAGGTGCTCGTGGCCGGGCGCTCGTCGTACTGCCGCGCGGTCGGGACCACCAGCAGGTCGCCGCCGCCGCCCGAACCGCCCACGCCGTCCAGGTTCGTGGCGGTGAACCCGGCGATGTGGTCCTCGTCGTAGTCGTACCCCGAGTGGTTGCGGCCCGGGGTCGTCATCGGGTTGACCTTGGCGAGGCCGTGCGGGGCCTGGGCGCCGGGGAGATCGTTGCCGTCGTCGCCGGCGGTGGACACGAACGGGTCGACGAGCTTGGTGTAGTCCGTGTCGCGGGACGCTTCACCGGCCGTGGCTGAGCTCTTCGCGACGGGCACGGCCGCGGCGGTGCCGCCGCCCGTCAGCGCGGCGAGGCCGAGCGCCCCGGCGAGGACCGCGGCGACCGTGGAGCGAAGGGCCCGGGGCCGGGGTCTGGCCGACCTTGTCGGCGGTCTCTTGGATCTGTCGGACATGGCGAGCACGGCCCCTTCCCAGTCGGACAACGTTGTCAAGCGGCAATCGAAGCAAGCGCTCCGAGGTGAACGCCTCCGCCATCACATAGGGAGAAGTCATACAACGGGGAAACGGAGTTCGTACAGAGGTTCACCCGGCCGCGAGCGACGGGACTGCCCGGCCCGGGGCGTGCGGGCGGGGGTTCGACGGTCCAGCGCAGACGGCGCGTTGTCCAGGGCGCGGGCTCCTCGCCGCTGCGACCCATTCGTCACTGCGCGCGCCCTGCCGGGAGGCGACGCCCGGGGAAATGATGTGCGGACCGCATGTGAGCCAGGCGAATCCGCACATCTGCCCCCGGGGCAGCGCGGTGTGCCGGGGAAGGACTCAATCTTGCTGCTTCTCATCTCTCCGGACGGTGTCGACGAGGCCCTCGACTGCGCGAAGGCGGCCGAGCACCTGGACATCGTCGACGTGAAGAAGCCCGACGAGGGCTCGCTCGGCGCCAACTACCCCTGGGTCATCAGGGAGATCCGTGCGGCGGTCCCGGCGGACAAGCCGGTCTCCGCCACCGTGGGCGACGTGCCGTACAAGCCCGGCACGGTGGCCCAGGCCGCGCTCGGCGCGGCCGTGTCCGGGGCCACCTACATCAAGGTCGGCCTCTACGGATGCGCGACACCCGAACAGGCCGTCGAGGTCATGAGCGGGGTCGTCCGGGCGGTGAAGGAGCACCGGGCGGACGCGTTCGTCGTCGCGTCGGGTTACGCCGACGCCCACCGCATCGGCTGTGTCAACCCGCTCTCGCTGCCCGACATCGCGCGCCGTTCGGGTTCCGACGCCGCCATGCTCGACACCGCGATCAAGGACGGGACGCGGCTGTTCGACCACGTTCCGCCCGACGTGTGCGCGGAGTTCGTGCGGCGTTCCCACGACGCCGGCCTCCTCGCCGCGCTGGCGGGCAGCGTCAGGACCGGCGACCTGGGCGAACTGGCCCGCATCCGGACGGACATCGTCGGAGTGCGCGGAGCCGTCTGCGAGGGAGGGGACCGCAACACGGGCCGGATCCGGCCACACCTGGTGGCGGCCTTCCGGGCCGAGATGGACCGGCACGTCCGGGAACACGCGGCCACTGCCGCGCAGAGCTGACCATGGCTCTGGCGACCGGACGTTCCCCGCACGACACCGGTGACCGGGGCGGGCACTTCGCCGTCGTCGATCCGTCGACCGGCGAAGCCTTCGACGAGGCTCCCGACCGGCGGCCGGAGGAACTGGACGCGGTCGTCGACCGGGCCCACGCGGCCTGGCGCGGCTGGCGGGCCGACCCGGCGGCACGCGGGGCGGCGCTGCTCGCGGCGGCGGACGCCGTCGACGCGGCCGCCGCCGCTCTCGCCCCGCTCCTCACGCGTGAACAGGGCAAGCCGCTGACCGAGTCGCACGCGGAGGTGGCCCGCACGTCCGCCCGGCTGCGCTACTTCGCGGAGCCGGACATCGGGACGCAGCCGATCGCGGACGACCGTCCCGTGCGCAGCCGGCTGCGGTGGCGGTCGCTCGGGCCCGTCGCCGCGATCGTCCCGTGGAACTTCCCCCTGCAACTGGCGTCGGCGAAGTTCGCGCCCGCGCTCGCCGCGGGCAACACGGTGGTGCTCAAACCCTCGCCGTTCACTCCTCTCGCCACACGGATGCTGGGGTCCGTCCTCGCCGCTGCCCTGCCCGAGGGCGTACTGACGATCGTCACCGGGAGGGAGCCCCTCGGTGCCCGTCTGGCGTCGCACCCGGGGATCCGTCATGTGACCTTCACCGGGTCGGCGGCCACAGGACGGGCCGTCGCCGCGGGCGCGGCGGCCTCGCTCGCCCGGGTCACCCTGGAACTGGGAGGCAACGACGCCGCCGTCCTGCTCGACGACCTCGACGTGGAGGAGGTCGCGGACCGGCTGTTCTGGGCGGCGTTCCGCAACTGCGGCCAGGTCTGCATGGCGGTCAAGCGCGTCTACGCCCCTGCGCGGCTCCACGCCCGGGTGGTGGAGGCGCTCGCACACCGGGCGAGGACGACCGCCGTCGGGTCCGGGCTCGACCCGGCCTCGCGGATCGGGCCGGTCAACAACGCCCCGCAGCTCGCCCGCGTCGAGCGCTGCACGGCCCGTGCCCTGGCGGACGGTGCCCGGGCCGCCGCCGGTGGACACCGCCTGGACCGGCCGGGGTACTTCTTCGCTCCGACGATCCTGGCCGACGTGCCGGCCGACAGCCCGGTGGTGACCGAGGAGCAGTTCGGCCCGGTCCTGCCGGTCCTGCCGTACGACAGTCTCGACGAAGCCGTCCGGGCGGCCAACGACACCGGCTTCGGACTGGGCGGCTCGGTGTGGGGGACCGACCTCGACCGGGCCGCGGCCGTCGCCGACCGTCTGGAGTGCGGGACGGCGTGGATCAACCACCACGCCGAACTCTCCCTCGCCCAGCCCTTCGCGGGCGCCAAGGACAGCGGTGTCGGCGTCGCGGGCGGACCGTGGGGGCTCTACGGAAACCTCCAGCCGTTCGTCGTGCACCGCCCGCAGGAGGCGTGAAGTGAGGTTCGGCGCGGCGGTTCTGCGTGCGTACGGGGACCCGTTCACCGTCGAGGAGGTGGTGCTGGCGGAGGGGCCGGCCGAGGGGGAGGTCCTGGTCCGGATCGCGGGCTGCGGGATGTGCCGGACCGACCTCGCGGTGCGGGGGTCGGCCGGCCGCTCCCCCCTGCCGGCGGTCCTCGGGCACGAGGGGGCCGGAGTCGTGGAGGAGACGGGAGGCACGGGCACCGGTCTGAGCGCCGGCGACCACGTGGTGCTGAGCTTCGACTCCTGCGGGCACTGCCGCAACTGCCAGGGCGCGGCTCCCGCCTACTGCGATTCCTTCGCCTCCCTGAACCTGTTCGGCGGGCGTGCGGAGCACGCCGCACGGTTCACCGACGCGACCGGAACGGCCCTGGCCCCCCGCTGGTTCGGTCAGTCCTCGTTCGCCGAGTACGCGCTGGTCCCGGCCCGCAACGCCGTCCGGGTCGATCCCTCACTGCCCCTGGAACTGCTCGGACCGCTCGGCTGCGGCTTCCTCACCGGCGCCGGCGCGGTCTTCAACTCCTTCCGTGCGGGCCCCGGCGACACCCTCGCCGTCTTCGGCGCGGGCGCGGTGGGCCTGGCCGCGGTGATGGCGGCCCACGCCGCCGGAGCGGTGACCGTGGCCGTGGACCGGCATCCCGGGCGGCTGGCCCTCGCCGAGCGGCTCCACGCCCTGCCGGTCCCCGCCGCCTCGACCGGCCTGTCCGACCGCGTCCGGCGACTGACCGGCGGGGGAGCGGCGTACGCGCTGGACACCACGGGGTCCGCCGGACTGATCAACGAGGCGCTCCGGTCGCTGCGTCCGACCGGCCGCCTCGGTCTCGTGGCCCGGCTCCACGACACGTTGCCGCTGGAGGCGGGAACGCTGGACCGCGGGCGCGCGATCTCCCACATCTGCGAAGGAGACGCCGTCCCCGCACTGCTGATCCCCCGGCTCACCGCGCTCTGGCAGGCCGGGCGGTTCCCCTTCGACCAGCTGATCCGTACCTATCCGCTGGCCGACATCAACGAGGCCGAGCACGACTGCGACACGGGCCGCGTCGTCAAGCCCGTCCTGATCCCGGACGGCCGGCGGCACTGAACGCGCCGCCCGCCGCCGCCCACCCCGGCCGGCGCCCCGGAGGGACGCCGGCCCCACGCGAACCCACCAGGGAGAAGGCATGGCCGACACGGCACCCCTCAGCAGCACCACGGACGGCGTGGAGGAAGGAGTGGGGCTGACCGCGCTCCTGGTCGCCGCGGCGCGGGCGATCGAGACCCACCGCCCGGACAGCCTCGCCCAGGACCTCTACGCGGAGCACTTCGTGCTGGGCGCCGGGGCGTCCGCGCACTGGCCGGTCCGCCTGGACCAGGCACCGGGCGGTGACACGAGCCCGCTCTGGGGACGCTTCGCCCGCTACTTCGGTCTGCGTACCCGGGTTCTCGACGACTTCCTGCTCCGGTCGGTCCGGCCCGCCGTCATCCGTCAGGTGGTGCTGCTGGGAGCGGGGCTGGACGCGCGGGCGTTCCGGCTCGACTGGCCCTCCGACTGTGTGATCTTCGAGATCGACAGGGACGGGGTCCTCGCGTTCAAGCACAAGGTCCTGGACACCTTGTCGGCCGAACCCGGGGCGGCGCGCGTGCCGGTCGGGATCGATCTGCGCGCCGACTGGGCGGGTGCCCTGACGGCGACGGGCTTCGACGTCACGGCCCCCACCGTGTGGCTGGTCGAGGGTCTGCTGTTCTACCTGCCGGCCGCCGCCGAGACCGCCCTCATCGACACGGTCGACCGGCTGAGTGCGCCGGGCAGCGCCCTGGCATACGAGGTCAAGCTCGAGAAGGACCTGATGGCGTACCGCGACAGTCCGCTGTACACGTCGACGCGCCGGCAGCTCGGCATCGACCTGCTCGACCTGTTCAGCCGGGAGCCGCGGCCCGACTCCGCGGCCCGTCTGAGGGACAGGGGCTGGACCGCGTCGGTCCACACTCCGTTCGACTTCACCCACCGGCACGGACGCGGCCCGCTGCCCGAGGAGAACGACGCCCTGGCGGGAAACCGCTGGGTGTTCGCGGACCGGGCGCGGGCGGCCTGATCGGCCCGGCCCCAGGGGCGTCAGTGGTCCGCACCCCGTTTCATGCATGGATCCCGCTGTTCCCCCCTTTCGTGTGTGAAGTTCCGTTCTGTCCTGCCGAAGTGCCCGGGGCGACCGGATAGTTGGACCAGCCGCCGGGGGCACCCCGGCGCGCTCCGACGGCAAGGCTCCACCAAGAAAGGCAGGGTGCACCATGGTGCCCACCACCGAGGCGACCGACCGCATCGAGCTGGTCTTCTCCCTCTTCGACGCCGATGGCAACGGCTACCTGGAACTCGCCGACTTCGACTTGATGAGCACCCGCGTGGTGGCCGCGGTCCCGGCCGCACAGGAGGCCGTCAAGAACAGGCTCACCGGTGCCTTCCGCCGCTACGGAGAGACGCTCCTGACCGAGCTCGACGCCAACGGTGACGGCCGCGTCAGCCCCGAGGAGTTCACCTCCGTCGTCCTCAACCCGCAGCGGTTCGACGCCGTGGTGGACGAGTTCGCCGAAGCCCTCGCCGCGATGGGCGATCCGGACGGCGACGGCTTCGTCGCCCGCCCCGAGTTCGTCGCGCTGATGATCGCGATCGGCTTCGCACGGCCCAACATCGAGGCCCTCTTCCAGGTCTTCGGCCCGGACGGGGAGGACCGCGTGCGCGTGTCCACCTGGGCCGACGGCATCAGGGACTACTACCGACCCGAGAAGTCCGGCATCGCCGGCGACCATCTGGTGCCGGGGGCCTGACGGGGATGCCTTCGGCCCGGTGAGGAGGGTGGCACCGGCCGGGGGCACACATCTACCCTGCGTACGGCAGTGGCCGGCGTCGGCAGCCCGACCCGGCCCGCGGTGGATGTGGGGGGAGTACGTGGAGGAGACGGTCGCGCGCTTCTTCTCCCCAGGCTCTCCCCACGGGCCCGACGCCTCGCACCTGCCCGTCGACGCACCCGAACACCGAGGTCAGGTATGCGATTCACGACTCGCCCCACCCTGAGCGGCACCTTCGGCATGGTGTCCTCCACCCACTGGCTGGCCTCCCAGTCCGCCATGGCGGTGCTGGAGGACGGGGGCAACGCCTACGACGCCGCCGTCGCCGGAGCCTTCGTGCTGCACGTCGTCGAGCCGCACCTCAACGGGCCCGCCGGAGAGGTGCCGATCCTGCTCGCGCCGGCGGGCGGCGAGGTGCGGGTGCTGTGCGGGCAGGGCGTGGCGCCGGCCGGGGCGACGGTGGCGCACTACAAGGGCCTCGGGCTCGAACTCGTCCCCGGCACCGGACCGCTCGCCGCCGCCGTGCCCGGTGCCTTCGACGCCTGGATGCTCCTGCTGCGCGACCACGGCACCAAGTCACCGGCCGACGTGCTGAAGTACGCCATCGGCTACGCCGAGCACGGGCACGCGCCCGTGGAGCGCGTCGCGGAGACCGTCGAGACCGTCCGTGAACTGTTCGAGACGCACTGGACGACGTCCGCCGACGTCTACCTGCCGCAAGGCCGCCCGCCCCGCCCCGGCGAGCTGCTGCGCAACCCCGCCCTCGCCGCCACCTGGAGGCGGCTGCTCGCCGAGGCCTCCGGCGCGAGGGGGCGGACGGGCGGCCGGGAGGCGGAGATCGACGCCGCACGGGAGATCTGGCGCTCGGGGTTCATAGCCGAGGCCCTCGTGCGGCAGGCCGGGCGGCCCACCCTGGACACCAGCGGTGAACACCACAGCGGCACCCTGACCGCCGCCGACCTCGCCGGCTGGTCCGCCCACTACGAGGCACCCGCGACGTACGAGTGGAACGGCTGGACCCTGTGCAAGGCCGGCCCGTGGAGCCAGGGCCCGGTCCTGCTCCAGCAACTGGCCCTGCTCCCAGCCGAGTTGCCCGCATACGGCTCCGCAGACTACGTCCACCTGCTGGTCGAGGGCTGCAAGCTGGCCATGGCCGACCGGGAGGCCTGGTACGGCGACGCGGACGGCGCGGACCGGGTCCCGCTCGACGAGCTGCTGTCGCCGGAGTACAACGCGGAGCGGCGGCGACTCGTCGGTGACAAGGCGTCGTTCGAGCTGCGGCCCGGCGCACCCGGTGGGCGCGCCCCGCGGCTCAGCGCGCACGCCCTCGGCGCCGCCGTGGAGGGGGAGGGGCTCGACGCCCTGGGGGTCGGCGAGCCGACGGTCGCCAAGAGCCCGACGTCACCGGTGCCGGGCGAACCGGACGTCGCCGCCGACGGGAGCACCCGCGGCGACACCTGCCACCTCGACATCGTGGACCGCTGGGGCAACATGGTCTCCGCCACACCCAGCGGCGGCTGGCTCCAGTCCAACCCCGTCGTGCCCGAACTGGGCTTCCCGCTCGGCACCCGGCTCCAGATGACCTGGCTGGAGGAGGGCCTGCCCAACTCGCTCGCACCGGGCCGCCGCCCCCGCACCACGCTCACGCCGTCCGTCGCCCTGCGCGACGGAGTACCGGTCATGGCCTTCGGCACCCCCGGCGGCGACCAGCAGGACCAGTGGCAGACGCACTTCTTCCTGGCCGTCGCGCTGCGCGCGCGGGTGCGCGGAGGTCTCGACCTCCAGGGCGCGATCGACGCCCCGAACTGGCACAACGACAGTTTCCCCGGCTCCTTCTTCCCGCGCGGGATGCGGGCGGGATCCGTCACCGTGGAGTCCCGCATGCCCGCGGAGGTCGTCGAGGAGCTGCGGCGTCGCGGGCACGACGTGACGGTGGGGGAGGCGTGGTCGGAGGGCCGTCTGTGCGCCGTCGCGCGCGACCCGGAGACGGGCTTGCTGTCGGCGGCGGCGAACCCGCGCGGCATGCAGGGCTACGCGGTCGGCCGCTGACCGGCACGGCACGCGGGGCCGCACGGCCCGGCCGTCACCCCGCGCGCCCGCGCGCACCCGGAGTTCATCCTGGTGCCACCCGCGGTACACCATCCGGGTGGGGATTGTCAGTGGCGCGTGCTCTCATGGAGTCATGATCGAGAACAACGAAACCATCGACGAGTTTCTCGCCCGGCCCACCGACGAGGTGGAGGCGGCCGTCCGAAAGGCGGCGGCCCAGGAGATCATGCCGCGCTGGCGCCGGCTCGCGGCACACGAGGTGGACCAGAAGGCGGGCCCGCACGACCTGGTGACGGACGCCGACCGCAGGGCCGAGCTGTACCTCACGGAGGCCCTGGCCGACCTGCTGCCGGGCTCGGTGGTGGTCGGCGAGGAGGCGGTGCACGCGAACCCCGCGTCGTACGAGGCGGTACGCGGCGAAGCACCGGTGTGGATCATCGACCCGGTCGACGGGACCCGGCAGTTCGTGCGCGGCGAGGAGGGCTTCTGCACGCTGGTGGCCCTCGCCCACCACGGCGTCGTGCACGCCTCCTGGACGTACGCCCCCGTCACCGACCGGCTTGCCACGGCCGTACGCGGCAGGGGCGCCTTCCTGGACGGTGAGCGGCTGTACGCCGGGCCGCCCGAGCCCGGCCGCGAGCTGCGGGTGGCCACCTCCCACCCGGACTACACGACGGACGAGCAGAAGCGCGACCTGCTCGCCCTGCGCACCCCGGGCGTGGCCCCCCGCCCCTGCGGTTCGGCCGGCCTGGAGTACCTCGCGGTCGCCAGGGGCGAGTGCGAGGCCACCGCCTTCTCCTGGGAGGCGGCGTGGGACCACGCGGCAGGTCTCCTCCTGGTCGAGGAGGCGGGCGGCGTCCACCTGACCCTCACGGGCGAGCCCTTCCGCATCACCGGGGGCAACGACCTGCCGTTCACGGCCGCCCGCGACGCGGCCACGGCCCGGCGGGTGGTGGCACTGCTGTCGGGCGAGGCGTGAGGGCAGCCGGCCGCCGCGGGCGGGCCCCGTGACCGCGCGCCGCCGGACCCCGGGCCTATCCTGATCCCGAGTGGCCATCGGCTGACGAAGGGGTCCGAAGGTGCCGTCGATGCTCGATGCGGTCGTAGTGGGTGCGGGGCCGAACGGACTGACCGCTGCCGTTGAGCTGGCCCGCCGAGGCTTCTCGGTCGCCGTGTTCGAGGCGCGGGACACCGTGGGCGGCGGAGCGCGCACCGAGGAGCTGACCCTGCCGGGCTTCCGGCACGACCCGTGCTCGGCGGCACACCCGCTGGGCATCAATTCCCCGGCCTTCCGCGGCCTCCCCCTGGAGCGGTACGGCCTCGAGTGGCTGCATCCCGCGCTGCCCATGGCGCACCCCTTCCTCGACGGCTCGGCCGCCGTCCTGTCCCGGTCGGTCGGCGAGACGGCCGCCTCCTTCGGGGCGCGCGACGCGGGCGCGTACCGCAGGCTGGTCGAGCGCTTCCTGCCCAGGTGGGACACGCTCGCCCGCGACTTCATGTCCCTGCCGCTGACCGCGCTGCCCCGCGACCCGGTCACCCTGGCCCGCTTCGGACTGGTCGGCCTGCCGCCGTCGACATGGCTGATGCGCCGCTTCCGCGACGACCGGGCCAAGACCCTCTTCGCCGGGCTCGTCGCGCACGTCATGGCCCCGCTCGGCGGCTTCGCGACCGGCGCCATAGGCCTGGTCTTCGCCCTCGCCGCGCACGCCCGGGGCTGGCCCGTGGCCCGCGGCGGCTCCCAGTCGATCTCCGACGCCCTCACCGCGTACCTCGGGGACCTCGGCGGCACCGTCCACACCGACTACGAGGTCAAGCGCCTCGACGACCTGCCGCCCGCGCGGGCGTACGTCTTCGACACCTCGCCCACCGCCCTGGCCCGCATCGCGGGTCTCGGCAGTCACTACGCGAACTACCGGTACGGCCCCGGCGTCTTCAAGATCGACTACGCGCTGGACGGCCCCGTCCCGTGGACGGCCGAGGAACCCCGCCGTGCGGGCACCGTGCAGATCGGCGCCGACAGCGCGGAGATCGGTGCCGCCCTGGACGCGGCCTCCCGCACCGACCGTGCTCCCGAGCGGCCGTTCCTCATCACCGTGCAGCCGAGTGTCGCCGACCCCACCCGCGCCCCGGCCGGCCGGCACGTCTTCTGGGCGTACGGCCATGTCCCCAACGGCTGGACCGGCGACCTCACCGACGCGATCGAACGCCAACTGGAGCGCTTCGCCCCCGGCTTCCGCGACCGCGTCCTCGCCCGAGCCACCGCGGGCCCGCCCGAACTAGCCGTCCGCAACGCCAACTACGTCGGCGGCGACATCGCCACCGGCGCGGTCAGCGGCCTCCAGCTCCTCCTGCGCCCGAAGCTCTCCCTCTTCCCCTACTCGACCCCGCACCCGGCCGTCTTCATCTGCTCGTCGGCCACACCGCCGGGCCCCGGCGTGCACGGCATGCCGGGGCACAACGCGGCGAAGGCCGTCTGGCGCAGACTCCGCCAGACCTGACCCCTCAACGAAACGGTACGGAACCGAGCGAGCGAGGACCCGTATGACCGCCATCACCCTGGTCCAGGGCGACATCACCCGCGAACACGCCGACGCGATCGTCAACGCCGCCAACTCCTCCCTCCTCGGCGGAGGCGGCGTCGACGGTGCCATCCACCGACGCGGCGGCCCGGCGATCCTCGCGGAGTGCCGCGGACTCCGCGCGGGCCACCTCGGCAAGGGCCTGCCCACCGGTAGCGCGGTCGCCACCACCGCGGGCGACCTGGACGCGCGCTGGGTGATCCACACGGTCGGGCCGGTGCACAGCACCACCGAGGACCGCTCCGGCCTCCTCGCCTCCTGCTACCGCGAATCCCTCCGGGTCGCCGACGAGTTGGGCGCCCGCCACGTCGCCTTCCCGGCCATCTCCACCGGTGTCTACCGCTGGCCGCTCGACGACGCCGCCCGCATCGCCGTGGAGACGGTGCGGGGAGCCGACACGTCCGTCGAGGAGGTCAGGTTCGTCCTCTTCGACGACCGGGCCCACGAGGCGTTCGCCGCGCGGGCCGGCCGACCGCCCGGCCGGTGGTGAGGGGCCGGCCTCAGGGCCGGGGACGCGGGGCCCTCATGCGACGGTGACCTCTTCGCGCTCGCTCCTGGCCGCGGGACGCTGCACGTGTTCGTTGACGCGTCGGCCGAGCAGGACGAAGAGGAGGATCAGGCCGACGGTCAGCACGATGTGACCGAGGCCGGCGGTCAGCGGCACCGCTTCGGAGATGTGGTCCTCGTCGCGGCCGAGCACGGTCAGGATTCCGTGGACGCCCATCATCGCCGTCGAGATCGCCAGGCCGGCGTTGTAGCACCAGAAGAACCCGGTGAACAGCCTCGTCCCGGAGAGCTGGAAGAGCTTGTCCAGGGCGAGCACGATCAGGAAGACGAGCATGCCCAGGGCCAGCAGGTGGGTGTGCATCAGTGCCAGTTGGGTCTCGCCGTGGAAGTCCTCGGCCTTCGTGAACTCGCGGTAGAAGAGTCCCGAAACGACTCCCACGATCATGTAGACGTGTGCCGCGTAGTACGACTTGCGCATGGTGCGTCCCCCCGTGCCGTCCTCGTGTGATCGCGACCATTCAAGCGCGGCCCGACGGAACGCGGTGGGGTTTCACTGGAACTGATGTTCAGGTGCCTCGACCGGCGCGGGCCGGGTCACCGAACCGGCCGCCGCCGTGGGACCGGCCGCCGGCCCGCCGGCCGGGCGCCCGGCGTCAGCGGGTGCTCCACTTCTGGTCGTCCTTGCCGTCGCACTCCCAGAGCTGGAGCCTCGCGCCGTTCCCGGTCTTCCCGTCCACGACGTCCACGCACTTGTTGGCCTGTACGTTGACCAGGTCCCGGGGCCCGGCCAGGATGAACTGCTGGGCGGGGTTGCCGCTGCACACCGCCACCTGGACGACCGTGCCGTTGGCCGTGCCGCCCCAGGTCGCGTCCATGCACAGGCCCAGCGACCGGATCGTGCCGTCGGGACGGAAGTCCCACTTCTGCCAGTTCTTGCCGGTGCAGTCCGCGATCTGCAGCGGCGCACCGTCCCGCCACTTGTGACCCGCCACCTCGATACAGCGGTCCGAGGCGTGGCCGTAGATGGTCGTGCCGGGAGCGACGGTCTCCGGGGCCTCGGCCTCCGGCTTCCCCTCGTCGCCCCCGCCCGTGGTCTCCTTCTGGGACTTCTTGGGCGCCGGCGGCTCTTCACCGCCGCCGTCGCCCCCGTCGTCGTCCGGCGTCTCCCGCGTGGCCGGCTGCTGCACCCGCGGCTGCTCGGCGGGCGCGGACTCGGCGGTGCTGGGCAGGGTCTCGGGTGTGGCACCGGGGCTCGGGGCGAGTGCGGCTCCGGCCTGCTGGGTCTGCTCGGTGGCGCTGGTGCGGACCTGCGGTTTGTAGGCGATCCAGATCATCACGAACGCGATCGCCAGCGCCAGGAAGACCCCGAAGAACGTCGCCAGCCAGCGGGGCAGGAAGCCGCGCTGCACGTAGGTGCCCTCGACGTCGGTCGGATCGACCCCGGAGCGTCGTACCGCGAGCCTGTAGGGCCGCTCCTCCTTGGAACCGAACCAGATGATCCGCTTCGGCTTCAGCGTCGTCTCCACGAACGCCGCACGCCCCGGCTCGATCTGCACGTTCGACGGCCGGATCTCGTACGACAGATGGTCGCCGGTGTCGCTGCCCGCGACCGACGCCGTCACCTTCGTGTTGCCGAGGTTGTCCACCGCCAGCCGCGGCCGGCCACGAAGGCGTCCCTTCACCGTCGGCGGCACCAGCTCGGCCCGCACCTCGGTGAACGCCGTGATCGTGAGGTTCCCCTCCGGGACGGTCACCGCGTCCGGGTGCTCCGTCGGCGTGATCCGCACGGCGTACGGATTCGGCCCCGCCACCGCGTCCGGCGTGCGCGGCGGGGCGAACGTCAGCTCGACGGTGCCGGTCGTGCCCGGGTACAGGCGCAGGGTCTGCGGCTCGACCGTCGTCCAGGGAGCCACATCCCCGACGGGTTCGAACCGGTACTCGTCCACCACATCGCCGGTGTTGCGCACCCGCAGCCGTACGCGCGCACTGCTGCCGGGGTCCACGGTCGCGGACGCGGGCTCCAGGGAAGTCCACAGGTTCACGCGAGGACGTTACGTGGAGACCGGGTCCCCGTCAGGGGCTCCCGGGGCAGTCCCGGGTGCCCGGAAGGGCCGGATCCCGTGACCGGTCGCCCGGCGACACGCCTGCCCACCAGGAACGAACAAACTCCGACGGGATAATTGATTCGGTTCTGTTCGAGTCCTAGGGTGACCCTGATCCGGTAGTCACCGCGTCACCGGCAGTTGAGATCCGCCCCACCGCCAACCGCCGTCGAAGCACCGTGTGTTGAGCCGCCCCCGAAGCCCCACGGAAGGCCACGGTCATGCCGCACCCGCCCGCGTCACCCGCCCAGTCCCCGGCCCGCCTGCCCCGCCAGGCCGTCAGCCGCCGCCGCCTCCTGGAGGGCGGGGCCGCCGTCCTCGGCGCGCTCGCCCTCTCCGCGTCGCCCGTCGCCGCGCAGGCGGCCGGACGGAGAGCGGCGGCCGACGAGCCCCCGGAGTGGAACGACTTCGGCGTTTTCCGGCTCGGCACCCAGCCGCCGCACGCCACGCTCACGCCCTACGCGGACGTCGAGCAGGCCCTCGCCGGCGACCGTGCCCGCTCGCCCTACCGGCTGAGCCTGGACGGCACCTGGAAGTTCGCCTACGCCGACCGCCCCGAGGACCGGGACGCCGACTTCCACCGCACCGACGTGGACGACGGAGACTGGGAGACCATCCCGGTCCCGTCCGTGTGGCAGCTGCACGGCCACGACTTCCCCATCTACCTGAACATCACCTACCCGTACTGGGGCCCCAACGGCCGCGGCGAGGAGCCGCAGCCGCCCGCCGCGCCGACCCGCTACAACCCGGTCGGCCAGTACCGGCGCACCTTCACCGTCCCCCGCGACTGGAAGGGCCGCCGCACCTTCCTCCACTTCGAGGGCGTCAAGTCCGCGCACTACGTGTGGATCAACGGCGAACTGGTCGGCTACGACGAGGACTCCTACACCCCGTCCGAGTACGACGTCACCGACCACCTCAAGCCGGGCACCAACCAGATCGCCGTCGAGGTCTACCGCTACTCCGACGGCGACTGGCTGGAGGACCAGGACATGATCCGGCTGAGCGGCATCTTCCGCTCGGTCCACCTCTACTCCACCCCGGCCGTCCACCTGCGCGACTTCAAGCTGGACACCCCGCTCGACGACACCTACACCGGCGCCGAACTGGCGGTCACCGCGAGTGTGCGGGCGTACGGCGAGGGCGGCACGGGCCGCTACACCGTCGAGACCCAGCTCTACGACGCGCGCGGCCACGCCGTCTGGTCCCGGCCGCTCCAGCAGCCCGTCGACGTCGGCACGGCGGGCGCCGGAGAGGACGTCACCGTACGGGCGGCCAAGGCCGTGTCCAAGCCCCGGCTCTGGTCGGCCGAGCACCCGAACCTCTACACGGCCGTACTGCGCCTGCGGGACCCCGCCGGCAAGGTGACCGAGACCCTGTCCCACCGGGTGGGCTTCCGCGAGTTCGCGCTCAAGGACGGGCTCATGCGGATCAACGGCGAGCCGGTCTCCTTCCGCGGCACCAACCGCCACGAGATGCACCCGGCCCGCGGCACCGCGCTCACCCGCGAGGACATGGTCGCGGACATCAGGATCATCAAGCGGATGAACATGAACAGCGTCCGCACCTCGCACTACCCCAACAACCCGTACTGGCTGGAACTGGCCGACGAGTACGGCCTCTACCTCGTCGACGAGACCAACCTGGAGACCCACGGCATCCGCGACGAGTACCCCGGCGACCACCCCGACTGGACCGCCGCCTGCGTGGCCCGCGCCCAGAACATGGTCCACCGGGACAAGAACCACGCCTCGGTCGTCATCTGGTCGCTGGGCAACGAGGCGGGGGGCGGCTCCACCTTCACCGCCATGCACGACTGGATCCGCTCCTACGACGCCACCCGCGTCATCCAGTACGAGGGCGACGACCGCCCCGGCATCAGCGACATCCGCTCGGCGATGTACGACAGCCCGCGGCGCGTCGAGCAGCGCGCCGAGGACACCTCCGACACCCGGCCCTACGTCATGATCGAGTACGCCCACTCGATGGGGAACTCGACCGGCAACTTCAAGAAGTACTGGGACGTCGTGCGCGCCCACGACGTGCTCCAGGGCGGCTGGATCTGGGACTTCGTGGACCAGTCCCTCTACACGCCCGTCCCCGCCCGCACCCTGCTCACCGAGGCCGGACCCGCCGGGCTGCGCGGTGAGATCCTCGCCACCCGCGGCACCCTCGACCGCAACAAGGGCCTGTCCGGCATCACCGTCTTCGAACGCGACGACAGCCTCGACCTCACCGGTTCGCTGACCCTGGAGGCCTGGGTCACCCCGCACGTGACCGGCTACCACCAGCCGATCCTCGCCAAGGGCGACACCCAGTACGCACTGAAGCAGAACGGCCGGACCCTGGAGTTCTTCATCCACTCCGAGGGGCAGTGGATCACCGCGAACTGGAGCCTGCCCGACGACTGGACCGGCCGCGAGCACCACCTCGCGGGCGTCTTCGACGCGGACGCCGGGACCCTGACCCTCTACGTCGACGGCGTCGAGCGGGCCACCCGCACCACCGACCGGCGCCCCAGCAGCAACACCGCGCCCCTCGCCCTCGCCTCCGACGCCGACAACCAGGTACGGGAGTTCAGCGGCACCGTCCGGCGCGCCCGCGTCTACGCCCGCGCCCTGGGCGCCGCCGAACTGGCCTCCGACGGCCGCGGTCCCGGCGACGACGGCGTGCGGTTCTGGTTCGACGCCGCCACCGTGAAGAGCGAGAAGAAGCGGCCCGGGGACAGGACGTTCCTCGCCTACGGCGGCGACTGGGGCGACAACCCCAACGACGGCGCCTTCGTCGCCGACGGCATCGTCACCGCCGACCGCGGTCACACCGGCAAGGCCGCCGAGGTCAAGCGCGTCTACCAGGCCGTCAACGCCGCCCGCGCCCCCGGCGGCGGCCCCGGCGTGGTCACCCTCACCAACGAGTACCTCTTCACCCACCTCCGTGAGTTCGACGGCCACTGGGAACTCGTCGCCGACGGCAAGGCCGTACGGCGCGGGAAGCTGACCCGGGAGCAGCTGGACGTGGCACCGCGCTCGAAGAAGGACATCACCCTCCCCGTACGCCTGCCGCACGACCCGGACCCGGGCACCGAGTACTTCCTCGAACTCTCCTTCACCACCAAGGAGTCCACCCCCTGGGCGAAGGCCGGATTCGAGGTGGCCCGACAGCAGCTCCCGGTGGACAGCGGCGCCCCCGCGCCGGTCCCGGCACGCCTGGAAAGCGTCCCGGCGCTGCGCCACGAGGACCGCGACAAGGAGGTCGCGGTCACCGGCAAGGGCTTCTCGGTCACCGTCGACAAGCGCACCGGCACCATCACCTCCTACGAGGCGAAGGGCACCCGCCTGGTCAACTCCGGGCCCGTGCCCAACTTCTGGCGCGCGCCCACCGACAACGACAAGGGCAACGGCCAGCCCACCCGCAACCAGACCTGGCGCGACGCCGGCGCCCGCCGGAAGGTCACCGGTGTCGCCGTGCGCGCGCTCGGCGACCGCGCCGTCGAGATCAAGGTCACCGGCACGCTGCCCACCTCGGTGGAGTCCACGTACACCACCACGTACACGGTGTTCGGCAACGGCGAGATCAAGGTCGACAACACCCTGCACCCGGGCGCCGCGAACCTGCCGTACCTCCCCGAGGTCGGCACGATGCTCTTCCTGCCGCGCGGCCTGGACCGCGTGCACTGGTACGGGCGCGGCCCCGAGGAGAACCACTGGGACCGCAACGACGGCACGGACGTCGGCCTGTACTCCGGGACCGTCGCCGAGCAGTGGACCCCGTACATCCGCCCGCAGGAGAACGGCAACAAGACCGACGTCCGCTGGATCGCCCTCACCGACCGCCACGGAGTCGGCCTGCTCGCCTCCGGCGAACCCCTGCTGGAGGCCAACGCCTCGTACTTCACGCCGGAGGACCTGTCGGCCGGCGTGCGGCACGACTACCAGCTCACCCCGAGGGACGAGGTCGTCCTGCGCCTGAACCACCGGCAGATGGGCGTCGGCGGCGACAACAGCTGGGGCGCGCAGACCCACGACGAGTTCAAGCTCTTCGCCGACCGGGACTACACCTACACCTACCGGCTGCGCCCGCTCACCGACGTCCGGGACGCGACGCGCGCCTCGCGGCGGCCGACGGCGACCGAATAGCGCCCGACCGGGACCGGGAGCCCGGGGTATCCGGGCTCCCATGGGCGACATTCTGGTCGGGGCGTGCTCGTGGACGGACCGGCAACTCCTCGCGAGCGGCTGGTATCCGCGCGGGCACCGGGACGCCGAGGGACGGCTGCGGCACTACGCGTCGCGGCTGCCCCTCGTCGAAGTGGACGCCGGGTACTACGCGTTGCCCAGCCGCCGCAACAGCGAGCTGTGGGTGGAGCGCACACCGGAGGGCTTCCGCTTCGACGTCAAGGCGTTCTCCCTGCCGACCGGCCACCCCACCCGCGCGGAGGCACTCCCGGCCGACCTACGCGGGACCGGGCACGGGCGGCTCGGGCGCGGGAAGGTGAGCGACGGGCTGCTGGACGAGGTGTGGGGGAGATTCGCCGGGGCGGTCGAGCCGCTGCGCGGGGCCGGGCGGCTCGGCGCCGTGCTGTTCCAGTTCCCGCCGTGGTTCGCGCCCGGCTCCTGGGCGGAGGCGTCCCTCGAAGCGTGCGTCCGGCGGGCGCGGGGCCGGCCGCTCGCGGTGGAGTTCCGGCATCCGGGCTGGTGGGAGACGAAGCAGGCGGAGACCACCCACGCCCTGCTTTCCGCCCTGAAAGCCTCGGCCGTCGGCACCGACACGGCGCAGGGCCTGCCCGGCTCCCTGCCGCCCGTCGTGCCGGTCACCCGGCCCGCCCTCTCGGTCGTCCGCTTCCACGGACGCAGTCCGGAGTGGGGGAGGGGCACCAAGGAGGACCGCTTCCGGTACGACTACGACGTGAGCGAACTGGCCGCCCGGGTGCCCGGCCTGCGACGCGCGGCCCGGCTGTCGGACGAGTTGCACGTCCTGTTCAACAACTGCTGTGCGGACGCCGCGGTACGCGCGGCAGAGACCATGCGGCGGCTGCTCACCGCGCCGCGTCGCTGAGCCCCGGCCGCCGACGGGGCCCGACCGTGCCGGTCGATCCGCGGGAGCCCAGGAAGCGTGACGTCCAGGTCGGATTCCCGCCAGCCCATTGCCAGGGCGGCGGGCCATCCTGGACCCATGCAGACGGGAATGCACACCGACACCGAGCGCTGCGTGCGCGCCGTGCGGTCGAAGGACGCACGCTTCGACGGGTGGTTCTTCACGGCCGTCCTGACGACCGGCATCTACTGCCGGCCCAGCTGCCCGGTGGTCCCGCCCAAGCCCGGCAACATGACCTTCTACCCGAGCGCTGCGGCCTGCCAGCAGGCCGGATTCCGGGCGTGCAAGCGCTGCCGCCCGGACACCAGCCCCGGCTCACCCGAGTGGAACCTGCGCGCCGACCTCACGGCCCGCGCCATGCGTCTGATCGCCGACGGCGTCGTCGACCGCGAGGGCGTGCCCGGCCTCGCCGCCCGCCTCGGCTACAGCACCCGGCAGGTCGAACGCCAGCTCCTGGCCGAACTGGGCGCCGGTCCCCTCGCCCTCGCCCGCGCACAGCGCGCCCAGACCGCCCGGCTGCTGATCGAGACCACCGCGCTGCCCATGGCGGACATCGCCTTCGCGGCCGGGTTCGCCTCCATCCGCAGCTTCAACGACACGGTCCGCGAGGTCTACGCGCTCCCCCCGAGCGAACTGCGCACCCGCGCACCCCGAAACCGCCTCACCCACACCGCCCCCGGCACCCTGTCGCTGCGCCTCCCCTTCCGCACCCCGCTCAACCCCGACAACCTCTTCGGCCATCTCGCCGCCACCGCCGTTCCCGGCGTGGAGGAGTGGCGGGACGGCGCGTACCGGCGCACGCTGCGCCTCCCGTACGGCCACGGCATCGTGGCCCTCACCCCCGACCCCGACCACATCGCCTGCCGCCTCACCCTCGGCGACCCGCGCGACCTGACCGTCGCCATCAGCCGCTGCCGGCGCCTGCTCGACCTGGACGCCGACCCCGTGGCGATCGACGACCAGCTGCGCGCCGACCCGCTGCTCGCGCCCCTCGTCGACAAGGCCCCCGGCCGACGGGTGCCCCGCACGGTGGACGAGGCCGAGTTCGCCGTACGGGCCGTGCTCGGCCAGCAGGTCTCCACCGCCGCCGCCCGCACCCACGCCGCCCGCCTGGTCACCGCGCACGGCGATCCCGTGGACGACCCCGAGGGCGGCCTGACGCACCTCTTCCCGTCCACCGAGGCGCTGGCGGCGGTGGCCCCGGAGACCCTGGCGATGCCCAGGACCCGCCGGACCACCTTCACCACCCTGGTCGCCCACCTGGCCGACGGCTCGGTCAACCTGGGCGTCGAGTCCGACTGGGCCGAGACCCGCGCCCGGCTCCTGGCCCTCCCCGGCTTCGGCCCCTGGACCGCCGACGTCGTCGCCATGCGCGCCCTCGGCGACCCCGACGCCTTCCTCCCCACCGACCTCGGCATCCGCCGCGCCGCCGGTGAACTGGGCCTGCCCTCCACCCCGGCCGCGCTCACCGCACGCGCGTCGGCCTGGCGGCCCTGGCGGGCGTACGCCGTCCAGTACCTGTGGGCGACCGACGACCACCCGATCAACTTCCTGCCCGTATGAGTCCCTCTCCCGTACGAACCCCTTCTGAGGAACAGCCGTGAAACAGCACACCGTGATCGACAGCCCCTACGGCGCGCTCACCCTCGTCGCCGAGGACGGCGCCCTGTGCGGCCTCTACATGACCGACCAGCGCCACCGCCCGCCGGAGGAGACCTTCGGGTCCCGCGACGAACGCCCCTTCGCCGAGGCCGAGGAACAACTGGAGGCCTACTTCACCGGCGAACTGAAGGACTTCACCCTCGACCTGCACCTGAACGGCACCCCGTTCCAGCGCACGGTCTGGGACCGGCTCCAGAGGATCCCCTACGGCGAGACCCGCACCTACGGCGAACTCGCCGCCGCCCTCGGCAACCCGGCCGCCTCCCGCGCCGTGGGCCTCGCCAACGGCCGCAACCCGGTGGGCATCGTCGTCCCCTGCCATCGCGTCATCGGCGCGAGCGGCGGCCTCACCGGCTACGGCGGCGGCCTGGAGCGCAAGCAGCGACTGCTGGACTTCGAACGCGGGGCGGCGGGACCGCAGTCGTTGTTCTGACCGTTCCAGCCGCGCGAAAACGCGTTGCCCGCGCGCCGCGGGGCCCGTTACGCTCGCCGGACTTCGAAGACCACGCTCCCCCGAACGATGCCGCAGATGGGGAGCAGGCCCGCGCACAGCAGCCCGGAGCCACGGAGGGGCGGCGCCACTGTTTCGGCATGCCCTCCGGAGGACCGCTCCCATGCAGCACACGCATCCCACGCTTCCCCCGCACATCGGCCTCGGCCTTCCCGTCGACGACCCCGCCCTGCTGCTCGGCTGGGCACGGCGAGCCGACGCGCTCCCCTTCAGCACACTCGGCCTGCTCGACCGGCTCGTCTACGACAACCCCGAACCCCTGATCACCCTCGCGACCCTCGCGGGCGCCACCTCCCGCATCCGCCTGCAGACCGAGGTGCTGATCGCGCCCGTCCACAACACCGCGCTGCTCGCCAAGCAGACCGCGACCCTCGACCGCCTGTCCGGCGGGCGCTTCACGCTCGGCATCGGAGTCGGCGGGCGGGCCGACGACTGCCTCGCCGCCGGCATCGACCTCCACCGCCGCGGCCGCCGCCTCGACGAGCAGATGACCCTCCTGCGCCGGACCTGGCAGGGCGAGCCCTACGCCCGGGACGTCGGCCCCATCGGCCCCCGCCCCGCGACACCCGGCGGGCCGAAGGTGCTGTTCGGCGGCTTCGCCCCGGCCGCCCTCGAACGGGTCGGCCGCTTCGGCGACGGGTTCCTCGGCGCTGCCCTGCCCGCCGCGCACATGAGCGGCCTGTTCCGCCGGGCCGAGGCGGTCTGGGAGAAGTACGACCGCCCCGGGCGACCGCGCCTGGTCGCCCAGGCGAGCGTCGCCCTCGGCCCCGACGGCACGGTGGAACGGGCCCGGCGCAACCTCCGCGACTACTACGCCTTCACCGGGCGCGCCGAGTACATGACGAAGGGCCTGCTCACCACCGCACGGGAGATCCGGGCGGCCGTCGGCGCCTTCCGGGACATCGGCGCCGACGAGGTCGTGCTGTACTGCTGGGCCCCCGACCCGGACCAGGTCGACCGCCTGGCCGACGCCGTGTTCTGACCGCCCCCCCCGGTCCGCTCGGCTCAGCCCAGCCCGCGCAGCAGCTCGGGCAGGGCGGTGCCGATCGGCTCCCGGACCACCTGGTCGGCCAGGTCGTCGTACGGCGTCGGCTCGGCGTTGACGACGATCAGCCGGGCCCCGTGGCCGGCGGCGACGCCGACCAGTCCGGCGGCGGGCTCCACCTGGAGGCTGGTGCCGACGGCGACGAACACCTGGCACGCCTTGCTGATGGCGACCGCCTCGCCCAGCACCACCGGGTCGAGGCGCTCGCCGAACATCACGGTCGCCGGTTTCAGGACGCCGCCGCACTCCAGGCACGGCGGGTCGTCCTCACCGGCGTCGATCCGTGCGAGGGCGTCCACCATCGGCCCCCGGGCCCCGCAGCCGGTGCACACGTGGGCACGCGCGGTGCCGTGCAGCTCCAGGACCTTGCGGTCGGAGAGGCCGGCGAGCTGGTGCAGGCCGTCCACGTTCTGGGTGATCACCCGGACCGGCACCCCGCGCCGCTCCAGCTCGGCCACCGCGCGGTGCGCCGCGTTCGGCTCGGCGCGCAGCGCGGCGGTCTCGCGCCGCATCCGCCAGGAGCGCCGTCTGATCTCGGGATCGCCCATGTAGTACTCGTACGTGACGAGCTTCTCGGCGTCCGGGTCGCGCCGCCACAGTCCGTTCGGACCGCGGTAGTCGGGGATGCCGGAGTCGGTCGAGACGCCGGCGCCGCTGAGGACGGCGACGAGGGGCTTGCCGGTCATGCGGTCGAGGGTAGGGCGCCGGTGCGCGGTCGGCGAACGGTTATCGGTCGACCCGGACGCCGTCGACCAGCTCGGCCGTGCCCGAGCCGTCCGCGAGCACGTCCAGGGCGGCCAGCACCCGGCCGTGCAGCGCGGGAAGCAGAAGGCCGCCCAGGTCCTCGCGCGACACCAGCCGCCACGACAGCAGCTCCTCCTCCTGCAGCCGGATCGCCTTGAGGTCGTCCTCGGACAGGATCCCGCCGTCGTACAGGTACGCCACGATCGGCGGCCTGCCCGGACCCCGCACCCAGTCCACCGCGAGCAGGCGCCCGATCCGCACGTCGAGCCCGATCTCCTCCAGGGTCTCCCGCCATGCGCCCTGCCGCGGGGTCTCCCCGTCCCCGGACTCGATCGTCCCGCCGGGCAGCGCCCACCCCTCGCGGTAGTTCGGTTCCACGAGCAGCACCCGCCCCCCGGCGTCCCTGAAGACCGCGGCGGCGCCGGCCAGGGCGCGGGGCAGACCGGCGATGTAGGTGGCGTAGTCAGCAGTGGTCATCTACGAAGCGTAACGAGCCCGCCCCTGGCCCCGGGGCGGCCGGCGCCGACCCGGGCCAGGGAGGGGCGCACGGGTGGTTCCACGGTGTGGGCAGGGCATGACGGCGCGGGTGTCCTCCGGTTAGGGTCGCAGCGGCGCGACTGCCTTGACGTGCGCAAGGCTCGGAGAGCAAGGGGAGATCAAGGTGGCTGACGCTGCTGTGGACGGGGCCCGCCGGGTCCTCGTCGCCGCGGACAAGTTCAAGGGCTCGCTGACGGCCGTCGAGGTCGCCGAGCGCGTCACGGCCGGACTGCGCCGCGTCGTGCCGGACGTCCGGGTCGAGGCGCTGCCCGTCGCCGACGGCGGCGACGGCACGGTGGCCGCCGCGGTCGCGGCCGGTTTCGAACGCCGGGAGGTGCGGGTCGCCGGACCCCTCGGCGACGAGGTGACGGCGGCGTACGCGCTGCGCGGGGAGACCGCGGTGGTGGAGATGGCCGAGGCCAGTGGCCTCCAGCGGCTCCCGGAAGGCGTCCTCGCGCCGTTGACGTCGTCCACGTACGGCTCGGGCGAGCTGCTGCGGGCCGCGCTGGACGCGGGGGCCCGGACCATCGTGTTCGGGGTCGGCGGCAGCGCCACCACGGACGGCGGCGCCGGGATGCTGGCCGCGCTGGGCGCGCGGTTCCTCGACGCGCACGGGGAGCCCGTCGCGCCGGGCGGGGGCGGCCTCGCCCACCTGGCCACGGCCGACCTGTCCGGTCTCGACCCGCGGCTGTCCGACGTCGAGCTGGTACTCGCCAGTGACGTCGACAACCCGCTGACGGGACCGAAGGGCGCCCCGGCGGTCTACGGCCCGCAGAAGGGTGCCTCGCCGGACGACGTGACGGCGCTGGACGCCGCGCTCGCGCACTTCGCGAAGGTGCTGGAGGGCACGGAGGGCGTGGGCGCGCGAGCCGCCGACCACGCCGCGTCCCCGGGGGCGGGTGCGGCGGGCGGCATCGGCTTCGGCGCGATGCTGCTGGGCGCGCGGTTCCGGCCCGGCATCGCGGTGATGCTGGACGTACTGGGCTTCAAGCCGGCGCTGGACCGGGCGGACCTGGTGATCACCGGGGAGGGCTCGCTGGACGAGCAGACCCTGCACGGGAAGGCACCGGCGGGTGTCGCCGCGGCGGCACGGGCGGCGGGCAAGGAGGTCGTCGCGGTGTGCGGACGCCTTGCGCTGCCGGCGGAGGTTTTGGGGCGGGCCGGGATCCGGCGGGCGTATCCGCTGACGGATGTCGAGCCGGACGTCGCGAAGTGCATCGCGGACGCGGGGCCGATCCTGGAGCGGGTGGCGGAGTCCATCGCCGGGGACTTCCTGGCCTAGGGGGATCTCGCCCCCGCCGCCCCTTCCCATTCCCGACCCTGGGGGCTGTCGCCCCCAGGCCCCCGCTTACGGCCCTGAACGGGCCTCGTCCTCGAACGCCGGACGGGCTGGAAGGCCCACCCCTCTCCCCACCGAGTCGGGCGGTGGGTGGGCATAGGCCCGGGGGTCTGGGGGCGGAGCCCTCAGGGACACCGACGCCGGGCGCGCGCAAACGGAAGGGCCCCGAACCCAACCCGGGTCCGGGGCCCTACCGACGTTCACACGTCACGGAAGCTGCGCAGCCCGCGCCTCCCGCCGATTGTCACGGAAATTGTTCACCCTGCGAGCGGTGGCGAACAGGGGGATCACCGCCCCCATCACCAGCTGCAGCGCACACCCCGTCTGCAGCAGCAGCTGCCCGCTCGGCGCGTCGAAGGCCCAGCCGGCCAGCAGCCCCATCGACAGGACGATCCACGACAGCATCGCCACGGCGAGGCGCCCCCGCGGCTTCGGGTACTCGACCCGGCTCACCATCAGCCAGGCCGTACCGATGATCGCAAGGAGCGTCGCCACGAACGGCAGCTCGAGCAGCACGATCGACACCACGGTCAGCGCCCCGAACGGCGACGGCATGCCCTGGAACGTGCCGTCCTTGACGGTGACGCACGAGAACCGCGCGAGCCGCAGCACCACCGCCAGCAGCACCACGATCGCCCCCACCGCCGCCACGCGCTGGTAGGCGTCGTCCGCGACCATGCCGTAGACGAGGACGAAGTACGCCGGAGCCAGGCCGAAGCTGATCAGGTCGGAGAGGTTGTCCAGCTCCGCGCCCATCGGCGAGGAACGCAGCTTGCGGGCGACCAGACCGTCGAACAGGTCGAAGATCGCCGCGCACAGCATCAGGATGACCGCGGTGGCCGCGCTGTGCCGGGCCATGCCCGACTCGTCGCTGCCCATGAGGTGCGGGATCAGGATCCCGGTGGTGGTGAAGTACACCGCCATGAAGCCGCACGTCGCGTTGCCGAGCGTGAGTGTGTCCGCTATCGACAGGCGGAGCGAGAGCGGCATCTCCTCCTCGTCGTCCACCTCGTCGGCCTCCGGCACCCATCCGGCCTGGGTCTGTGGATCAATCACGGTCAATTCGAGTCACCCCAGCCACCGTCTTCTGGCCCACCTCGACATCCACCTCTACGCCCTCCGGCAGGTACAGGTCGACGCGGGAGCCGAAGCGGATCAGACCGACCCGCTCGCCCTGCTCGACCTTGGTGCCCTGCGGCACGTACGGGACGATGCGGCGGGCGACCGCGCCGGCGATCTGGATCATCTCGATGTCGCCGAGCTCGGTGTCGAAGTGCCACACGACGCGCTCGTTGTTCTCGCTCTCCTTGTTGAAAGCGGGAACGAAGCCGCCCGGCACGTGCTCGACCGACGTCACCGTGCCCGACAGCGGGGCGCGGTTGACGTGGACGTTGAGCGGGCTCATGAAGATCGCGACGCGGGTGCGGCCGTCCTTCCACGGCATGATGCTCTGCACCACACCGTCGGCGGGCGAGACGACCCTGCCCTGGGTGATCTCGCGCTCGGGGTCGCGGAAGAACCACAGCATCCCCGCCGCGAGCGCGGTGGCGGGGACGGCGACGGCCTTGGCGGCGCCGGAACGGCGGGCCCGCAGGAGACTGACGGCTGCGGTGGCGACGGTCGGCAGAAGCCACGGCGATGCTCCGCGCGCGAGGCGTACGCCGGTGAGGCTGTCGCGAGGTGCAGAGGTTTGGCTGTGGGGCATGGATGACCTTCGTAGCGGATGATGCCGCGCTCTGACGGGGGACGGCGGCTTTCCGGCGATCGTAGCGGCTTCCTGCCGCAACTGGGTAAGCCAGGAAGCCGAGTCGGCGGCCGAACACTGCCTACGGGGTGTGACCTTCTTCTCCAAGAAAACACCCCGTATCCGGACATCTAACCCTGGAATCGATACTCTTCGAGCAGTCGGCGGCCGATGATCATTTTCTGGATCTCGGCGGTACCCTCCCCGATGAGCAGCATCGGCGCCTCGCGGTAGAGGCGCTCGATCTCGTACTCCTTGGAGAAGCCGTACCCGCCGTGGATACGGAAGGCGTCCTCCACGACCTCCTTGCAGTACTCGGAGGCGAGGTACTTGGCCATCCCCGCTTCCAGGTCGTTTCGTTCGCCCGAGTCCTTTTTGCGTGCAGCGTTCACCATCATCGCATGCGCCGCCTCCACCTTGGTAGCCATCTCCGCGAGCTTGAACTGGATGGCCTGGTGCCGGGCGATCTGCTTGCCGAAAGTGTGACGCTGCTGGGCGTACTGGACACCGAGTTCGAAGGCACGCTGAGCGACGCCGCAACCACGGGCCGCCACATTGACGCGGCCCACCTCGACGCCGTCCATCATTTGGTAAAAACCTCGGCCGGTGACACCGCCGAGGACCCGATTGGCCGGAATGCGCAGGCCGTCCATGATCAGCTCGGTGGTGTCGACACCCTTGTAGCCCATCTTGTCGATCTTGCCGGGGATGGTCAGGCCCGGGCGGACCTCGCCGAAGCCGGGCTCCTTCTCCACCAGGAAGGTCGTCATCGACTTGTGGGGGGCGGTGCCCTCCGGGTGACCCTCGTCACTCTTCACCAGGACGGCCACGAGCGAGGACGTACCGCCGTTGGTCAGCCACATCTTCTGGCCGTTCAGGACGTACTCCTCGCCGTCCTTCACCGCCTTCGAGGTGATCGCCGACACGTCCGAGCCCAGCGCCGGCTCGGACATCGAGAAGGCACCCCTGATGTCGCCCGCGGCCATGCGCGGCAGGAAGTGGTCCTTCTGCTCCTGCGTGCCGTGCTGCTTGAGCATGTACGCCACGATGAAGTGCGTGTTGACGATGCCGGACACCGACATCCAGCCGCGGGCGATCTCCTCCACGCACAGCGCGTAGGTCAGGAGCGACTCGCCCAGGCCCCCGTACTCCTCGGGAATCATCAGCCCGAACAGGCCGAGTTCCTTGAGCCCGTCCACGATGTCCTGCGGGTACTCGTCCCGGTGCTCCAGTTCGGTGGCGACCGGGATGATCTCCTTGTCCACGAAGTCCCGGACGGTGGAGAGGATCTCCCGCTGGACGCCGGTGAGACCGTGGGTCTGGGCGAGACGGCTCATCTTCTACTTCCCCTGTTCCTTCAGCTCGGGGCGGCCCGGCTGCTCGCCGCCGCGCTCCTTGGTGTACGTCTCGGTCGGCACCATCACCTTGCGGCGGAAGACGCAGACCAGCGTGCCGTCCTGCTTGTAGCCCCTGGTCTCCACGTGCACGATCCCGCGGTCGTTCTTCGACTTGGACGGCCACTTGTCGAGCACGGTCGTCTGGCCGTACACCGTGTCGCCGTGAAAGGTCGGCGCCACGTGCTTGAGCGACTCGATCTCCAGGTTGGCGATCGCCTTGCCGGAGACGTCCGGGACGGACATGCCGAGCAGCAGCGAGTAGACGTAGTTGCCCACCACCACGTTCTTGCCGAAGTCCGTCGTCTGCTCGGCGTAGTTGGCGTCCAGGTGGAGCGGGTGGTGGTTCATGGTGAGGAGACAGAACAGGTGGTCGTCGTACTCCGTGACCGTCTTCCCCGGCCAGTGCTTGTACGTCGCCCCGACCTCGAACTCCTCGTAGGTGCGTCCGAACTGCATGGCGCTCAGCCCTCCGGGATCTCGAACTTCGACGTGCGCCGCATGCCGGCCGCCCGGCCCTTCCCGGAGACGACCAGCGCCATCTTGCGGCTGGCCTCGTCGATCATCTCGTCGCCGAGCATCGCCGAGCCCTTCTTGCCGCCCGCCTCGGACGTGTAGTAGTCGTACGCGTCCAGGATCAGCTCGGCGTGGTCGTAGTCCTCCTGGGAGGGCGAGAAGATCTCGTTGGACGCCTCGACCTGGCCCGGGTGCAACACCCACTTGCCGTCGAAGCCGAGGGCGGCGGCGCGCTGCGCGACCTCGCGGTAGCCGTCGACGTTGCGGATCTGGAGGTAGGGGCCGTCGATCGCCTGGAGGTCGTTGGCGCGGGCGGCCATCAGGATCTTCATCAGGATGAAGTGGTAGGCGTCGGCCGGGTAGCCGGGTGGCTGCTCACCCACGACCAGGGACTTCATGTTGATGGACGCCATGAAGTCGGCCGGGCCGAAGATGATGGTCTCCACGCGCGGGCTCGCCTGGGCGATCTCGTTGACGTTGTTCAGGCCCTGCGCGTTCTCGATCTGCGCCTCGATGCCGATCCGGCCGACCTCGAAGCCCATCGTCTTCTCGATCTGGGTGAGGAGGAGGTCGAGGGCGACGACCTGCTGGGCGTCCTGGACCTTCGGGAGCATGATGCAGTCCAGGTTCGGGCCGGCGCCCTCCACCACCGTCACGACGTCGCGGTACGTCCACTCGGTCGTCCAGTCGTTGACGCGCACGACGCGGGTCTTGCCGGTCCAGTCGCCCTCGTTCAGGAACTTGACGATCGTGTGCCGCGCCTCGGGCTTGGCGAGCGGCGCGCAGGCGTCCTCCAGGTCCAGGAAGACCTGGTCCGCCGGGAGTCCCTGGGCCTTCTCCAGGAAGCGGGGGTTGCTTCCCGGGACCGCCAGACAGGAGCGGCGGGGGCGAAGCCGGTTGACGGTCGTCATGCGGGGACCTCCAGGGGGTCGAGCTTGTTCGCGTTCCGGATCTCGTCGACGATCCGGCCGATGATGCCGGTGATGTCGAAGTCCTTCGGGGTGAAGACCGCGGCCACTCCCGCGGCCCGCAGTTCCTCGGCGTCACCGTTCGGGATGATGCCACCGGCGATCACCGGGATGTCTGTGGCACCGGCCACACGGAGCCGTTCGAGCACGTCCGGCACCAGCTGGGCGTGCGAGCCGGACAGGATGGACAGGCCCACCGCGTGCACGTCCTCCGCGAGGGCGGCGTCCACGATCTGCTCCGGGGTGAGCCGGATGCCCTGGTAGACCACCTCGAACCCGGCGTCGCGGGCCCGGACGGCGATCTGCTCGGCGCCGTTGGAGTGGCCGTCCAGGCCCGGCTTGCCGACCAGGAAGCGGAGCTTGCCGACGCCCATCTCCTTGGCCGTCAGCTCCACCCCGCGGCGCACTTCGGACAGGGCCGAGCCCTCCTCCGCGGTGACCGCCACCGGCGCCGAGGACACACCGGTCGGTGCCCGGAACTCGCCGAACACCTCGCGCAGCGCCCCCGCCCACTCGCCGGTCGTGGCGCCGGCGCGGGCGCACTCCAGGGTGGCCTCCATCAGGTTGCCGGTGCCGCGCGCGGCCTCCTTCAGCTTCTCCAGCGCCTTGCAGGGGCGCGGGTGGTTGAAGGGCGGCTGGTAGCGGGTGTCCCGCCAGTTCTCCAGCGAGGCGATGACGCGGGCCTCCACCGCCGGGTCGACCGTCTGGATCGCGGTGTCCAGGTCGGCGGTCAGCGGGTTGGGCTCGGTGCCCTCGAAGGCGTTGACACCGATGATCTTCTCCTGGCCGGACTCGATCCGGGCCCGGCGCTCCGCGTGCGAGGCGACCAGCTGGGACTTGAGGTAGCCGGACTCGACGGCGGCCATGGCGCCGCCCATCTCCTCGATGCGGTCGATCTCCGCGAACGCCGCCTCGACCAGCTCGTCGACCTTCGCCTCGACCACCTTCGAGCCCTCGAAGAGGTCCTCGTACTCCAGCAGGTCGCTCTCGTGCGCCAGCACCTGCTGGATGCGCAGCGACCACTGCTGGTCCCAGGGACGCGGCAGGCCCAGCGCCTCGTTCCAGGCGGGCAACTGCACGGCACGCGCGCGTGCGTCCTTGGAGAGGGTCACCGCCAGCATCTCCAGCACGATCCGCTGGACGTTGTTCTCCGGCTGCGCCTCGGTCAGGCCCAGGGAGTTGACCTGGACGCCGTAGCGGAAGCGGCGGTGCTTGGGGTTCTCGATGCCGTACCGCTCGCGGGTGACGCGGTCCCAGATGCGGCCGAAGGCGCGCATCTTGCACATCTCCTCGACGAAGCGCACGCCCGCGTTCACGAAGAAGGAGATGCGGCCGACCACGTCGCCCATGCGCTCCTGCGGCACCTGGCCGCTGTCGCGCACCGCGTCGAGCACGGCGATCGCGGTGGACATCGCGTACGCGATCTCCTGCACCGGCGTGGCGCCCGCCTCCTGCAGGTGGTAGCTGCAGATGTTGATCGGGTTCCACTTCGGCAGGTGGGAGACCGTGTACGCGATCATGTCGGTCGTCAGGCGCAGCGACGGACCCGGCGGGAAGACGTGCGTCCCCCGGGACAGGTACTCCTTGACGATGTCGTTCTGGGTCGTGCCCTGGAGCTTGGTGATGTCCGCGCCCTGCTCCTCCGCGACGACCTGGTAGAGCGCCAGCAGCCACATGGCCGTGGCGTTGATGGTCATCGAGGTGTTCATCTGCTCCAGGGGGATGTCCTGGAACAGCCGGCGCATGTCACCGAGGTGCGCGACCGGCACGCCGACCCGGCCGACCTCGCCGCGGGCGAGGACGTGGTCGGAGTCGTAGCCGGTCTGGGTCGGCAGGTCGAAGGCGACCGACAGACCCGTCTGGCCCTTGGCGAGGTTGCGCCGGTACAGCTCGTTGGACGCCTCGGCCGTGGAGTGACCGGCGTAGGTGCGCATGAGCCACGGCCGGTCCTTCTGACGCTCAGTCATGTGTGGCCTCCGTCGCCGTCAGATGTTCCGGAAGCGGTTGATGGCGTCGAGGTGCTGGGCACGCTTAGCCTGGTCGCGCACGCCCAGGCCCTCCTCGGGCGCCAGGCAGAGCACGCCGACCTTGCCCTGGTGGAGGTTGCGGTGGACGTCGTACGCCGCCTGGCCGGTGTCCTCCAGCGAGTACACCTTGGAGAGCGTCGGGTGGATCTTGCCCTTGGCGATGAGGCGGTTGGCCTCCCAGGCCTCGCGGTAGTTGGCGAAGTGGGAGCCGATGATGCGCTTCAGGGACATCCACAGGTAGCGGTTGTCGTACTCGTGCATGTAGCCCGAGGTGGAGGCGCAGGTGGTGATGGTGCCGCCCTTGCGGGTGACGAAGACGGAGGCGCCGAAGGTCTCGCGGCCGGGGTGCTCGAAGACGATGTCGATGTCCTCGCCGCCGGTGAGTTCACGGATGCGCTTGCCGAAGCGCTTCCACTCCTTGGGGTCCTGGGTGGTCTCGTCCTTCCAGAACCTGTAGCCCTCGGCGTTGCGGTCGATGATCGCGTCGGCGCCCATCGAGCGGCAGATGTCCGCCTTCTGCTCACTGGAGACGACACAGATCGGGTTGGCGCCGCCGGCCAGGGCGAACTGGGTGGCGTAGGAGCCGAGTCCGCCGCTGGCGCCCCAGATGAGGACGTTGTCGCCCTGCTTCATCCCGGCGCCGTTGCGCGAGACGAGCTGGCGGTAGGCGGTGGAGTTGACCAGGCCGGGGGCGGCGGCCTCCTCCCAGCTGAGGTGGTCCGGCTTCGGCATCAGCTGGTTGGACTTGACCAGCGCGATCTCGGCGAGGCCGCCGAAGTTGGTCTCGAAGCCCCAGATGCGCTGCTCGGGGTCGAGCATCGTGTCGTTGTGGCCGTCGGACGACTCCAGCTCCACGGAGAGGCAGTGCGCGACGACCTCGTCGCCCGCCTGCCAGGCGTTGACGCCCGGACCGGTGCGCAGGACGACGCCGGCCAGGTCGGAGCCGATGATGTGGTAGGGCAGGTCGTGTCGCTTGGTGAGCTCGCTGACCCGGCCGTAGCGCTCCAGGAACCCGAAGGTGGACAGCGGCTCGAAGATCGAGGTCCACACCGAGTTGTAGTTGACCGAGGAGGCCATGACGGCCACCAGGGCCTCGCCCGGGCCCAGCTCGGGCAGCGGCACCTCGTCCAGGTGGGTCGACTTGCGGGGGTCCTTGTCGCGGGTCTCGAGGCCCGCGAACATCTCGGTCTCGTCCTTGTGCACGGTGATCGCGCGGTACGACTCGGGCAGCGGGAGAGCGGCGATGTCGGCCTTCGTGGAGTCGGGCGACTGGATCGCGTCCAGGATGTCCTTCACGGTCACGGTGTTGCCTCCGGCGGTGAGCGCCCTGAGGGAGGGGCGCTGAGGGTTACGTCGGTGCTGCTGAGGTGAGGGTGTGTGCCTGTGACGCAGGCGTTCGGGCGCGCAGGGGGTGAGGTGCGGGGACAGCCCGGACACCTTCAACGTATGACACCGCGTGTCACCCCGCAAGGCACTGAGTGCCAGAAACTGTTCTCAGATGAAATCTTTACGCGACAGATGAGCGATGATCGATCGAATCATCTCCCGCCGAGGGCGGAAAACGGGCATCGACATGCAAAAACGGCCACCCGGTGGGTGGCCGTCGTCACAGTGCGGAAGGGGCGGTCAGCGCTCCTTGAGCGCCTGCTCGATGGTGCGCATGACCTCGTGCAGCGGCGCGTCGGTGCGCGCCACGGTGACCAGCACCTCGCCCTGCACGGAGGCCGAGGAGGCCGCCGGCCGCGCGGAGGCGGAGGTGCCGCGCCCCGCCCCGATGCCGGTGCCGAAGGTCTTGCGCACGATCGCGAAGGCGTGGTCCAGCTCGGTCTCCACGTCGCCCTGCCCGTCGGCCCGCAGCCAGCGCCGCAGCACGTGGTTGTGCGCGGTGACCACGGCGGACGCGGCGACCTCCGCGAGCAGCGGGTCGTCGCCCGCGGCGTCGTCGTGCGCGTGCTCGTCGAAGTGGCCGAGCAGGTAGCGGGTGAACAGACGCTCGTAACGGGCCACCGACGCGATCTCCGCCTCGCGCAGCGTGGGCACCTCGCGCGTCAGCTTGTAGCGGGCGACCGAGATCTCCGGCCGGGCCGCGTACATCTTCATGACTTCCTTGATGCCGCGGCACACCGTGTCGAGCGGATGCTCGTGCGCGGGCGCCGCGTTGAGGACCGCCTCCGCGCGCACCAGGGTGTCGTCGTGGTCCGGGAAGATCGCCTCTTCCTTGGAGCGGAAGTGGCGGAAGAAGGTGCGGCGGGCGACCCCGGCGCGGGCCGCGATCTCGTCGACGGTGGTCGCCTCGTACCCCTTGGTCGCGAACAGCTCCATCGCCGCCGCCGCCAGTTCCCGGCGCATTTTGAGCCGCTGGGCGGCGGCCCGGCTGCCGGCCGTGCTCTCCGGAGCGTCGGACGTGGCTGAGGTACGTGAGGACTTGGCGGGCTGGGACATGACCCGAACGTACTGCATGCGGCCGCAATCATGCGCGTGACCGGGGATTCCCCCGCCCTCGCGGGGCGGGGGAGGGCCGGCCGGACCGAGCAGCCCTCCCCAGCCCTCCTCGGACCCGAACCAGTCGCCCGGCCGCTCAGCGGCGGGCATGCTCGCGGAAGCCGCGGCCCGTCTTGCGGCCGAGGCAGCCCGCGGCCACCAGGTGCTCGAGCAGCGGTGCGGGGGCCAGCCCCGGGTCGCGGAACTCCCGGTGCAGGACCTTCTCGATGGCCAGCGACACGTCCAGGCCGACCACGTCGAGCAGCTCGAAGGGGCCCATCGGGTAGCCGCCGCCGAGCTTCATCGCCGCGTCGATGTCGTCGAGGGTCGCGTAGTGCTCCTGCACCATCTTGACCGCGTTGTTGAGGTACGGGAACAGCAGCGCGTTCACGATGAACCCGGCCCGGTCGCCGCAGTCCACGGCGTGCTTGCGCACCTTGGCGCAGACCTCGTGGACGGTGGCGTGCACGTCGTCGGCGGTCAGCACCGTCCGGACCACCTCGACCAGCTTCATCGCCGGGGCCGGGTTGAAGAAGTGCATGCCGATCACGTCCTGCGGGCGCGAGGTGGCGCGGGCGCAGGCGACGACCGGCAGGGAGGACGTGGTGGTGGCCAGCACCGCGCCGGGCTTGCAGACCTTGTCAAGGGTGCCGAACAGCTGCCGCTTGACCTCCAGGTCCTCGGCGACGGCCTCCACGGCCAGGTCGACGTCGGCGAAGTCGTCGTACGTGCCCGTCGGAGTGATCAGCTCCAGCGTCTGGGCGGCCGCCTCGGCCGTCATCCGCCCCCTGTCGACCGACCGGGCCAGGGACTTGCCGATGCGTGCCTTGGCCGTCTGCGCCTTCTCCGCGCTGCGGGCGGCCAGCACCACCTCGTACCCGGCCTTGGCGAACACCTCCGCGATGCCGGACGCCATGGTTCCCGAACCGGCCACACCGACGGCGCGCACCGGCCGGCCGCCGACCCCGGTGTCCCTCTTGTGCGGGGTCGGCGCGTCCGGCACGACGACCGCGCTGCCGGGCGCCTCGTAGGTGTAGAAGCCCCGGCCCGCCTTGCGCCCCGTCAGGCCCGCCTCGCTGAGCTGCCTGAGGATCGGCGCGGGGGCGTGCAGCCGGTCGTGGGAGGCGGCGTACATGGCCTCCAGGACCGTGCGCGCGGTGTCCACGCCCACCAGGTCGAGCAGGGCCAGCGGCCCCATCGGCAGGCCGCAGCCGAGCCGCATCGCGGCGTCGATGTCCTCGCGGGAGGCGTAGTTCGCCTCGTACATCGCGGCGGCCTGGTTGAGGTAGCCGAACAGCAGGCCGTCCGCGACGAAACCGGGCCGGTCCCCGACCGCCACCGGCTCCTTGCCCAGGTCCAGGGCGAGGTCGGTGACGGCCGTGACGGCGGCGGGAGCGGTCAGCACCGAGGAGACGACCTCCACCAGCCTCATCGCCGGCGCCGGGTTGAAGAAGTGCAGGCCGAGCACCCGCTCCGGGCGGGCCGAGTCCGCGGCGAGGCGCGTGACGGACAGCGCGTTGGTGCCGGTCGCCAGGATCGCCTCCGGGCGCACGATCCCGTCCAGCTCCCGGAAGACCCGCTGCTTGATCTCGTACGACTCCGGGGTCACCTCGATCACCAGGTCGGCGTCGGCGGCCGCCCGCAGGTCGGTGGAGGTGCGGACGCGGCCGAGGGCGGCGGCGCGCTCCCGCTCGGTCAGCCGCCCGCGCTCGACGGCCCGGGCGGTGGAGGACTCCAGCGCGGCGACGGCCTTGACGGCCTGCGCCTCGCTGACGTCGATGCCGACGACGTCGCGGCCGGCCCCGGCCAGGACCTCGGCGATGCCGGTGCCCATGGTGCCGAGGCCGACGACGGCGACGGTCCGGAGCGGGGACAGAGGGGTGTCGGACAGGGGAGTGGCCATCGCGGGACTCCAGGAATGAGGGGTGACGACGGGAGCACGCCCGGGTGCGCCGTCGCGGCGCACCGGGTGCGTGGGAAAGTCAGGAAGGAGTGCGGGTGTCGCCGGGCTCGAAGCGCACACGCCCGGTGCCGTCGCGGAGGGCGCGCACACGCCCGCCCGGCGGCCTGTGACCGGCCCTGTCCCGAGGCCGAGTCCTGATGCGGTACCCGAGGTACCGGACCGACTGCTCTCCCGGTGGTTGCGTCACCAGACCACCGTGAGGAGTTGCTGCGAGTGGATGACCCGCTCGTCTGAGGTTAACTCGCGGGTAACGAGCGCGCCAGCCCTCGGTGTTCGTGATGTACGTCCCACGGATGGGGTGACGCGCCTAACCTCGGTGCCATGGACGAAGAGTTGCGAGTGCTCACTGAGCGCTTACGGGCCGAGTCGGCCGCGTCGGGTGCTCCGGGCGCCCCGGCGCAGTACGACCGTCTCGTGGCGAGCGGGGACCACGACGAGCTGGCCGCGGTGCTCACCGAGCCGGGACACCCGCTGTGGGCCCGGGAGCTGGCCGCCTTCCGGCTGGGGGTCGCGGGGGACCGGCGGGCCTTCGAGTCGCTCGTGCTGCTGCTCAACCACCGCGATCCGCCGCGCTGCGCCTCGGCCGCCCATGCCCTGGCCCGCCTCGGCGACCCGCGCACCGCCCGCGCCGCCGCAGCGCTCGCCACCAACGAGCTGCGGGTCGCCTACGCCCTGCATCCGGTACGGCTGCTGGTCGAGCTGCGAGCCCCCGAAGCCGTGCCCGCGTTGATCACCACACTCCAGCGGAGGCTGCGCCCGCACGACCCGTACCGGCGCGTCGCGCTGGCCTGCGTCGAGGGCCTCGGCACCCTCGGCGACGACCGCGCCGCTCCCGTCCTGAACGACGCACTCGCCCACCCGGCGCTGGCCGAGGCGGCGGTCCGGGCGCTGGCGCGCATCCCGGGGCAGCGCTGACGGGCGCCCGGCCGGTACCGGGGCGGGCGGCGGTGAGGAGCCGTCACCCGCGCCCGGGTGAGGACCGGGGAGCGGCCGGCCGGTGCCGGTGGCCGCCGTGGTGAAGGGCCGCCGACCGGTACGGCGACGGTGAAGGAGCACCGACCGGTGCCGGAGTCGGGACCGAGGAGCCGCCGAAGGGGGCTGGGGACCGTGGCCGTGGCCGAGCGGCCTTCGTCCGGTGCCGCGTCGTGACGGGGCGTCAGCCCACCAGCGACCGGGTGTACCGCACCTCCGGCACCGCGACCCGCTCCACCGTGAAGGGCTCCTCGGTGCCGTCGGGGCGAAAGCCCGCCCGTTCGTAGAAACGCCGGGCGCGGGCGTTGCCCTTGAGCACCCACAGCAGCATGCGCAGGTGCCCGGCACCCTCGCACCGGCGCACCGACTCGCGCAGCAGCGCCTGCCCGACGCCCGTGCCGAACCGTGCGTCGTCGACGTAGAGGGCGTACAACTCGGCGTCCGCGGTGCGCACCTCACCGTCCCGGTAGGGACCGTGGCAGGCCCAGCCGACGACCTCGCCGCCGTCGTCCTCGGCGACCAGGTTGACCACGTCCTCCCGGGACCGGGCGAACAGACCGCGGCGCCGCTCGGCGTCGGCGGCGGGGTCCATGGCGTCGAGGTACCGCTGCGGCATCAGCCCCCGGTACGCGGTCTGCCAGCCCCGGACGCGGATCCGGCCCACGCTGTCGCAGTCGGCGAGGGCCATCTCCCGCACCCGCACCGGCGGGTGGCTCACGCGGACACCACCGCGAACGCCTCGATCTCCATGAGGAACTCCGGCCGCACCAGCGCGCCCACCTGCACCGCCGAGGCGGCCGGCAGCCGGTCGTCCGGTATGTGCTCGGCGCGGGCCGCGCGGATCGCACCCATGTGCGCCATGTCCGTGACGAAGAAGGTCAGCTTCACCACGTCGTCGAAGCTCGCCCCGGCCGAGGCCAGACACCGGCGCAGGTTCTCGAACACCTGGCGGGCCTGGGCCGCGGGATCGCCCTCGCCGACCACCTTGCCGTCCTCGTCCAGGGCGAGCTGCCCCGAGACGGCCACGAACCGCCCGGTGCCGAGGACGACATGGGTGTACTGCGCGGCGGGGGCGACGCCCTCGGGGGCGGTGATCCTGGTCAGCTCGCTCATGGGTCCATCGTGGACCACGGCACCGACAACGCCGCCCCGGGGGTCAGCCGCGGAAGCCGAGTAGCCCGTGCAGGGTGGAACCGCGCGAGGACGTCGAAGCCGCCTTGGACTCCAGCGGCTTCGGGTCCGGCAGCGCCGGGCACACCGCGTCGGCCTCGCCGCCGTCGCCGTGCGGCACGGTGCCGTCGGCCAGGTAGGCGGCCAGGTGCCGGTCCAGGCAGTCGTTCCCGCTCAGCGTGATGCCGTGGTTCCCGCCGCCCTCCTCGACGACGAGGCCGGAGCCGCGCAGCAGTCGGTGCGCGGCGACACCGCCCTCGTAGGGGGTCGCCGCGTCGCCGGTCGCCTGGAACAGCAGCGCCGGGGGCAGCTCGTCGTTGGCGACGTCCACCGGCTGCCGGGACTCCGCGGACCAGAACGCGCACGGGGCGTTGTACCAGGCGTTGTTCCACACCATGAAGGGCGCCTTCCCGTACAGGTCCCAGCTGTCGTCGCGCCACTCGTCCCAGTCGCGCGGCCAGCTCGCGTCGCGGCACTCCACCGCGGTGTAGACGCTGTACCCGTTGTCCCCGGAGGCGTCCAGGGCGCCGAAGTTCTCGTACGCCTCGACCAGCGGGCCGCTGTCCTCGTCGTTGACGTACGCGGCGAAGGCCTCGGCCAGGTAGGGCCAGTAGCCGTTGTAGTACCCGCCGGGCATGTAGGTGTCCTCCAGCTCGGAGGCGCCGACCTTCCCTCCGGCGGGCTTCTCCGCGAGCGCCGCCCGCATGGCGTACCACGCCGTCTCGACCCGCTCCGGGTCGGTGCCCAGCCCGTACGCCGCGTCGTGCCCGGCGATCCAGGCCAGGAACGCCCGGTGGCGGTCGTTGAAGGCGAGGTCCTGCTCGAGGTTGGCGTCGTACCAGACGTCGCCGGGGCCGACGACCGAGTCCAGGACCAGCCGCCGCACCCGGTCCGGGTAGAGCCTGGCATAGACGGCGCCCAGGTAGGTGCCGTACGAGTAGCCGAAGTAGTTGAGCTTCTCCGTGCCGAGCGCCGCCCGGATCGCGTCCACGTCCCGCGCGGCGCTCACGGTGTCGATGTACGGCAGCACGTCCGCGTACTTGTCGCCGCAGGCGTCGGCGAAGGACTTCGCGCGCGTGAGGTTGGCCCGCTCGACGTCCGGCGTGTCCGGCAGCGAGTCGGGGCGCACGGGGTCGAAGTGCCCCGGCAGGCAGTCCAGCGCGGGACTGCTCCTGCCCACCCCGCGCGGGTCGAAGCCGACGACGTCGTACTGGGCGGCCACCTTCGCGGGCAGGGAGGACGCCACGAACCCGGCGAGGGTCAGCCCGCTGCCGCCGGGGCCGCCGGGATTCACCAGCAGGGGGCCCTGGTACGTCCTGGCGGTGTGCGGGACGCGGGACAGTGCCAGCGTGATCTGCCTCCCGTGCGGGCGCGCGTGGTCGAGCGGCACCTTCAGGGACGCGCACTGGAGCGTCGGGTAGTCCTCGGTGGCGCACTTCTTCCAGTGCAGGTCCGTCGCGGGTGCGGCGGTCGCGGGGCGGGCGGGCCGCGGGGCGGTGGCCCCGGCGGGGACGGCCGTGACGGTCCCGGCGGCGATGACGGCGGCGCCGCACAGCACGGCTGCGCGTTGTCTCATGGCGTTCTCCCAGGACTCCCAGGACGGAGAGGCTGCGGTCCGCGCGGTCGCGGTCCTCGCCGCATCGTCCCGGCGAGCGCCTCGGGAAGAACGCGAGCTGTCGATACTTGACCCGGTTGGGCCGAAGGATGCCCTCCAATGCACTCAGATGAGCGAGAGCTGGACCGGCTCGGTGGTCGCGGCCCCGGCCGGCCGCGCGGGATCCTGCTCGGCGATCCGCCGGGGCGTCCCCGCGCGCGTGGGACCGATGCCGTACTCGCGGGCCAGATCGTGCACCTGGCGCGTGATCCGGCGCTGGTACCACTTCGGGGCGTAGGCACCGTCCGCGTACAGCCGCTCGTACCGGCGGACCAGGTGCGGGTGGTGCCGGCCGAGCCAGGCCATGAACCACTCGCGGGCGCCCGGGCGCAGATGCAGCACCAGGGGCGTCACCGAGGTGGCGCCGGCGGCGGCGACGGCGCGCACGGTGGCCCTCAGCTGGGCCGGCTCGTCGCCGAGGAAGGGGATGACCGGCGCCATCAGCACTCCGCAGCCGATGCCGCGCTCGCCGAGGGCCCGTACGACCTCCAGGCGGCGCTCCGGGGCGGGGGTGCCCGGCTCCACGGTGCGCCACAGCTCCGCGTCGGTGAAGCCCACCGAGACCGAGATCCCGACGTCCGTCACCCGGGCCGCCCGCGTCAGCAGGTCCAGGTCGCGCAGGATCAGCGTGCCCTTGGTGAGGATCGAGAAGGGGTTCGCCCGCTCGGTCAGGGCCTCGATGATGCCCGGCATCAGCCGGTAGCGCCCCTCCGCGCGCTGGTAGCAGTCGACGTTGGTGCCCATCGCGACGTGCTCGCCCTGCCAGCGGCGCGAGGCCAGCTGATGGCGCAGCAGCTCGGGCGCGTTCACCTTGACGACGATCTGAGAGTCGAAACCGAGCCCCGTGTCGAGGTCCAGGTAGCTGTGCGTCTTGCGCGCGAAACAGTAGACGCACGCGTGCGTGCAGCCCCGGTAGGGGTTCACCGTCCACTCGAACGGCATGCGCGAGGCCCCCGGCACCCGGTTCAGGATCGAGCGGGCCCGCACCTCGTGGAAGGTGACGCCTCTGAACTCGGGCGTGTCGAACGTGCGGGTGACGACGGCGTCCGCGCCGAACAGCGCGGTGTCCGCCGCCCGGGCGTGGTCGGAGTCCGTGAGGTTCTCCCAGCGCATTTTCGGCCTCCTCGGTAGCACTGGCCGACACAATAGAACACTTGTTCCCTTGATCGTGCGGGTGAGTCGCGCGGGGCCGCTTCACGCCCCCCGATTTGGTGGCCGCGCGGTGGGGTGGTTGGCTTGCCCCGAACCCGAGAACCAGGCCCTGGAGGAACCCGATGGCGCAGGTCGAGGCGACGACGGAGCGGATCGTCGCAGCGGACGCGGAGACGGTGTTCGACACCCTCGCCGACTACAGCGGCACCCGCGAGAAGCTGCTGCCCGAGCACTTCAGCGAGTACGAGGTCCGTGAGGGCGGCGACGGCGAGGGCACCCTCGTGCACTGGAAGCTGCAGGCCACCAGCAAGCGCATCCGGGACTGCCTGCTGGAGGTCACCGAGCCGACCGACGGCGAGCTGGTCGAGAAGGACCGCAACTCCTCCATGGTCACCACCTGGCGGGTCACCCCCGCAGGCGAGGGCAGGTCCCGGGTCGTCGTGGTCACCACCTGGCAGGGTGCCGGCGGCGTCGGCGGCTTCTTCGAGAAGACCTTCGCGCCCAAGGGCCTCGGCCGGATCTACGACGCCATGCTCGTCAAGCTCGCCGCCGAGGTCGAGAAGTAGCCAAAGGGCAAGCACGCGGCGTCCGTTGGGCGCCTCACCGGTTCGAGTGATCTCCGCGCGAACCCGTCGTACGTCCGTAACTCGTCGCACTTGTTCGCAGTTGTCGCCTCAGGTGGCAAATGTGAGCAGGTGTGACGAGGGGAGCGGTACGTGGGCGGGATCACTCTGGTGCAGGATCCGGTGCAGGACGGACCGGCCGTCGCGGTCCAGGCGCCACCCGAGCCGCCCGCCGCCGGACCCGAGCGGGAGCCGGACCCGGGGCCGGACGCCGCACTGAGCCCGCGCCGGGTGCGGCTCGTCTTCGTCGGGCTGATGCTGGCGCTCCTGCTCGCTGCCCTGGAGCAGATGATCGTCGCCACGGCGCTGCCGAAGATCGTCGGCGAGCTGCACGGCCTGGACCGGATGTCCTGGGCGATCACCGCGTACCTGCTCACCTCGACCATCGGCCTGCCGATCTACGGCAAGCTCGGCGACCTCTTCGGACGCAAGGGCGTCTTCCAGTTCGCCATCCTCGTCTTCGTCGTCGGCTCCGCGCTCGCCGGACGCGCGCAGAGCATGGACCAGCTGATCGCCTTCCGCGCGGTCCAGGGCGTCGGCGCCGGCGGCCTGATGATCGGCGTGCAGGCGATCATCGCGGACATCGTGCCGCCCCGCGAGCGCGGCCGCTTCATGGGCCTGATCGGCGCCGCCTTCGGACTCGCCTCGGTTGCGGGCCCGTTGCTGGGCGGCTACTTCACCGACCACCTCTCCTGGCGCTGGTGCTTCTACATCAACGTGCCCTTCGGGCTGGTCACCATGGCCGTCGTCGCCGTCGTCCTCAAGCTGCCCAGGCCGCGGGTCAAACCCCGCCTCGACATCCTCGGCGCCCTGCTGCTCGCCGCCGCCTCCACCTGTCTGGTGCTGCTCACCAGCTGGGGCGGCACCGAGTACGCGTGGGGGTCGAAGACGATCCTCGGTCTCGCCGCCGGAGCCGTCGGCAGCGCCCTGCTCTTCCTGGTCGCCGAGCGCTTCGCACCGGAACCGCTGATCCCGCTGCGCCTGTTCCGGGACTCCATCTTCAACGTCACCGCTCTGGTCGGCCTCGTCATCGGCGTCGCCCTGTTCGGCGCCGCCAGCTACCTGCCGACCTTCCTCCAGATGGTCGACGGCGCCAGCGCCACCGAGTCCGGCCTGCTGATGCTGCCGATGATGGGCGGCGTCGTCGGCGCCTCGATCATCTCCGGACAGCTCATCAGCCGCACCGGTCACTACCGGATCCACCCGATCCTCGGCAGCGCGCTGTCCGTCGTGGGCATGTGGCTGCTCTCCCGCCTCGGCACCGACACGCCCCGGCTGCACTACAGCATCTGGATGGCCGTCCTCGGTGCCGGCATCGGCATGGTGATGCCCGTCCTGGTCCTCGCCGTCCAGAACTCCGTACGCCCCACCGACCTGGGCACCGCCACCAGCGCCAACAACTACTTCCGGCAGATCGGCGGCAGCGTCGGCGCGGCCGTCTTCGGCACCCTCTTCGCGGGCCGGCTCACCGACGCCCTGGCCGACCGGATCCCCACCGACGCGGCGGGCGGGCTCCCCGACGCCGAGGCCATCACCCCACAACTCGTCCACTCCCTGCCCCCGGCACTGCGCGACGCCTACATCGCGGCGTACGCCGACGCCATGCCGCGGATCTTCCTCTACCTGGTGCCGGTGCTCGTCCTCGGGCTCCTCATCGCCCTCTTCCTCAAGGAGAAACCCCTGGTGTCCCACAACGCCCCCGTCACCGAGCCGGAGACCGCACCACAGGCGCAGCCGGCCGCCCAGGTCCCGCCGGCCCGGTCGCCCTACGCCGGCGGCATCCCCGTCTGCGGCACGGTGCAGCACCCCGACGGCACCGTCGTGCCCCGCGCCGCGCTCACTCTCATCGACGTCGGCGGTCAGCAGATCGGCCGCGGAGCCAGCGGCGACGACGGGCGGTACGCGCTGGCCACACCCGGCTCCGGGGCGTACGTCCTGATCGCCGCGGCCGGCGGCCACCAGCCGCAGGCCGTCTCCGTGACCGTGGGCGAACGCCCGGTGGAACTGGACGTGGTCCTCGGCGGCGCCGGGCGCCTGGCCGGCAGCGTGCTCACCGCCGACGGCAGCCCCGTGCGCGACGCGATCGTCACCCTCACCAACGTCCACGGCGAGGTCGTCTCCACCACCCGCAGCGGCCGCGAGGGCGGCTACGTCATCACCGAGCTGGTGGCCGGCGAGTACACCCTCGCCGCCAGTGCCCCCGCCTTCCGCCCGGCCGCACTGCCGGTCAGCGTCCAGGCCGCCCGGGAGACCCGCCAGGACGTCGAACTGGCCGGCGGCGCCGTGCTGCGCGGCACCGTGCGGGCCAGTGGCGGACGGGCCGTCGAGGACGCGCGCGTCACGCTGCTCGACGCGGCGGGCAACGTGGTGGACACCCTGACCACCGGGCCCGACGGCACCTTCCGGTTCGTCGACCTGTCGTCCGGCGAGTACACCGTCATCGCGGCCGGATACCCGCCCGTCGCGACCGTGCTCCAGGTGGCCGGCGGCGGCCGCACCGAGCGCGACCTGCAACTCGGGCACGAGGACTGAGACCGGCCACCGGCGCGGGGGCGCGCGCCGGTGTGTTCGAGCGTCACCAATTCCCCCGTTGCCGCACATGGTCACCGGCCACCACCGTACGGTGGTGACGGCGACACAGATCTTGCGGAGCCGTGGGCAGAGAGGGCCTGACGCCATGGACCATGGCACCGAGCGGGACACACCTCCCGGCCACCCGGCCGGACCCGACACCGTGCCGGCCGACCCCGTGACGGGCCGCGTCCCGCTGGCCGTCGTCGTGGTCGACCGCGACGGGCTGGTCTCCCACTGGAGCCGAGGCGCACGGCGGCTGTTCGGGCTGCCCAAGGAAGAGGCGATCGGCCGGCCCGCCCCCGACCTGCTGCCCGTCTCGGGCGTGCTCCCCGGGGGCGGCGCCGTGGACGACGACCCGGCCTACGGCTCGTACACCGACGACGACGGCCTCGGGCCCGGCCTGGAGTCCTCCCTCGACGGGCGGTCGTCCTACCCGGCGGCCGGCCGCGCCCGGCTGACCGTGCCGGCCGACGACCGCGTCGACGTGCTCTGGTGGGCGTACCCCCTGGTGGGACCCGGCCCGGAGCGGCTGCTCGTGCTGGCCGTCGGCGCGGACGGGCTGCGGCGGGACTACGCCGACGGGAGCGTGGAGCCGGCCGTCGTCGAGCGGATCGCGCCCGGATTCGCCCTGCACACCGACTTCCCCGGCGCCGACGAACTCGCCCGCCGCCTCCCCGAGATCCTGCCCAGCATGAGCGTCGGCGAGAGCGCCCGGATCGTCGCTCAGGTCCTCGAACTGGGCTACCCGATCCTGGAGTTCAGCCAGAACGACCGGGTGCCCGTCACCCCCGACTGGGGCGTTCCCCGGCGTGCCGAGCGCCGGGCGCGCCGTGAGCGGGCCGCGCGCGCACTGGCGGCCGGCGAACCGGTGCCGGAGGAACTGCGGGACGAGGCCGAGGACCTGGAGTACGCGGCGGTCCGCGAGCGCCTTGAGTTCCTCAACGAGGTCAGCGGCGCGATCGGCACCTCGCTGGACCTCTCGCGGACCGTCGTCGAGGTCAGCCGGGCGGTCGTCCCGCGCTTCACCGACGTCGCCGGCACCTATCTGCGCGAACAGGTCGTCGCGGGGGAGGGCTTCCCCGACGGAGTGCCGGACACCACCACCATGTGGCACCGGGTCGCCCTGGAGCACACCGACGAACCCGGCCGCTGGGACGACGTCGTACCGGTCGGCGAGGCGATGCCCTTCCCGGCGCACACCCCCTTCTTCCAGTGCATGACCAGCGGTGAGCCGGTCCTGGTGCCCCGCATCACCGAGGAGATGGGCCACGCCATCGCCTCCCAGTTCGAGAAGCGGGACATCCGGCCGCTCATCACGGGCCGCTCGATGCTGCTGGTGCCGCTGAAGGCACGCCAGGTCGTGCTCGGCTTCATGATCCTGCTCCGGCATCCCGAGCGGGCCGTCTTCAACGACATGGACCGCGTCACCGGCGCCGAACTCGCCGCCCGCGCGGGGCTCGTGCTGGACAACGCGCGCATGTACACCCACCAGGAGAACGTCGCCGAGACGCTCCAGGACAGCATGCTGCCGCACATCCCCGCGCGCATGGCCGGCTGCGACATCGCCACCCGCTATCTGCCGGGCACGCTGCTCGGCCGGGTCGGCGGCGACTGGTTCGACGCGGTCAAGCTGCCCGGCGCCCGCACCGCCCTCGTCGTCGGCGACGTCATGGGCCACGGCCTGGGCTCCGCCGCGATGATGGGGCAACTGCGCACCGCCGTCCAGACCATGGCCGCCCTCGACCTGCCGCCCGCCCAGCTCCTGCGCAACCTCGACGACCTCGCCCAGCGGCTCGGCGACACCCACCTCGCGACCTGCCTGTACGCCGTGTACGACCCCGTCGCCGGTGAACTGCACCTCGCCAACGCCGGCCACATCCCGCCCGTCCTGGTCCGTGCCGAGGACGGCGCCAGCGAGCTGATCGACCTGCCGACGGGGGCGCCGATCGGCGTGGGAGGGGTGCCCTTCGAGTCGGTGCGCGTGCCGGTGGCGCCCGGCGACCGGCTGGTGATGTGCACCGACGGCCTGGTGGAGGTGCGCGGCGAGGACATCGGCGTCGGCCTCGCCACCCTCTGTGAGTCCGCCGCCCACCCGGCCGCGTCCATGGACGACGCCTGCGACACCATCATCCACGCCCTGGGCATCCGAGGCGGCCGCAAGGACGACGTCGCCCTGCTGATGGCCAGGCTGACCGGCATCGAGCCCGACGCCGTCGCCGAGTGGCGCCTCGCCCGCGACCCGGCCGAGGTGGGCCGCGCCCGTGCGGCGGTCCGCGAGCAACTCCACGACTGGGGGCTGCCGAAGCTGGCCGGACCGGCGGAGCTGATGGTCAGCGAGCTCGTCACCAACGCCGTCCGCCACTCCCGCGCCCGCCCCGTCGAACTGCGCCTGGTGCGCGCCGACACGCTGCTGTGCGAGGTGGACGACGACGACCACGACCTGCCGGCCCTGAAGAGCGCGGGCCCCGAGGACGAGACCGGGCGCGGGCTGCGGGTCGTCAGCACCCTGGCCCGCGAGTGGGGCGCCAGCCGCACCAACGCGGGCAAGACGGTGTGGTTCGAACTGACACTGCCCGCGCGGCGGCGCTAGCACCGGCCCACCGCACGGCGGTCAGTCGTCGCGCCGCCGCCGTTCCGCCCTGCGTTGCAGCGATTCGCGTCGGGCGCGCAGCTCACGCTGCCGGCGCAGGCTCTTCGCGCGCCGCTCGGCCCGGGCCCGGGCGCGTGGGTCCCTGAGCTTCGTGTGGTCGAGCCTCGTCAAGTACCGGATGAGGCCGGCGAACAGCGCCAGGAGGAGCACGCCCAGCACGGCGGCCACCGCCGGCGGCATGTCCGCGACCTCGATGTCCCGGTACCTTCCGGCGCCCATGAGTTCCACGAGCCCCCTCACCCTCTGTCCGGCCGCCGCAATCTACCGGACGCGGGCCGTGCGGGCCCGTATCCGCCGGCGCGAACGACCCGTGAAGGAATGCGCCGGGCGCTTGTGGCCGTGCGCCGGGCGCGATACACCGTACGGACCCGTCGTCGTCGGCGGGCCGTACGTCGTCGCACCTGGGGAGACGCGGATGAGCGTGACGAGTCGGTACCGGGACGCCTGGGAGGGCTTCTGGAGCGAGGCCCCCGAGAACCGGGGGGCGGTGTTCTGGGACGCGGAGCCGACCCTGACCGCCGGTCGCCATCTGGCCCACTTCGAACCGCACCTGACCGAGCCCGGCCTGCCGCTGATCGACCTGGGCTGCGGCAACGGCACCCAGACCCGCTATCTCGCCGAGCGCTTCCCGCACGTCGTCGGCGCCGACCTGTCCGCCGCCGCCCTCGAACACGCCCGCCACGCCGACCCGGCCGGGCTGGCCGTGTACCGGCAGCTGGACGCCGCCGACAAGGCGGAGGCGGAGACCCTGCACGCGGAGCTGGGCGACGCCAACGTCTACGTCCGCGGGGTCCTGCACCAGTGCGAGCCCGACGACCGCCAGCCCCTGGCCGACGCCCTCGCCGCGCTCCTCGGCGCACGCGGCCGCGCCTTCCTGGTGGAGCCCGCCCAGGCGGCCAAGAGCGTCCTGACGGGCCTGGCCCAGGGCCCCGCCGGCCCACCCGCCAAACTCGCCCCCGTGCTACGCCACGGGCTGACCCCCGCGGCCGTCCCCGACGAAGCGGTGCCCGAGTACCTCCGCGCGGCCGGACTCACCGTCCTGGCCGGCGGGGAACTTCCGCTGGTCACCACGGAGTACACGCCGGACGGCACCCGCATCGAGCTGCCGTCGACGTGGGTGGTGGCCAGCCGGAGCGCGTGAGGTGGGGTCTGACCAGGGCCGACCGGTTATTGGTCTGGACCGGTGAGAGTTATCCACAGGCCTGGCTGAGGCTCGGCGGGACCGCGTAACGTGACGCCACATGAAGATCCTCATCAGCGCCGACATGGAAGGCGCCACCGGTGTCACCTGGCCGGCCGACGTGCTGCCCGGGACGCCGCAGTGGGAGCGGTGCCGGTCGATGTTCACCTCGGACGTGAACGCGGCCGTGCAGGGATTCTTCGACGGAGGTGCCGACGGGGTACTGGTCAACGAGGCGCACTGGACCATGCGCAACCTGCTCCTGGAGCGGCTCGACGAGCGCACGCAGATGCTCACCGGGCGCCACAAGGCGCTGTCCATGGTGGAGGGCGTCCAGCACGGGGACGTGGACGGCATCGCGTTCGTCGGCTACCACGCGGGCGCCGGCATGGAGGGCGTCCTCGCGCACACCTACCTCGCCAACCAGCTCACCGGCGTCTGGCTCAACGACGTACGGGCCAGCGAGGGTCTGCTGAACGCGCACGTGGTCGCCGAGTACGGCGTGCCGGTGGTGCTGGTCACCGGCGACGACGTGGCCTGCGAGGACGCGCTCGGGTACGCGCCGGAGGCGCGGAAGGTCGCGGTCAAGGACCACGTGTCGCGGTACGCGGCCGTGTGCCGTACGCCGGCCAGGACCGCCGCCGACATCCGCGCCGCAGCCAAGGAGGCGGCGACGCTCGCGGTGCGCCACGAACCGGTGACCGGCGGGCCGTTCACCCTCGCCCTGGAGTTCGACGCCGAGCACCTCGCGGCGGCCTCGACCGTGGTGCCCGGGGTGGCGCAGGTCGGGGAGCGCAAGGTGGCGTACACCCACGACACGATGTTCGAGGCCATCCGGACGTTCAAGGCGGTCACGACGATCGTCTCGGCAGCGGTGGAGGAGCAGTATGGCTGAGCACCCGGGCACCGGACCCGACACCGGCGAGCAGGCGCTGGACGAGGTCGTCCGGTTCACCTCCGAGCTGATCCGCATCGACACCACCAACCGGGGCGGCGGCGACTGCCGGGAGCGGCCCGCCGCCGAGTACGCCGCCGCGCGGCTCGCCGAGGCCGGGATCGAGCCCACGCTCCTGGAGCGGACCGAGGGCCGCGCCAACGTCGTGGCCCGCATCGAGGGCACCGACCCGTCGGCCGGCGCGCTGCTGGTCCACGGTCACCTGGACGTGGTGCCCGCCGAGCCCGCCGACTGGAGCGTGCACCCGTTCTCCGGGGAGATCCGCGACGGCGTCGTCTGGGGGCGCGGTGCGGTCGACATGAAGAACATGGACGCGATGATCCTCGCGGTCGTCCGCGACTGGGCCCGGCAGGGCATACGGCCCCGGCGGGACGTGGTGATCGCCTTCACCGCGGACGAGGAGGCCAGCGCCGAGGACGGCTCCGGCTTCCTCGCCGACCGGCACGCCGCCCTGTTCGAGGGCTGCACCGAGGGCGTGAGCGAGTCCGGGGCGTTCACCTTCCACGACGGGGCCGGGCGGCAGTTCTATCCCATCGCCGCCGGTGAGCGCGGTACGGGCTGGCTCAAGCTCACCGCGCGCGGGCGGGCAGGGCACGGATCGAAGGTGAACCGGGAGAACGCGGTCACCCGGCTCGCCGCAGCCGTCACCCGCATCGGCGACCACCAGTGGCCACTGCGCCTGACCCCGACCGTGCGCGCCGCCCTCACCGAGATCGCCGCCGTCTACGGCATCGAGGCCGACCTGAGCGACGTCGACGCGCTGCTGGACAAGCTCGGCCCCGCCGCCAAGCTGGTCGAGGCCACCGTCCGCAACAGCGGCAACCCGACCATGCTCGACGCCGGGTACAAGGTCAACGTCATCCCCGGCGAGGCCGTCGCCCACGTCGACGGGCGGTTCCTGCACGGTGGCGAGGACGAGTTCCGCGACACCCTCGACCGGCTCACCGGGCCGGACGTGGACTGGGAGTTCGCCCACCGCGAGGTGGCGCTCCAGGCGCCGGTGGACTCGCCGACGTACGCACGGATGCGCGCGGCCGTGGAGGAGTTCGCGCCCGAGGGGCACGTCGTGCCGTACTGCATGTCAGGCGGCACGGACGCCAAGCAGTTCTCGCGGCTCGGCATCACCGGGTACGGCTTCGCGCCGCTGAAGCTGCCCGAGGGCTTCGACTACCAGGCCCTCTTCCACGGCGTGGACGAACGGGTCCCCGTCGAGGCGCTGCACTTCGGAGTCCGTGTCCTGGACCGTTTCCTGCGCACGGCGTAAAGACCCGGGGACCGGTACGCGGGCCCCGCAACCCGGGATCCGGAACCCGGGCCCCGGAACCGGGAACCGCCCGGACAAGCATGGAGCTGGAGGAGAAGTGGGAGTGGAGGAGTCAGTGCCGACTCTTTCGTACGGATCGTGGCCCTCGCCCGTCGACGCGGCCCTCGCCGCCGCGCACGACGGACGGCCCGACGACGTCGGCTTCGTCGGTGACGAGGTGTGGTGGACCGCGCCCCGGCCCACCGAGGGCGGGCGCCGCACCCTGGTGCGGCGCCACGCCGACGGCACCGAGGAGCCGGTGCTGCCCGCGCCGTGGAACGTGCGCAGCCGCGTCATCGAGTACGGCGGCCGGCCGTGGGCCGCGGTCGCGACCGACACCGGCCCGCTCGTCGTCTTCGCCGACTTCGCCGACCAGCGGCTGTACGCCTTCACGCCGGGCGGCGGCGAACCGCGTCCGCTGACCCCGCTGTCCACGGTGGGCGGCGGCCTGCGCTGGGTCGAACCGGACCCGCGCCCCGAGCGCGGCGAAGTGTGGTGCGTCCTCGAGGAGTTCACCGGCGAGGGCCCCACCGACCTGCGCCGCGTGCCGGTGGCGGTGCCGCTGGACGGCTCCGCGGCCGACGACCGGGGCGCCGTGCGCGAACTCACCCCCGAGCGGCACCGCTTCGTCACCGGACCCCGCCTCTCGCCCGACGGGCACCGCGCCGCCTGGCTCGCCTGGGACCACCCGCGCATGCCCTGGGACGGCACCGAACTCGTCGTCGCCGAGGTCGGCCCCGAGGGCACCTTCCGGGACGCCCGGACCGTGGCGGGCGGGCCCGAGGAGTCGATCGCCCAGGTCGACTGGGCCCCGGACGGCACCCTGCTGTACGCCTCCGACCGCACCGGCTGGTGGAACCTGTACCGCGACGGGCAGCCCCTGTGCGCCCGCGAGGAGGAGTTCGGCGGGCCGCTGTGGAGGCTCGGACAGCGCTGGTTCGCCCCCCTGGACAGCGGCCTGATCGCGGTCCTGCACGGCCGGGGCGCCGCCGTCCTCGGCATACTCGACCCCGAGACCGGCGAGGTCGTCGACGCGGCCGGACCGTGGACCGAGTTCGCGCCCGCGCTCGCGGCGCACGGAGAGAGAGTCGTCGGCGTCGGCGCGAGCCCGTACAGCGGCTACGAGGTCGTCGAGCTGGACGCCCGCACCGGCCGCGCCCGCGTGATCGGCGCCCCGCACGAGGACGCCACCGACCCGGCCTACTACCCGAAACCGCGGATCCGCACCTTCCGGGGTCCGGACGGACGCGAGGTCCACGCCCACATCCACCCGCCGCACAACCCCGGCTGCCGCGCCCCGGACGGCGAGCTGCCGCCGTACGTCATCTGGGCGCACGGCGGCCCCACCAGCCGCTCCCCGCTCGTCCTCGACCTGGAGATCACCTACTTCACCTCCCGCGGCATCGGCGTCGCCGAGGTCAACTACGGGGGCTCCAGCGGGCACGGCCGGGAGTACCGCAACCGGCTGCGCGAGCAGTGGGGCGTCGTCGACGTCGAGGACTGCGCGGCGGTGGCCGTCACCCTCGCCGAGGAGGGCACCGCGGACCCGCGGCGGCTCGCCGTGCGCGGCGGCAGCGCGGGCGGCTGGACGTCCGCGGCGTCGCTGGCCACCACCGACGTCTACGCCTGCGGCACGATCATCTACCCGATCCTCGACCTCACCGGCTGGGGCACCGGGGAGACCCACGACTTCGAGTCGCAGTACCTGGAGAGCCTGATCGGTCCGTACGCCGAGGTTCCCGACCGCTACCGGGAGCGGTCGCCCGCCGAGCACGCGGAGAGCGTCACCGCCCCGTTCCTGCTGCTCCAGGGACTCGACGACGTGATCTGCCCGCCCGTGCAGTGCGAGCGGTTCCTCGAACGCATGGCGGGCCGCCAAGTGCCGCACGCCTATCTCACCTTCGAGGGCGAAGGGCACGGATTCCGCCGGGCGGAGACCATGGTGCGCGCCCTGGAGGCCGAACTCTCCCTCTACGCCCAGGTCTTCGGGCTGACCCCGCCCGGCGTGCCGGCCCTGGAGCTGACCCGATGAGCCAGGTGGGAGAGCTGGTCCGGCCGGCCCGGCTGGCCCCCGGCGCCCGGGTGGCCGTCGTCGCCCCCAGCGGGCCGGTGCCCGAGGAGCGGCTCCAGGCCGGCCTGGACGTGCTCAGAGGCTGGGACCTCGACCCGGTCGTGGCACCCCACGTGCTGGACCGGCACGGCACCTTCGACTACCTCGCGGGCACCGACGCCGACCGGGCCGCCGACCTCCAGGCCGCCTGGTGCGACCCGTCCGTGGACGCGGTGCTGTGCGCCCGCGGCGGCTACGGCGCACAACGCATGGCCGACCTGCTCGACTGGGAGGCGATGCGCGCGGCCGGGCCGAAGGTGTTCGTCGGCTTCAGCGACATCACCGTGCTGCACGAGGCGTTCGCGGTCCGGCTGGGCCTGGCCACCCTGCACGGCCCGATGGCGGCCGGGATCGACTTCGTCAAGAACACCCGGGCGCAGGAACACCTGAGGGCCACCCTGTTCGCCCCCGAGACGGTCCGCGTGATCGCCTCCGGCGGTACGCCGCTGGTGCCCGGCCGGGCCCGCGGCGTCACCCTCGGCGGCTGCCTCGCCCTGCTCGCCGCCGAGCTGGGCACCCCGCACGCCCGGCCCTCCGCGCGCGGCGGGCTGCTGTGCCTGGAGGACGTGGGGGAGGAGACGTACCGCGTCGACCGCTACCTCACCCAGTTGCTGCGCGCCGGCTGGCTCGACGGGGTCGCCGGCGTGCTGCTCGGTTCCTGGGAGCAGTGCGGCCCCTACGAGCGGCTGCGGCCCCTGCTGGCCGACCGGCTCGGCGGCCTCGGCGTGCCGGTCGTCGAGAACTTCGGGTTCGGGCACCGCGAAAGCGCGCTGACCGTCCCGTTCGGCGTACCGGCGGAACTCGACGCGGACACGGGCACCTTGACCCTCGACCGGCCCGCGCTGCGCCGGCCGTCGTAGGCTGATCCCATGCCGCACACCTCGTCCCGTCACCTCGCCGAGGGCCCGCGCGTGGGCATCAGGTACTTCACCCACGCGGACGGTGCCGAGTTCACCGCCCGGGCCCGGGAGAGCAAGGACCTGCACCACCCCTGGCTCTTCCCGCCGGACAGCGCCCAGGCGTACGAGGCCTACGCGGGCCGGCTGATCGAGGACCGCACCAAGGCCGGGTTCCTGGTGTGCGAGAAGGACCCGGACGCGGCCGCCGGGGGCGCGGCCGACGGCTCCATCGCCGGGTTCGTGAACATCAACAACATCGTCGAGGGCGGCTTCCTCAGCGGCGCCCTCGGCTACGGCGTCTTCGCGCACGCGGCGGGCCGCGGGCTGATGCGCGAAGGGCTGGACCTCGTGGTGCGGTACGCGTTCGGACCGATGCGGCTGCACCGGCTGGAAATCAACGTCCAGCCGGGCAACGCCGCCTCGATCGCGCTGGCCCGCGCCTGCGGCTTCCACCTGGAGGGCTTCTCGCCGAGGATGCTCTACATCGACGGCGCCTGGCGCGACCACCAGCGCTGGGCGATCACCGCCGAGTCCGTGACTTCCGGTTGATCTTCATCGTGTCCAGGTCCGTCACCGTGGACCGCAGATCGCGGAACCCGTGGCCGAGAGCGCGCAGCGTTCCCTCCGCCCGGTCCTCCGCGATCGCGCCCGCCATCTCCTCGCCGTCCGCCGCGTCCGACACCACCACGTAACGCATCGAGAAGTGCTTCAGGGGAGCGGGCTCGTACGACAGCGATCCCTCCTCGGTGAACCGCATGCTCGCCAGCCCGTGTTCGTCCGCCTCGGCCAGCAGCCGGGCACGGCCGTCCTCGGTCAGACCGTCCCAGGTCCCCCGGACGATCACCCGGTAGGTGTGCTGCTCAGCCACGGGCTGCTCACTCACGTGCCGCTCTCCTTCGCATGCGTACGCCGACCGCCCGACCCTAAGCCCACGCCCGCACCGCGCCCCAGCGGATTAAACGTGAGCCACGTCGCCCCGGCCCGGCCGACGGAGCCCCTGTTCACCGCGCCGACGAACGGCTTCCATGGGGAACCGTGACGACGATCCGACGTGAGGTACTGACCCTGCCCGCCGCGCCGCTGGGTCCGGACAACCCCCTGCCGCCGCTGCGCCCCCTGGACGAGGCGCACCGCATCGACGACCGGGACCGGGCGGACCTGCCGCGTGACATGGCCCGCCAGGTCGACTACGCGCCCCTGCGCAGCCTGCTGCCCGTGCAGGTCCGGGACGGCTACGGACGCGGACGTGAACCGAGCGGGCTGGACGCGCTCGTCATCGAGAACGACCGGCTGCGGGCCACCGTCCTGCCGGCCCTCGGCGGCCGCATCGCCTCCCTCCGCCACAAGCCGACCGACCGCGAACTCCTCTACGTCAACCCCGTCCTCCAGCCCGCCAACTTCGCCCTCAACGGCGCCTGGTTCTCCGGCGGCATCGAATGGAACATCGGCGCCACCGGCCACACCACCCTGTCCTGCTCACCCGTGCACGCCGCCCGCGTCCCCGCCCCCGACGGCGGCGAGATGCTGCGCCTCTGGGAGTGGGAGCGGCTGCGCGACCTGCCCTTCCAGGTCGACCTGTGGCTGCCGGACGGCTCGGACTTCCTCTACGTCGGCGCCCGCATCCGCAACCCGCACGAACGCCCGGCGCCCACCTACTGGTGGTCCAACATCGCCGTCCCCGAGGACCGCCGCGTCCTGGCCCCCGCCGACGAGGCCTGGCACTTCGGTTACGAGCGCCGGCTGCGCCGCGTGCCCGTCCCGGAGTACGACGGCGTCGACCGGACGTACCCGCCGAACAGCACCTACGCCGCCGACTACTTCTACGAGGTGCCGGACGGCCGGCGCCGCTGGATCGCCGCACTCGACGAGCACGGACACGGGCTGGTGCAGACCTCGACCGACGTGCTGCGCGGCCGCAAGCTGTTCGTGTGGGGCACCGGGCCCGGCGGACGGCGCTGGCAGGAATGGCTCACCGAGCCCGGCAGCGGCGGCTACTGCGAGATCCAGGCGGGGCTCGTGCGCACCCAGCTCGAACACGTCAAGCTGGAGGCGGAGAGCGAGGTGTCCTGGCTGGAGGCGTACGGTCCGCTCGACGCCTCGCCCGACGGAGACTGGCACACCGTGCTGCGCGGAGCCGAGGCCCGGCTGGAGGCCGCCCTGCCCCGGGCCGGAGTCGACGCCGCGTACGACGCCTGGCTGCCGCACGCCGACACCGAGCCCGGCGAGCGACTGGCCACCGGCTCCGGCTGGGGAGCGCTGGAAGTACTGCGGGCCGGCTGGAAACTGCCCGGCACCCCCTTCGGCGAGGACACCCTCGGCGCGGAACAGGAGCCCTGGCTGCACCTGCTGCGCGCCGGTTCGCTGCCCGGGCCCGAGCACCACGAGCCGCCCGGCGGGACGCTGGTCGCCCGGCCCTGGCGGGACATGCTGGAGACCACGGCCGCCACCCCCCTCGCCGAGTACCACCTCGGCGTCGCCCAGTGGCACGGCGACGACCGCGCCCAGGCGGTACGCAGCTGGGAGCGCGGCCTGCAGAGCCTCGGGAATCCCGCGAACGCCAGGACCGCCCAGAACGCCGAGTCCGGCGCCGGCCGCTGGCCGCTGCTGCGCTGCCTCGCCGTCGCCGATCAGGAGGACGGCCACCACGAGCGTGCCGCCGACCGCTACGCGGAGGCCTTCGACGACCTGTGCGCACGCCGGACCGACGGGGCGGACGGGACCGGAGGGTGGTCGGCCGTCGCCGCCGCGCTCGGCCGGGAGGCGATCGGGGCGCTGCTCGCGGTCGGGCGCACCGCGGACGCCCGGGCCGTATGGGAGCGGCTGGATCCGGCGACGCGGGCCCGGGGCCGTTTCCGCCTGATCGAGGCGGAGCTGTTGGCCGCCGAGGGCCGGCGCGAGGAGGCGCGGGCCGTCTTCGACGAGGGGTTCGAGGTCGCCGACCTGAGGGAGGGCGCCGAGAGCATCGGCCTGCTGTGGGCGCGGCTGGACGACGCACCCCTCCCGGCCCGCCACGACTTCCGGATGCGGCCGGACGCGGGGTGAGCCCCGGCCCACCCCGACCGGAGCCCGCCGGTCTACTGCTGCCGCCGGTCCACGTACTCGTAGATCGCCCCGTCCGGGTGCCGGGCGATCAGGTTGCGGCCGACGGGCGTCGCGACCGGGCCGGCGATGATGTCCGCGCCCAGTGAACCGAGCACGCGCCGGGTCTCCTCGACGTCCGTCACTGCGATCGTCGCGGTCACCTTGCGCAACACCTCGATTTGGGACTCGGGCCCGCTCATCAGCAGGAAGCAGCCGACGGCGGCGACTTCGACGCCACCGCGTTCGAAGCGGAGGGCCTCGCCGCCGGCCAGGCCCTCGTAGAAGGGGATCGCCTTGTCCAGGTCGTCGACGTAGATGCGCAGTGTGGCTCCCAGAATGTCCATACGGAGGAGCCTAGTTGCGTGCACCGGCCGATCACCCCCCGTCCGGCCATGGAAGCCGGGCCCGCGGGTACCCGCAACACATGGAACGCATGGATCACTTGGAACACCTGGACAGGCAACTGGTCGACGAGCTGGCGCAGGTGGCACGCGAGACCGTGCGCGACGAACTGCGCGAACAGACCCGCAGGCAGCGCCGCAAGGCCACGCTGTACGCCGCGTCCGGCACCGCCGCCCTGTACGCGGGCGCCGCCGTCGCGCTCGCCGTGGGCCTGGCGCTCGCCGTCGTACTGCCCGGCTGGGCCGCCGCGCTGATCACGGCCGCCCTCCTGGGCGTCGCGGCGTATCTGCTGCGCGGTGCGGCCCGGCCGCACGCCTCCGGACCGGGCTCCGCCCACGGCGCCGCTCCCGAACACGTCGTCGGCGGGGGCGCGCCCGGCGCGCCCCCGAGCGGACTCGGCATGCCCTACCCGCCGATGCCGCCCGTCGCCCCCGGCGGTGCGGGCGCGGCGACCGGCGCCCCGGGCGCGGGCACACCCGCACCGGGCGGCACCGGGCCGGCGGCCCCGCGCCAGGACGACATCGACCCCGAGGCAAGGCGCGAGCGCGGCTGACCGGCCGCGGACAGGGGTACGCCCCGCACGGAAAGGCATTCGTGCGGGGCGTACCCCTGTCCGCGCCGGTGAGGTGCCCCGGCCATGACGCGCGTCAGGCGCTCTGCTGGAGCTGGGGAAGCACCTTGGTGCGGTAGAGGTCGAAGAAGCCGCGCAGGTCCGGGCCGATCTGGTTGACGTAGACGCGGTCGAAGCCGGCGTCGGCGAACTGCTTCAGCTCCGCGACGTGCTCGTCCACGTCGTCGCCGCACACCCGGTTGTCGCGGACCATGTCCTCGGTGACCAGGGTCTGCGCCTGGTCGAAGTGCTTGGGCGAGGGCAGCACCTGGCCCAGCTCGCCGGGCAGCTGCTCGTTGGCCCACAGCCGGTGCACCGTGCGTACGGCCGCGTCCCCGTCGGTGTCGTAGCAGACCTTGGTGCCCCCGCTGACCAGCTTTCCGCCGCCCCCGCCCTTGCGGTACTGCTCCACCATCGAGGCGTCCGGCATCATCGTGATGTACCCGTCGCCGACCCGTGCCGCCAGCTTCGTCGCCGACGGACCGAAACCCGAGATGTCGATGGGGACCGGCTCGTCCGGCACCGTGTACAGACGGGCGTTCTCCACCGTGTAGTGGGCGCCGTGGTGGTTGACTTCCTCGCCGGAGAGCAGCCGGCGGATGATCAGGACGGCCTCCTCGAGCATCTCCAGACGTATGTGCGCGGCGGGCCAGGCGTCGCCGAAGATGTGCTCGTTCAGCGCCTCGCCGGTGCCGACGCCCAGCCGAAAGCGGCCGTCCGTCATCACCGCGCTGGTCGCGGCGGCCTGGGCCACCACCGCCGGGTGGATGCGCACCGTCGGGCAGGTAACCGCCGTCTGAACCGGCAGCGACACCGCGTCGGACAGGGCGCCGATCACCAACCACACGAACGGGCTCTGGCCCTGTTCGCCGTTCCAGGGGTGGTAGTGGTCGGAGATCCACAGCGCCTGGAACCCGGCCTGCTCGGCCATCCGCGCCTGCTCGATGAGCTCCGCGGGACCGTACTGCTCGCACGAGAGGAAATAGCCGTACTCGGGCATGAGGGGGTGCCTCCGGACAAGGGAGCGGGTGGGTCCGGAGCCGGGTACCCGGGCGCCGGACCGGAAACCGGCGGCGCGGCGGCTTCGGGCCCACGGGCCGCGGCTTTCCCGTGGACGTTTGGGCGCCCCGGCCGAGGGGACGCGGAAGGCTCACGAGGTACGCGACAGCCCGGAGGCGAACCGTGAGCCGACCCCGCATCGTGATCGTCGGTGCCGGCTTCGCCGGGTACCGGACGGCCCGCACCCTGTCCCGGCTCACCCGGCACCAGGCCGACATCACCCTGCTCAACCCGACCGACTACTTCCTCTACCTGCCCCTGCTGCCCCAGGTCGCCGCCGGAATCCTGGAACCGCGCCGGGTCAGCGTGTCCCTGTCCGGCACCCTGCCGCACGTACGGCTGGTGCTCGGCGAGGCCGACGGCATCGACCTGGACGGGCACACCGTGCACTACACCGGCCCGGAGGGCGAGGAGGGCACCCTGCCCTACGACCGGCTGGTGCTCGCCGCGGGCAGCGTCAACAAGCTGCTGCCCATCCCCGGCGTCGCCGAGCACGCGCACGGCTTCCGCGGGCTGCCGGAGGCGCTCTACCTGCGCGACCACGTGACCCGGCAGGTGGAACTGGCCGCGGCCTCCGACGACCGGGCGGAGTGCGCGGCGCGGTGCACGTTCGTCGTGGTCGGCGCGGGATACACCGGCACCGAGGTCGCCGCGCACGGCGCGATGTACACCGACGCCCAGGTCCGCAAGCACCCGATGCGCACCGGCATGCGGCCCCGCTGGATGCTGCTGGACGTGGCGCCCAGGGTCATGCCCGAGATGGACGAACGGCTCTCCCGCACCGCCGAGCGGGTCCTGCGGCAACGGGGCGTCGACGTGCGGATGGGGACCTCCGTGAAGGAGGCCACGCACGACGGGGTGGTGCTGACCGACGGGTCGAGTGTCGACACCCGCACCCTGGTGTGGTGCGTGGGCGTGCGGCCCGACCCGCTGGTGGAGTCCCTGGGGCTGCCCATGGAACGCGGCAGGCTGCTGGTCGACCCCCACCTCCAGGTGCCCGGCCGGCCCGAGCTGTTCGCCTGCGGTGACGTGGCCGCGGTGCCCGACCTGAACCAGCCGGGCCAGTACACGCCGATGACCGCCCAGCACGCCTGGCGACACGGCAAGGTCTGCGCACAGAACGTCGCCGCGTCGCTCGGCAGGGGGCAGCGCCGGGCCTACCGCCACCGTGACATGGGGTTCGTCGTGGACCTCGGCGGCGCCAAGGCCGCCGCCAACCCGCTCGGCGTGTCGATGTCCGGCCCGGCGGCGGGCGCGGTCACCCGCGGCTACCACCTCGCCGCGATGCCGGGCAACCGCGTGAGGGTCGCCGCCGACTGGCTGCTCGACGCGGTGCTGCCCCGCCAGGCCGTACAGCTCGGCCTCGTACGGTCCTGGTCCGTACCGCTGGAGTCGTCCTCGCCCGAGGTCGCGCGGGTACCGGGGCGTCCGGAGCGGACCGGGACGGACACCGGGAGCGGGGCCGGCGAGAAGACCAGGGACGACAAGACCGCCACGGACGGCAAGAGCAACAAGAGCAACAAGAGCGACAAGGACGACAAGGACGACAAGGACGACAAGGACGACCCGAACAACCAGGGCACCGAACAGGCCGGCGACAAGCCGGGCGGCGAGCCCGCGACGACGCGCCCCGGCGGTGAACCGGCCAGGAACCAGCCCGGCGGCGAGCCCGCCAAGAACCAGCCCGGCGGTGAACCGGCCAGGAACCAGCCCGGCGGCGACCGCGCCAAGAGGGGGCAGTCCGGCTCGCCCCGCGCGTCCGGCAAGCCCCGCCGCGCCGTCGAGGCCGCCGGACCGCGTCCCGGCGGCCGGGCAGGCTCCGGCAAGCCGGGCAAGGCCTCCCGCGCGGGCGGCGCGGGCTCCGCCGGCAAACGGCCCACGGCAGCGTCCGGACCCGGCCGCTCCGCGGGCCCGCCCACCGACCCCGGTCCCGAACCCCCGGCGAACCAGCCGCCCCCCGGACCCGACATCGCCCCCGGCCCCGTCAAACGCACCGACGGCCGTGCCGCGGAAGGAGACTCATGAACACCGGTGAACTCGTCGACCTCGGACAGCAGTTGCGCGTCGACAGCGTACGGGCGTCCGCCGCCGCGGGCTCCGGGCACCCGACGTCGTCGATGTCCGCCGCGGACCTGGTGGCCGTACTGCTGGCCAACCACCTCCGCTACGACTTCGAGCGCCCCGCCCACCCCGGCAACGACCGCTTCGTGCTCTCCAAGGGACACGCCTCGCCCCTGCTCTACTCCGCCTTCAAGGCGGCCGGCGCCATCGACGACGAGGAACTGCTCACCTTCCGCAAGCTGGGCAGCCGCCTGGAGGGGCACCCCACGCCGCAGCGGCTGCCGTGGGTCGAGACGGCCACCGGTTCGCTCGGCCAGGGCCTGCCCGTGGGCGTCGGCATCGCGCTGTCCGGCAAACGGCTCGACCACGCCGACTACCGCGTGTGGGTGCTGTGCGGCGACAGCGAGCTGGCCGAGGGATCGATCTGGGAGGCCGCCGAGCACGCCGGGTACGAGCACCTCGACAACCTCACCGTGATCGTCGACGTCAACCGGCTCGGCCAGCGCGGCCAGACCCGGCACGGCCACGACCTCGACGCGTACGCACGCCGGTTCCGCGCCTTCGAGTGGCACACGATCGAGGTCGACGGCCACGACGTCGACGCGATCGACCGCGCCTACGGCGAGGCCCTGTCCACCAAGGGCCAGCCCACCGCGATCATCGCCCGCACCCTGAAGGGCAAGGGCGTCGAGGCCGTGGAGGACCGCGAGGGACAGCACGGCAAGCCGCTGCCGGAGGCCGAGGAGGCCGTGGCCGAACTCGGCGGCCCCCGCGACATCAGGCTGCGGGTGCACGCGCCCGAGGACGCCCGGGCGCTGCGCCCGACGGGCACCGGGCAGACCGAGCTGCCCCGCTACGACCAGGACGACGAGGTCGCCACCCGTAACGCGTTCGGCGAGGCGCTCGCCGCGCTCGGCACCGCGCGCGGCGACGTCGTCGCCCTCGACGGCGAGGTCGGCGACTCCACGCGGGCCGAGTTCTTCGCCAAGGAACACCCCGAGCGCTACTTCGAGTGCTACATCGCCGAGCAGCAGATGGTCGCTGCCGCGGTGGGCATGGCGGCACGCGGCTGGGTGCCGTTCGCCACCACGTTCGCCGCGTTCCTGACCCGCGCCCACGACTTCGTGCGCATGGCCTCGATCAGCGGCTCCGGCATCAACCTCGTCGGCTCCCACGCGGGCGTCGCCATCGGCCAGGACGGGCCCAGCCAGATGGGCCTTGAGGACCTCGCGATGATGCGGGCCATCCACGGCTCGACCGTCCTGTACCCGTGCGACGCCAACCAGGCCGCGCGCCTCGTCGCCGAGATGGCCGGCCTGGAGGGCATCCGCTACCTGCGCACCTCGCGGGGCGAGAGCAAGGTGATCTACGGTCCCGACGAGGAGTTCCCCGTCGGCGGCAGCAAGGTGCTGCGTTCCTCCGACGCCGACCGGCTCACCGTCGTCGCGGCCGGCGTCACCCTGCACGAGGCGCTCGCCGCCGCCGACGCCCTCGCGGCGGACGGCATCCCGGTCCGGGTGATCGACCTGTACTCGGTCAAGCCCGTGGACCGGGCCGCCCTGCGCGCGGCCGCCGAGGAGACCGGCTGCCTGGTGACCGTGGAGGACCACCGCCGGGAGGGCGGCATCGGCGACGCCGTCCTGGACGCGTTCTCGGACGGACGGCCCGTGCCCCGGCTGGTGCGGCTCGCGGTCACGACGATGCCGGGATCCGCGACCCCGGCGGAGGAACTGCGCGCCGCCGGGATCGACGCCGAGTCCATCGAGGCGGCCGCACGGATGCTCGTGGAGCAGGCGATCGTTTCGTGAGCGCAAGCGCAAGCGCAAGCGCAAGCGCAAGCGCAAGCGCAAGCGGGAGCGGGAGCCGCCGGGCCGGCGACGGCGGCTCCCGGGCCGTGCGGGCCGGACGGCACACGGTGGAGGTCCACCGGCCGGACAAGGTGCTGTTCCCGGCCGGTGACGGCGGCGCCGGGGAGTACACCAAGGGCGACCTCGTCGACTACCACCGTGCCGTCGCCCCGTTCATGCTGCCCCACCTGCGGGGCCGCCCCCTGATGCTGGAGCGGCACCCGGACGGGATCGACGGGCCCCGGTTCATGCAGAAGAACACCCCGGAGCACTACCCGGAGTGGATCGGCCGCGTCGAGGTGGGCAAGGAGGGCGGCACGGTCTGCCACACCGTCTGCGACGACTCCGCCACCCTCGTCTACCTCGCCGACCAGGCCGCCCTCACCCTGCACCGCTGGCTGTCCCGGACCGGGCACGTGAACCGGCCGGACCGGATGGTCTTCGACCTCGACCCGGCCGGCGACGACTTCGAGGCGGTCCGGGCGGCGGCCCGGCTGCTGGGGGAACTGCTGGACGAGCTGAGACTGTCCTCGGCGCTCATGACCACCGGCTCCCGGGGCCTGCAAGTCGTGGTCCCGCTGGACGGCCGCCAGGACTTCGACGACGTACGCGACTTCGCACGGGCCGTCGCCGACGTCCTGGCCGCGGCCCACCCCGACCGGCTCACCACCGCCGCCCGCAAGAAGGACCGCGGTGACCGTCTCTACCTCGACATCCAGCGCAACGCCTACGCCCAGACCGCGGTCGCCCCCTTCACCGTGCGCCCCCGCCCCGGCGCGCCCGTGGCCTCGCCCATCTCCTGGGACCAGCTGGACGACCCCGCGCTGCACGCCCGCCGCTGGACGATCGCCGATGCCGTCGAACAGGCCCGCACGCGGCCCTGGGCCGGGCTCACGCACCGCACCCGGGCCCTGGCCCCCGCCCGGCGCCGGCTGAACGCCCTGCACGGCTGAGCGGGCCGCGCAACCCGGAGAGGTTTGGCGAACACACATGCGGCCACACGGAGGGGGAGGTGGCCATGTCGAACACGAAAAACACATCCGACTCGCAAGACTCGCAACAGAGTTCACGAAAGCCACATACATCTCAGAAGTCGCAGTCGTCACAGGAGCCGCGCCGTCCCAAGCCGATGGAGGTTCTGCGCGAGGCGCGCACCCAGCTCGCCGAGCTCACCGGCATGCAGGCCGAGTCCGTGTCGTCCTTCGAGCAGACGGACGAGGGATGGGCACTGGAGGTCGAGGTCCTGGAACTGGAGCGGGTGCCCGACACCATGAGCCTGATGGCGAGCTACCAGGTGGAACTGGACGCCGAGGGACAGCTGACGGGCTACCGGCGCGTACGGCGCTACGAGCGCGGCCGGGCAGACGCCCGCGGCAGCCGCTAGAGAGGCGCACGGCGCCCGCCCGTACCCGCGAACACACCACACCACCGACAAGATGGAGGAACAGCAGGCATGACTGTCGTACCGGCACAACAGACCGGCGGCGGAGGCGGCAGCAGCGGCCTCTACGACGTGCTTGAGCTTGTTCTGGACAGGGGCCTCGTCATCGACGCCTTCGTGCGTGTCTCCCTGGTCGGCATCGAGATCCTGAAGATCGACGTCCGTGTCGTCGTCGCGAGCGTGGACACGTATCTGCGCTTCGCCGAGGCATGCAACCGGCTCGACCTGGAGGCCGGGCCGCGCAAGGACCCGGGGCTGCCCGACCTGGTCGGCGAGATGACCGAGTCCGGCGCCCGCGGCAAGTCCAAGGGGGCGCTGTCCGGCGCCGCCGAGACCATCTCCGACGCGTTCAAGCAGGCCCGTGACGAGGGCGGCTCCGAGCGCGAGACCTCGTCGCGACCGCGGGCCCGCAAGTCCGCGCCCGCGCGCCGGAAGGAGGAGCAGGAGTGAGTACGTACGTCTACGGCATCACCGCCGCCACGCATCCCTCGCTCCCCGAGGGCACGGGCGGAGTCGGTGACCCGCCGCGCGAGGTGCGGATCCTCAAGGAGGGCGACCTGGCGGCCGTCGTCAGCGACGCGCCCGAGGGACTGCGCCCCAAGCGCAGGGAACTGCTCGCCCACCAGAACGTGCTGAGCGAGATCGGGGCGGACGGCTGCGTGCTGCCCATGCGCTTCGGCAGCGTCGCCCCGGACGACAAGGCGGTCACGGGGGTGCTCGCCGAGCGTGCCGAGCACTACGCGGAACGCCTGGGGGCGCTGGACGGCCGGGTCGAGTACAACGTCAAGGCCAGCCACGTCGAAGAGGCCGTGCTGCACCACGTGATGGCCGAGAACCCCGAGATCCGCGCCCTCGCGGAGTCCAACAGGCAGGCGGGCGGCGGAACGTACGAGACGAAGATCCGGCTCGGCGAGATGGTCGCGGCCGCGGTCAAGGGCAAGGAGGCCGAGGACGCCACCACGCTGGAGCGTGCCCTGGAGCCGGCCGCCGACGCCGTGAGCGTGGGTCCCGAGTCCACCGGCTGGCTGGCCAACGTCTCGTTCCTGGTGAAGCGGGAGGCGGCCGACGAGTTCCTGGCCGCCGTCGAGCGGGCCCGCGAGCGGATGCCGCACCTGGAGGTCCGCGTGAACGGTCCGCTGCCGCCGTACAGCTTCGTCGAGCCCGGCCCCGCCGAGCCCGCGGGCACCGCGGCCGGCGGGGCGGACGCCGGAGCGGGGTGACGACATGGGACTGATCTCGGAGGTCCTGCTGCTGCCGTTCGCACCGGTGCGCGGCAGCGCCTGGGCCATCAGACAGGTGCTGGACGAGGCCGAGCGGATCTACTACGACCCCGCCACGGTACGGGCCGAACTTGCCCGCCTCGAAGAGCAGTTGGAGGCCGGCGAGATCTCCGAGGAGGAGTTCGACCGACAGGAGGACGAGCTTCTGGACCGGTTGGAGACCGCTACGCGCACGAGCGCGGGATTGGGTAACGGGACGGCACGATGAATCGAGTGGGAATGGGCCTCGCGGTAGGGGCCGGATATCTGCTGGGACGCACCAAGAAACTGAAACTCGCGGTCGCCGTGGGCACCATGGTGGCCGGCAAGAAGATGAACCTGACCCCGAAGGGCATCGCCGAACTGGTCTCCGGGCAACTGCAGAACAACCCCCAGTTCAAGGAGATCGGGGACCAGCTGCGCACGGATCTCAGGGGTGTGGGCAAGGCGGCCTCCGGCGCCATGGTCGAGCGGCAGATCGACGCGCTCGCCGACCGGCTGCACGGACGCACCGCCGAGGTGCGCGACCAGCTCTCCGGCGCGGCGTCCCAGGTCCCCGGCGTCGGATCCGACGACTCCCGCGACTCCCGCGACTCCGAGGGCTCGGAGGACTCGGAGTACGAGGAGCCCGAGGAGCACGAGGGACAGGAAGTGCCCGCCGAACAGCGCGAGGAGCCCGAGGAACGGCGTGAGGACAGGCCCCGGCCGCGGCGCGAGCGGCCGGCCGGGAAGGCCACCTCCGAAGCGCGGAAGACGGCCAAGAAGACGCCGGCCAAGGCTCCCGCGAAGAAGGCCGCCGCCAAGGCCCCCGCGAAGAAGGCCGCTGCGAAGCGGGCCCAGCCCGCGAAGAAGGCGGCCGCCAAGAAGACGCCTGGTGCCCGTCGGCCGAAGGGCGGTGGTGAGCGATGAGCGACGCACTCGGATCCGCGACCTCCAAGGCAGGAGACGCCGCGAAGAAGAATCCGCTGGCCGACGTGGCGCAGAGCGAGGCGGCCGACCGCCTCAAGGCCGAGGTGCAGGACTACCTCGCCGCCCAGGCCACCCGGCTGCTGACCGGCCTCGGCACCAAACTCGGCGAGACCACCGGCAAGCTCAACGACATAGCCGAGGGCAACAGCCCCGGATTCGCCAAGCTCGCCCTCGACGGCGGACGCAAGCTCGCCGAGGGCAAGAGCCCGATGCGGGCCGCCTTCGAGGTCGGCGCCGGCAAGGTGAAGGACAACGTGGTCGGCGCCTTCAAGAACCTCACCGGCGGCAAGGGCCACAAGAAGGGCGGCGGCGGTCAGAAGCCGACGGTCATCATCGAGTACGTCGACGTCGGCGTGCCGCTGCGCACGGCCTACGACCAGTGGACCCAGTACCAGGACTTCAGCACCTTCGCCAAGGGCGTCAAGAGCGCGAACCGCGCCGACGACACGACCTCCGACTGGCAGCTGAAGGTCTTCTGGTCAAACCGCAGCTGGAAGGCGACGACCACCGAGCAGGTGCCCGACGACCGGATCTCCTGGACGTCCGAGGGCGCGAAGGGCTCCACCAAGGGTGTCGTCAGCTTCCACGAGCTCGCCCCCAGCCTGACCCGCGTGGTCCTGGTCATCGAGTACTACCCCAAGGGCCTGTTCGAGAAGACCGGCAACATCTGGCGCGCCCAGGGCCGCCGGGCCCGGCTCGACCTCAAGAACTACGTCCGCCACATCACCCTCAAGGGCGAGGCCGACGACGGCTGGCGCGGCGAGATCCGCGACGGCGAGGTCGTCCGCAGCCACGAGGACGCGGTGGCGGAGGAGGAAGAGGAGCAGCGGCAGGACCAGCAGGACGACTCGGAGCAGGAGCCCGAGGGCGCCTACGAGGGCGACGACGAGGAAGAGCCCGAAGGCCAGTACGAGGACGAGGAAGAGCCCGAGGAGGCGTACGAGGAGGAGCCGGAGGGCGAGACAGAGGAGGGGTACGAGGAGGAGCCGGAGGGCGAGTACGAGGAGGAGCCCGAGGCGGACAAGGAATCCGGGGAGGACGAGTACGCGTCCCGTGAGGAGTACGAGGACGCCGAGGGCGGGAGCCGTCGATGACCACCCCCAGCCGACTGCCCGACCCCTACGGCCAGGGACAGAGCGCCAACCTCGCCGACATCCTGGAGCGGGTGCTCGACAAGGGAGTCGTGATCGCGGGCGACATCAAGATCAACCTGCTCGACATCGAGCTGCTGACGATCAAGCTGCGGCTCGTCGTCGCCTCCGTCGACAAGGCCAAGGAGATGGGCATCGACTGGTGGGAGAGCGACCCCGCCCTGTCCTCGCGCGCCCGGCACGACGAGCTCACCCGGGAGAACGCGGCGCTCCGCGAACGCCTGCGCGAGCTGGACCCGGGCCGCGTACCGAGGGAGGCGTCGTGACCGGACTGCGCTACGTCTACGCCGTCTGCCGCCCCTTCGACGCGGCCCTCCAGGCCCAGCTCACGGGGGTGGCGGGCGATCCGCCCCGGCTGCTGCCGCACGGCGACCTGGTGGCCGTCGTCAGCCACGTGCCCGAGGCCGACTTCAGCGAGGAGGCGCTGCGTGCCCACCTGGAGGACCTGGACTGGCTGACCGCCACCGCCCGCGCCCACCAGCAGATCGTCGACGCGCTCACCGCGGTGACCACGCCGCTGCCGCTCCGGCTGGCCACCGTCTTCCGGGACGACAGCGGCGTACGCCAGATGCTTCAGGAGCGCGAGGCGGCCTTCCGGCGCACGCTCGACCGGCTGAACGGGCGGGTGGAGTGGGGCGTGAAGGTGTTCGTCGAGGCGGAGCGGACGGAGCAGGCCGGGGCCGAGCCGGCCCGGCCCGCACCGAAACCCGCCTCCGGCCGGGACTACCTGCGACAGCGGCGCCGGCAGTCCCGGGCGAACGAGGACCTGTGGAGCAGGGCCGAGGAATTCGCCACGGGTCTGCACGCGTCGCTGTCCGGCCGGGCCGACGACGCGCGGCTGCACGCTCCGCAGAATCCGCGCCTTTCCGGGGCCGCCGGACGGAACGTCCTCAATGCCGCCTATCTGGTGGGCCGTGACGCGTCCGAGGAATTCGTGGAAATGGTGGACCGCACGAAGGGCGACGCCCCCGGAATTCGGGTGGAACTCACCGGACCGTGGGCTGCCTATTCCTTCGCCGGAGAGGAGACCGGCCGGGGAGAGGACGCCGCGGACGCCTCCGGTCAGGCCGCCGGCGAGAAAGCGGGGGAGGAATCGTGACCGTCGTGGAGCGCCGTGAGATCGCCCTCGTGGACCTGCTCGACCGGCTGCTGGCCGGCGGAGTCGTCATCACCGGCGACGTGACGCTGCGCATCGCGGACGTCGACCTGGTCCGCATCGATCTGAACGCGCTGATCAGCTCGGTCAACCGCAACGTCCCCTCACCGTTCGGGGACTGACATGACCGGACAGCCCGAACCTCCCGAGCCGCGCAGGCGCCGCCTGGAGCTGGAACCCGACACGGTGGAGCGCGACCTGATCAAGCTGGTGCTGACGGTCGTCGAGCTGTTGCGCCAGCTCATGGAACGCCAAGCGCTGCGCCGCGTCGACGAGGGGGACCTGAGCGAGGACCAGGAGGAGCGGATCGGGCTCACCCTGATGCTCCTCGACGACCGCATGACGGAACTGCGCGACCGGTACGGACTGCGGCCCGAGGACCTGAACCTGGACCTCGGGCCGCTGGGACCGCTGCTGCCCCGGGAGTGAGCGTCACTCCCGGGGCAGCAGCCTCGTCACCCGTCGTCCGTCATCCGTGTCGCGTCACCTGCCGTGCGTCACCGGCCGTTCACCACCGGTACCAGCGGCCCCTGCCGCCGCCGGTCTTCGTCCCGCGGGCCAGAAAACCGATCAGCCACAGGACCAGAACCGCCAGAGCGATCCACCAGAGAATCTTCACCGCGAACCCGACGCCGAAAAGGACGATCGCGAGAAGCAGTACGAGCAGAAGCGGAACCATAATGTTGAACCTCCTGCCGTACTGGTTTCCCGAAATTCACCGAACAGGCGTCGGTCACGCCTCCTTTCGGCACAGAATCTCCCCGTGCAGGACGCTGAACCAGCCTTCCGGCCGCTTTCCCCACTCCCGCCACGCCGCCGAGACGGCGCGCAGTTCCCCGGGGGTCGCGTGGCCGCCCCCGGTGGCGCGTTCGGCGTACGCCGACGCCAGGGTCCGGTCCGCCCACAGGCCGCTCCACCACTCCCGTTCCTCGGGCGTGGCGAAGGTCCAGGTGGCCGAGGTCGCCGTGACGTCGGTGAACCCGGCCTCGAGCGCCCACGCCTTCAGCCGGCGTCCGGCGTCCGGTTCGCCCCCGTTGGCGCGGGCCACCCGGTGGTACAGGTCCAGCCAGTCGTCCATGCCCGGGGACGCCGGGAACCACGTCATGGCGCCGTAGTCGGAGTCACGGACGGCGACGATCCCGTTCGGCCGCGCGACCCGCTTCATCTCGCGCAGCGCCCGCACCGGGTCGCCCACGTGCTGGAGCACCTGGTGGGCGTGGACCACGCAGAAGCTGTCGTCCGGGTAGTCGAGCGCGTGCACGTCCGCGACCGCGAAGCCGGTGTTGTCCAGCCCGCGCCCGGCGGCCGTGGCCCGGGCCCGCTCCACGATCTCCGGAGCCCGGTCCACGCCGGTGACGTGGCCGTCCGGGACCAGCTCCGCCAGGTCCGCGGTGATGGTGCCGGGGCCGCAGCCGATGTCCAGGATCCGCATGTGCGGCCGCAGGTGGCCGAGCAGGTAGGCGGCGGAGTTCTCGGCGGTGCGCCAGGTGTGCGAGCGGAGCACGGACTCGTGGTGCCCGTGCGTGTAGACGGCGGTCTCGTGCGGCTTCGGCATGGTGGATCCCCTCTCCCGACAGTGCGATCACGGTACGCCCGTCGGCCGCATGGTGAGATCCACGTTTTGATATATGGACTGACGGAGTGTCAGGCGAGGTCAGGACAGCAGTCCGCCGCCGGGCAGCGGGCGGTACACCGTGAGCGCCTCGGGCAGCTTCTCCAGCGTCAGATCGCCCTCGGTCTCCGTCAGCTCGCCGTCGTACGCCATCAGCGTGCCCGGCGCCACCCCCGACAGGCGCAGCCGGGGCACCTGCACCGCCGCGTGGGCGGGGGAGCGGGTCAGCGGTCCGGCGAGGGCCGCGGAGAGCAGGCGCAGGGCGGGCCGGCGGCCGCCGTGCACCACCCGCACGTCCAACTGGCCGTCCGCGAGATCGAGCCGGCGGCCCGAGGCGAGACCGCGGCGGTGGTACGTTCCGTTGCCCGCGAACAGCATCCACAGCGGGCGCCTGCGGCCGCGCACCTCGGCCTCCAGCGGGTGCCGGTCGGCACGCAGCACCCGCACCGCCGCCAGCACCCCGGCCGGCCAGCCGCCGATCCGGGGCGACCAGCGCTCACGCTCGTTCACCAGCTCCGGGTACACGCCGAGGCTGAAGGTGTTCAGGAAGACGCCGCGCCGTCCGCCGGAGGCGAACCGGCCCACGTCCACCCGCACCCCCTCGCCCCGCTCCAGTGCCCCGCACAGGTCCCGTACGTCCTCCACCCCCAGGTCGTAGGCGAAGTGGTTGAGCGTGCCGCCGGGCAGGACCGCGAGGGGCAGCCCGTGGCGGAGCGCGATCTCGGCCGCGGCGTTCACGGTGCCGTCGCCGCCGCACACGCCGAGCGCCCGCGCGTGGCCGGCCGCCTTCTCGAGCTCGGCCCGGACGTCTCCCGGCTCGCACTCCACGACCTCGGCGTCGGGCAGCGCGTCGCACAGGGCCCGCACCCGGTCCGAGGTGCCCGAGCCGATGTTGGCGACCATGACGAGTCCCTCGCCGCCGGGCAGCGCGGGCACCTCGGCGCGCGGCCGGGCCGGCGGGATGTGCTGGGCCCGCGTCGGCACCATCCCGCGCACGGCGAACGCGGCCCCCGCCCCGAGCGCCGCACCGGCCAGTACGTCACTCGGGAAGTGGACGCCGGTGTACACCCGGGACAGGACGACCGCGGCGGCCACCGGGGCCACCGCCGCGCCCCACGCCGGGGACTCCAGCGCGACACCGGTCGCGAACGCGGCGGCCGACGCGGCGTGCCCGGACGGGAAGGACGTCGTGATCGGCTGCCGCTTCAGCTGCCGCACCAGCGGCACCGGGTCGAGGACCGGCCGGGGCCGGCGCACCGAGCGCTTGCCGAGGGTGTTGATCGTCAGCGAGGCCAGACCCAGCGAGGCGAGACCCCGGGCGGCGGCGCGCCGGGCCCTCGGCGTACGGGACGCGGCCAGCGCGGCGCCCGCCGCGAACCACAGCACTCCGTGGTTGGCACTGCGGCTCAACCGGGGCAGCAAGGGGTCGGCGCCGGGCCAGGTGCGGGCGGCGACGGCCTCGAACACCCGCTGGTCCAGCCGCAGGAAGCCGTTGCGGAGGGGATGCGGGCCGGGCGTGGTGGCGGTGAGGTCTACGTCGGGGCTCATGGGTCCCGCCTACCCGGCCGGCGGCGTTTCCTGTCGGTGGTCCGCGCCACGTGCCTCCGGGCTCGTGGCCCGGCCGAAATCGGTTTGCCCGGAGCGCGGCCGGAGCAGCACAATCCGGTCCCATGGGTCACCTCGAAGCCGCGCACCTGGAGTACTGCCTCCCCGACGGGAGGGCGCTCCTCGGCGACGTCTCCTTCCGGGTGGGGGAGGGGGCCGTCGTGGCCCTCGTCGGACCCAACGGCGCGGGCAAGACCACCCTGCTGCGCCTGCTGGCCGGTGAGCTGAAACCGCACGGCGGCTCCGTCACCGTCACCGGCGGCCTCGGCGTCATGCGCCAGTTCGTCGGCTCCGTACGGGACGAGACGACCGTGCGCGACCTGCTGGTGTCCGTGGCGCAGCCCCGGATCCGCGAGGCGGCGCGCGCCGTCGACACCGCCGAGCACGCGATCATGACGGTCGACGACGAGGCCGCCCAGCTGGCGTACGCGCAGGCGCTCGCCGACTGGGCCGAGGTGCGCGGGTACGAGGCCGAGACCCTGTGGGACATCTGCACCACCGCCGCACTCGGGATCCCGTACGAGAAGGCCCAGTGGCGGCAGGTGCACACCCTCTCCGGGGGTGAGCAGAAGCGTCTCGTCCTGGAGGCCCTGCTGCGTGGCACCGACGAGGTGCTCCTGCTCGACGAGCCGGACAACTACCTCGACGTGCCGGGCAAGCGCTGGCTGGAGGAGCGGCTCGCCGAGACCCGCAAGACCGTGCTGTTCGTCTCCCACGACCGGGAGCTGCTCGCCCGCGCCGCCCAGAAGATCGTCTCCGTCGAACCCGGCCCCGCGGGCGCGGACACCTGGGTGCACGGCGGGGGCTTCGCCACCTTCCACGAGGCCCGCCGCGAACGCTTCGCCCGCTTCGAGGAACTGCGCCGCCGCTGGGACGAGAAGCACGCCCAGTTGAAGAAGCTCGTCCTGACGCTGCGTCAGGCAGCCGAGAACAGCCCGGACATGGCCTCCCGCTACCGCGCCGCGCAGACCAGGCTGCGCAAGTTCGAGGAGGCGGGGCCGCCGCCCGAGCCGCCGCGCGAGCAGGACATCAGGATGCGCCTGAAGGGCGGCCGCACCGGCGTCCGCGCCGTCACCTGCGAACAGCTGGAACTCACCGGCCTGATGAAGCCCTTCGACCTGGAGGTCTTCTACGGCGAACGGGTCGCCGTCCTCGGCTCCAACGGCTCCGGCAAGTCGCACTTCCTGCGGCTGCTGGCCGGCGACGACGTGACCCACACCGGGAACTGGAAGCTCGGGGCGCGCGTGCTGCCCGGCCACTTCGCGCAGACCCACGCCCACCCCGAGCTGCTGGGCCGCAACCTCCTGGACATCCTGTGGACCGAGCACGCCCAGGACCGGGGCGCCGCCATGTCCCGGCTGCGCCGCTACGAGCTGACCCAGCAGGCCGAGCAGTCCTTCGACCGGCTCTCCGGCGGCCAGCAGGCCCGCTTCCAGATCCTGCTGCTCGAACTCCAGGGCGTCACCGCGCTGCTCCTCGACGAGCCCACCGACAACCTCGACCTGGAATCGGCCGAAGCCCTCCAGGAGGGCCTGGAGGGCTTCGAGGGCACGGTCCTCGCGGTCACCCACGACCGCTGGTTCGCCCGCTCCTTCGACCGGTACCTGGTCTTCGGCAGCGACGGGCGCGTGCGCGAGACGACGGGGCCGGTCTGGGACGAACGGCGGGTGGAGCGGGCGCGCTGACGTCCGGGGGGCTGCCCGTAGCCCCGGGGCACCGGGATCCGGGCGCCGGATCCCGGCGGGATCACTTCCAGCGCAGCAGCGCCCCCAGGCCACCCACCGGCGCCTTCTGAGCGGTCTCCGGCGGCAGCACCGGCGTCACCGAGATCGCGGGCGCTCCGGTCATCACCGCCGAGCGCAGCAGGGCGTCGTCCGCCCGCGCCGACCAGGAGTTCTGCTCGCCGAGCGTCTTCAGCTCGGTACGGCGCACCGCCACCTGGTCGGCGTCCTCGCCGATCCACACCTCACGGTGCGTGTCGGGGGCGTCCGGGATGACCAGCAGCTCGTCGATGCGGTGCTCCCGGGCCGCCTCCACCAGCGCGGGCACGCCCTCCGCGGCACCGGCCCGGCCCTCGTCGTCCGGCGACCGTGCGGCCAGGAACCGGTCCAGGTCCTGGCGGGCACGGCTGCGGACGTGGTCCTCGCGCAGTCCCTCCACCTCGTCGTCCAGCAGCCTGCTCCCGGCACCGCGCGAGGCCTCGGCGACGCGCTCCTGCAGACGCGACGGCAGCCGCTCGTGCACCGAACGCCGCTCCCGGTCGTCGCCCACCAGGATGAGCAGATCGGCGCCCGTCTCCTCCTGGCACACCGCGAGCGCGTCCGCGATCTCCGCCGCGTTGTGCTCCCAGGTGTTCTCCACCCGGAGCTGGAAGTGGCGCTCCGACCAGTCCACGCTGCTCGTACGGTGCAGCGGCCACTGCCGGCCGGTCACGCCGCCCGCGTCCGAGCTGCCCAGCGCACTGCGCAGCTCGAAGTCGGCGCCCTTGCGGTCGACGTACGCCACCACGCACACCGGGTCCTCGCCGGCCAGGTCGAGCAGCGGCGTGACGTGCGGCAGCGGGGCCCAGTCCGCGGTGGTCCCGCCGTACGGGGGACGGGCCAGCGGCGGATCGAGGACCACCTGTCCGGCGCACGCGAACAGCGCCCGCCCGTGCGGGTCGGTGGCGTGCCGCAGTCCGTCCACCGCCTCCCGCACCGCCTGGCAGGTGGCGTCGTCGGCGCCCTGCTCCGCCAGCTCCCTGGCCACCGCGGCGGCCGTCAGCTCGCGCTCGTGGGGGGTGTCCTCCGTGTGCCGGGAGAGGTCGACGTAGACGGAGGCCCAGGGCCCCTGGTGTTCGTAGAGGGGGTGCAGAAACGCGAGATCCATGTGGCTGCCCTCCCGGGTGCCGCTCGGGGGTGGTAGTGCTCCGGGGCGGGTACCCGGGACGCATGAACGAACACGACACGCGGGACGACACCAGGACCGGTGTGGACCCGGGCCGCCTGGACGACCAGCAGCTGATGAAAGAGCTGGAGACCATCCACCGCACGCGCCACGACACCCTCCTGTACGGGTCGAACGACGCGCTGCGGGCCCACAACGACCGCATGGCGGGCCTGGAGGGCGAGTGGCTGCGCCGCAACCCCCGCCGTCCGGTGGCCGCCGGCCGCACCCGTGAGGGCGCCCGGGAACGCGGCTGCGGCCAGAGCGCCGCGCCCGGTGGCTGAGCGCGACGGCGGGCCACCCGCGATCCCTCGCCGGTGGCCCGTCCGCCGTGTGACCGGTCGCCCGCCTCAGCCGGCCGCCTTGGCGAACTCCGCGAGGTAGGTCTCGCAGAAGGCCTTGAGGTCGTCCGGCTTGCGGCTGGTGACCAGGACGTTGCTGCCCCCGTCGCAGACCTTGACCTGCTCGTCGACCCAGGTGGCGCCCGCGTTGCGCAGGTCGGTCCGCAGGCTGGGCCACGAGGTCAGGGTCCGGCCGCGCACGACGTCCGCCTCGACGAGCGTCCACGGCGCGTGGCAGATCGCGGCCACCGGCCGGCCCTGCTCGAAGAAGTCCCGGACGAACGCCACGGCCTTCTCGTCCGTGCGCAGGAAGTCCGGGTTGGCCACCCCGCCGGGCAGGACAAGGCCGTCGAACGAGTCGGCGGACGCGTTGCCCACCACCTCGTCGACCGGGAACGTATCCGCCTTGTCGAGGTGGTCGAAGCCCTGGATCTCGCCCGACTGCGTGGAGACGAGCACGGGGTCGTGCCCCGCGTCCTTCGCCGCCTTCCACGGCTCGGTCAGTTCGACCTGCTCCACGCCCTCGGGCGCGGTGAGAAATGCGATGCGCATGGAGTTCGGGCTCCCTTCCTTCATGTACCGCGCGGACCGGACCGGTCGCCCTCGGTGAGAGCCACCGCCAGTTCCTGCACGTTGTCGTAGCGCGCCTTGTGCGGCAGCCGGTCCAGCTCCTCGACGAGGGCGTCCGGCGCGTTGCCGCGGCGCAGTGTGCGGGTCAGTTCCCGCGGTCCCGCGGGGAAGCTGCCCCGGGTCAGGTTCCGGGCCAGCTCGAGCCGCAGGGCCTCCAGGTACGTCGGTCCGCGGCCCGGTGTCACGGGTCCGTACATGACGTCCGGATCGTCCTCGGCGGCCGGTTCCGGGTCGTTCCACTCCTCGCTGCGGGTGGGGTGCCCGGACCTGAGCAGACCCTGCAGTTCGTGCTTCATCTCGTCGTCGCGGTGGACGCTCATCCGGTCGCTGCCTCGCTGCATGTCTCCCTCCAGATCCTCAGGGGGTGCCGACCGCGTACCCGGACACCGCGGGCCGACACGGATTCGCCCGGACGGGTCCGTTCCGATTTCGGGCGGATCAGAAATCGAGAAGCGCGGGCCGTCGTGCCCCCTCTAGCGTGTGACCACCGAGGCAGTGAGGGCGTCACGTCGAGCGAGCCCCCGAGAGATGGAGACACGATGAGCAGCGCCAAGAGGCCGGGCACGCAGGGGCCCGGGTCGCACGTCGCCGACGGCCACGACCGGATCCGTGTGCACGGCGCCCGCGAGAACAACCTCAAGGACGTCAGCATCGACATCCCCAAGCGTCGCCTGACGGTGTTCACCGGGATCTCCGGCTCGGGCAAGAGCTCGCTGGTGTTCAACACGATCGCCGCCGAGTCGCAGCGGCTGATCAACGAGACCTACAGCGCCTTCGTCCAGGGTTTCATGCCCACCCTCGCGAGACCCGAGGTCGACGTCCTGGACGGCCTCACCACCGCGATCATCGTGGACCAGCAGCGGATGGGCGCCGACCCCCGCTCCACCGTCGGCACCGCCACCGACGTCAACGCGATGCTGCGCATCCTCTTCAGCCGCCTCGGCGAGCCGCACATCGGCCCGCCCAGCGCCTACTCCTTCAACACCGCCTCGGTCCGGGCCAGCGGCGCGATCACCGTCGAGCGCGGCAACAAGAAGGCGGTGAAGGCGACCTTCCAGCGCACCGGCGGCATGTGCACCCACTGCGAGGGCCGCGGCACCGTCTCCGACATCGACCTCACCCAGCTCTACGACGACTCCAAGTCGCTCGCCGAGGGCGCCTTCACCATCCCCGGCTGGAAGTCGGACAGCCAGTGGACCGTGCAGGTCTACGCCCAGTCCGGCTTCGTCGACCCGGACAAGCCGATCCGCCAGTACACCGACAAGGAGCTGCGGGACTTCCTGTACGGCGAGCCGGTCAAGGTGAAGGTCAACGGCGTCAACCTCACCTACGAAGGGCTCATCCCGAAGATCCAGAAGTCCTTCCTGTCCAAGGACAAGGAGGCGATGCAGCCGCACATCAGGGCCTTCGTGGAGCGGGCCGTCACCTTCACCACCTGTCCCGAGTGCGAGGGCACCCGGCTCAGTGAGGGCGCCCGGTCCTCCAAGATCGGGAAGATCAGCATCGCCGACGCCTGCGCGATGGAGATCCGGGACCTGGCGCAGTGGGTCCGCGACCTCGACGAGCCCTCGGTGGCACCGCTGCTCACGGCCCTGCGGGACACCCTCGACTCCTTCGTGGAGATCGGCCTCGGCTACCTCTCCCTCGACCGGCCGGCGGGCACCCTGTCCGGCGGTGAGGCACAGCGCGTCAAGATGATCCGCCACCTCGGCTCCTCGCTCACCGACACCACGTACGTCTTCGACGAGCCCACCGTCGGACTGCACCCCCACGACATCCAGCGGATGAACGACCTGCTGCTGCGCCTGCGGGACAAGGGCAACACCGTCCTCGTCGTCGAGCACAAGCCGGAGGCCATCGCGATCGCCGACCACGTCGTCGACCTCGGCCCCGGCGCGGGCACCGCCGGCGGCACCGTCTGCTTCGAGGGCACCGTCGAGGAGCTGCGGACCGCCGACACCGTCACCGGCCGCCACCTCGACGACCGGGCCGTCCTCAAGGAGTCGGTCCGCAAGCCCACCGGAGCCCTGGAGATCCGCGGCGCGAACACGCACAACCTGCGGGACGTCGACGTCGACGTCCCGCTCGGCGTCCTCTGCGTGGTCACTGGCGTGGCGGGCTCCGGCAAGAGCTCCCTGATCCACGGCTCGGTCCCGGCCGGCGCCGACGTCGTATCGGTCGACCAGAGCCCCATCAAGGGGTCGCGGCGCAGCAACCCCGCGACGTACACCGGACTGCTCGACCCGATCCGCAAGGCCTTCGCCAAGGCCAACGGCGTGAAGCCGGCCCTGTTCAGCGCCAACTCCGAGGGGGCCTGCCCCACCTGCAACGGCGCCGGTGTCATCTACACCGACCTGGCGATGATGGCCGGCGTCGCCGCCCCCTGCGAGGACTGCGAGGGCAAGCGGTTCCAGCCCGCCGTGCTGGAGTACCGCTTCGGCGGCCGCGACATCAGCGAGGTGCTCGCGATGTCGGTGGACCGCGCCAAGGAGTTCTTCGGCGCCAGGGACGCGCGCCTGCCCGCCGCACACAAGATCCTCGAACGGCTCGACGACGTGGGCCTCGGCTACCTCACCCTGGGCCAGCCGCTCACCACCCTCTCCGGCGGCGAGCGGCAGCGGCTCAAGCTGGCCACCCACATGAACGAGAAGGGCGGTGTGTACGTCCTCGACGAGCCCACCACCGGCCTGCACCTCGCCGACGTCGAGCAACTGCTCGGCCTGCTCGACCGCCTCGTCGACGCCGGCAAGTCGGTTGTCGTCATCGAGCACCACCAGGCCGTCATGGCGCACGCCGACTGGATCATCGACCTCGGCCCCGGCGCGGGTCACGACGGCGGCCGGATCGTCTTCGAGGGCACCCCCGCCGACCTCGTCGCCGACCGCTCCACCCTCACCGGCGAGCACCTCGCCGCCTACGTCGGCGCCTGACACCGGCGACGGCCCACGGCGCCCGGAACGCCAGCCGGAGCGTCCGGCGCTGTGGGATCGTGGTCGGGTGACGACGCTGGAGGACCTGGCCCGGCTGCGCCGGGCACGCGACCTGATGGACCGCGAGTACGCCGAGCCGCTCGACGTGCCGGCGCTGGCCCGCGTCGCCCTCATGTCGGCGGGCCACTTCTCCCGCAGCTTCCGCGCCGCCTACGGGGAAACGCCGTACAGCTACCTGATGACACGCCGCGTCGAGCGCGCCATGGCGCTGCTGCGGCGCGGCGACATGAGCGTCACCGAGGTCTGCTTCGCGGTCGGCTGTACCTCGCTGGGCTCGTTCAGCTCGCGGTTCACCGAACTGGTCGGCGAGAGCCCGAGCGCCTACCGCAACCGCGACCACTCCGACGGCGCCGCCGTCCCCGCCTGCGTCGCCAAGGTCCACACCCGGCCCGTCAGGAACGGAGAAGCGACCCCCGCGCCACCGCCCGTAGCGTGACACACATGGACATCAGCCTCTCGCAGTGCTTCATAGCCGTCGACGACCACGACAAGGCGCTCGCCTTCTACCGGGACGTGCTCGGCATGGACGTCCGCAACGACGTCGGCCACGCAGGAATGCGCTGGGTGACCGTCGGCTCCCCGGACCAGCCCGACGTGGACATGGTCCTCGAACCCCCGCTCGCGGACCCCAACGCGTCGGCCGCCGACAAGGAGGCCATGGCCGAACTCCTGGCCAAGGGGCACCTGCGCGGCGTCGTCCTCACCACCGACGACGTCGACGCCACCTTCGAGCACGTCCGCGCCGCGGGCGCCGAAGTCCTCCAGGAGCCGGTCGACCAGCCCTACGGCGTCCGCGACTGCGCCTTCCGCGACCCGGCCGGCAACATGCTGCGCATCAACCAGCCGCGCAAGGACTGAGAATCCGTGTGTTTGCCGTGGGGCACAGGGGGCAGGCGCAAGTTCAGTGCTTCGGACAGGAGGCACGTCCGTGGGAGCGGCGCTGGGCCGCCACGGATGCGTCCGAGCGCGGCCGGACGCCCTCCCACGGTGACCGCCCGACCCCCAGGGCCGCGTCGTCGTACCGGTGCCGCCCGCATCGCGGGCCGGAGGCCGCCCGCCTCCCGGTCGCCCCCGATACGGACCGCACCGACCGGGCACCCGCCCGGCGCGACGGCGGGATCCCGCGCTCCGAGGGAGTTGCGACGCACCATGCCGATCCACGCCAGTGTGAAGCACCCGCACGACGACGCCCCCGACACGGCCGACGCCTTCCGTCGGCTCGCCGGCCTTCCCGACGGTCCCGAACGCGACGCGGTCCGCGACCGGATCGTCGAGGCATGGCTGCCCATGGCCGAACGGCTGGCGGGACGGTTCCGCAGCCGCGGCGAGAGCTACGAGGACCTGCGCCAGGTCGCGGCCCTCGGCCTCGTCAAGGCCGTCGACCGGTACGACCCCGAGCGCGGCAACGCCTTCGAGAGCTACGCCGTGCCCACCATCACGGGCGAGATCAAGCGCCACTTCCGCGACCACATGTGGACCCTGCACGTACCGCGCCGGGTCCAGGAACTGCGCAACCGCGTGCGCTTCGCCGGCCAGGACCTGTCCCAGACCATCCCGGGCCGCAGGCCCACCGTCACCGAGATCGCCGAGCACGCCGACCTGAGCGAGGAGGACGTCCGCGTCGGGCTGGAGGCGCTGGAGAGCTTCACGGCCCTGTCGCTGGACGCCGAGCTCCCCGGCAGCGAGGACGGCTACTCGCTGGGTGACGCGCTCGGCGCCACCGACCCGGCCCTGGACACGGTCGTCGACCGCGAGGCCGTCAAGGACCGGCTGGCCGCGCTGCCGCCGCGCGAACGCGCCATCCTCTACATGCGGTTCTTCGACGACATGACGCAGAGCCGCATCGCCGAACAGCTCGGCATCTCCCAGATGCACGTCTCCCGGCTGATCACCCGCTGCTGCGACCGGGTGCGGGAGCAGGTCATGCGGGATCCGGGTCCGGGGGCGTGAAACCTCGGGCTCACCCGCCCGGGCGCCGCGTTCGCGCGAACGGCGCACGGTGACGGGCGCCCACCCACCCGGCGGGCTGTGATGGCCGAGGGGCGCGAGCGCCGTGCCCCCGCAGCCGTCGCTCGAAGGAGCCCGCCCCATGCGCCGCACCGCCCGCGCCCTGTCCGTCGCCGTCCTGGCCAGCGCCGCCCTGGGCGTCCCGGTGGGGGCCGTCGTGGCCGACCCCGGCGTCCCGCCGCCGCCCGGCGACGCGGGGGAGCCCGTCGCCCCGCCGTCCGCCGACGATTCGGCAGCCGTGCCCCCGCCGACTGCCGGGGACGCCCTCCAGCCGTCCGCCGGGCGGACCGCCGCGCAGGTGAGCCCGGCGGACGCCGCTCCGGGCGACACCGTCACCGTCTCGGTCTCGTGCGCCCCGACCGGCGGGGCGGCCGCGCCCGCGAGCCTCGACGCCACCTCGGCGGCCTTCGAGGAGGGCACGGTCGCGCTGCGCAAGGTGGCGGACGACGGGGGGACGGCGTCCGGGCCGACCTACCGCGGCACCGCGCGCATAGCCACCACCGAGGACTTCGCGGCCGAACAGGACGCCGGGGACGCGGGGGACGCCGCCGACCCGGGGGGCGCGGACACCGGGGGCCCGGCGGACACCTCGGGCTCGGCCGAGACCGAGGGCTGGGCGGACACGGAGGGATCCGCCGGGGCCACCGACGACTGGACCGTGGACGGCGCCTGCCCGGACGCCTCGGGCGGCGAGGGCGGCGCCCCCTGGAGCGCCACCATGAGCGTGCCCGGGGAAAGCGGTGCCGGTGCCGGTGCCGCCCAGCCGGCGTGCCGGGAGTCCACCGCCCCGCGCGCGGGAACCTCCACGCACGGCACGCCGTGCGCCCCCGCCAAGCCCGCGTGCCCCGAGACCACCTCGCCGCGCGGCGACGCCGCCACGCAGGGCACGTCCTGCGGCGGTGCGAAGGCGGAGCACGGGGTGCAGGCCGGCGCCGGCGGCTCCTTCGGCGACTCGGTGCCCGCCCTGGTCGCCGGCGGCCTGCTGATCGCGGGCGCGTGCGCCGCGGCCGCGCACCGGCTGCGGCTGCGCCTGCGCGGGGAGGACGGGGAGCGCTGACTCGCGCGGGCGCCGGCCCGGCCTGTGACCCGCGCAACCGGACCCGCAGCCATGGCGGGGCCGCAGGGTGGGTACTGGGATCAACGAACGGCGAGCAGACACGGACCGACACGGAGACAGGGCACGGCACGGACAGGCGGCACGGACCGCGCGGAGGTACCCATGCGGCGCACGGACCCCGAAGACCCCGCCACGGAACCCGGGAGCCACGGTGCCGTCGGCCGTTCCGGAGCAGGCCCCGGCCTCGGAGGGCCGGCTGCGGGGCCGGGCGGTCGTGGCGCGGTCGGGGCTTCCGGGGCAGGTGCCGGTCTCGGAGGTCCGGCTGTGGGGCGGGGCGGTCATGGTGCCGTCGGGCGTTTTGGAGTGGGTCCCGGCCTTGGGGGTGCGGGGGTGGGTGGTGCGGAGGTATGCATGGGGCGTACGGATTCCGGAGGGCCGGCTGCGGGGCCGGGTGGTCGTGGTGCTGTCGGGGGTTCCGGGGCAGGTGCCGGTCTCGGAGGTCCGGCTGTGGGGTGGGGCGGTCATGGTGCCGTCGGGCGTTCCGGAGTGGGTGCCGGCCCTGTGGGACACGGACCCGTCCGGTACGGTCCGCACTTTCCCGATGACGGGCTGCCGGTGCTGCCCGAACTGTCCGCCGTGCTCGCAGCCGCGGCGGGCCGCTCTCGCGGGGAACCGGCCGGCGGTGGGCCCGCCCTCCTGGACGCCGCGAGCGGCTACTGGGACCGGCGCGGCCTGACCACCGACCCGGGCCACCTCGCCGCCGCCCCCGGCGCGGGCGCCCTGCTCCTCGCGCTGACCGCCGCGCTGGGCGGCGACGTCCTGGTGCCCCGCCCCTGCGCCGCCTGGTGGGCACCGTACGCACGGCTGCTGGGCCGGCCCGTCTTCCACGTGCCGACACCGGCCGAGTCCGGCGGCGTACCCGACCCGTACGCCCTCCTGGAGACCGTCCGCCGGGTGCGCGCCGAGGGGGGCGATCCGCGCCTGCTGGTGCTCTCCGTCGCCGACGACCCGACCGGCACCGTCGCGCCGCCCGAACTGCTGCACGAGACCGTCGAGGCCGCCGCCGGGGAGGGACTGCACCTGGTCAGCGACGAGACCTGGCGCGACACCCTGCACGACCCGCACGCCACCGTGATCCTGAGCCCCGCCGAGATGCTGCCCGAGCGGGTCACCGTCGTCACCGACCTGGCCGGCGCGCTGCTGCCGCCGGCCTGGCCGGCCGCCGTCGCCCGCTTCCCCGCCTCCGCCGCCGGGAACGGCCTGCACGCGCGCGTGCTCGACGTGCTCACCGCACTCGGCGCCCGGGTCGCGGCCCCCGTCGCCGCCGCGGCCGGGTACGCGCTCGACGAACCCGAGCCGGTCGCCACGCGCCGGGCCGCCGCCGTGCGTCTGCACGCGCGCGTGGCCGCGGCCCTGCACGCGGCCGTCGTCGCCGCGGGCGCCACCGCCCGGCCCCCGCAGGCCGGCCGCCACCTGTACGCCGACCTCGGGCCGCTGCGCGACGCGCTGGGCGCCGAGGGTGTCGGCGACGCCCAGGAACTGGAGGACTTCCTCACCGCCAGGCTGGGCATGCCCGCCCCCGGCGGCCACCGCTTCGGCGACGACCTGCCGGCCCTGCGCGTCCGGCTCGCCACCGGCCCCCTGCTCGACGCGGGCACCGACGAGCGGCGCGCGCAGGCCCTCCTGGCCCCCGACCCGTTGGAACTGCCCGACGTGCAACGCGCGTTGACCGGTCTGAAGTCGGTCTTCGACGCTCTCCGCGACGCTCAGCGATGGGAGCCCCCTCGATGACGCAGCAGCCCCGGTCGACCACGAGCAGCCCCACCTCCGCCGAGGACACCGGCGCGGCCTCCGCCCACCCGCCGCTCGCCGCACCCCGGCCCCCGGCCGAGCACCGGGTGTGGCCGCGGACCTTCCACGACCGGCTGACCGCGCCGCTGCCCGGCCTGAAGGCCCTGGCCAGATTCGCCCGCGAGGGAGCGGTGAGACCCGGCCCCGCCGGACTCGCCGACATCCCGCGGCTGCCCCACGCCCCCGGCCCGCTGCCCCGCGTCGACGCGCGCACGGTCGCCGTCACCTGGGCCGGACACGCCAGCTGGGTGATCCGGATCGGCGGGCTCACCGTGCTCACCGACCCGGTCTGGTCCCGCCGGATCCTCGGCACCCCGGCCCGGATCACGCCCGTAGGCGTCGCCTGGAGCGCCCTGCCCCGCGTGGACGCCGTCGTCATCAGCCACAACCACTACGACCACCTGGACGCCCCCACCCTGCGCAGGCTCCCGCGCGACACCCCGGTGCTCGTGCCCGCCGGTCTCGGCCGCTGGTTCCACCGCCGCCGCTTCACCCGCGTCACCGAGCTGGACTGGTGGGAGGCGACCGAGCTGAACGGGGTCCGGTTCGACTTCGTCCCGGCCCACCACTGGTCCAAGCGCAGCCTCACCGACACCTGCCGCACCCTGTGGGGCGGCTGGGTGCTCACCGACGCCGACGGCCGGCGCGTCTACTTCGCCGGCGACACGGGATACGGCCACTGGTTCACCCGTATCGGCCGCCGCTACCCCGGTATCGACCTCGCCCTGCTCCCCATCGGCGCCTACGACCCCCGCTGGTGGCTCAGCGACGTGCACTGCGATCCCGAGGAGGCGGTACGGGCCGCCCAGGACGTCGGGGCGCGCCACATGGCGCCGATGCACTGGGGCACCTTCGTCCTGTCCGCGGAGCCGGTACTGGAACCCCTCACCCGGGTACGCGCCGCCTGGCAGCAGGCGGGCCTGCCCCGCGAGCGGCTGTGGGACCTGCCGGTCGGCGGGTCCCGAGTGCTGGAGTGACGCCCCCGCCTCCGCCCCCCGTCCCGGCATCCGCAGGCCGCCGCGGCCCTACGCCTTCGCCGGCCCCCGCAACCGCCGCCAGACCCCAGGCACCACGCTGACCAGCACGGTCAGGGCGATCGCCGCGGCCACGCCCTCCCACGGCTTGCTGAACAGGGCGCCGCTGAGGATCCCGATCAGCTGGTACGTCACCGCCCAGGCCAGGCAGGCCGGCAGGTTGCCCCTCGCGAAACGCCGCAGCGGCCACTTCGCCAGCAGGCAGGCCAGCATCACCGGTATCCGGCCGGCCGGCACCAGCCGGGACAGGACCAGCACCGCCACGTCGTGCTCGGCGAGTTTCTCCTGCGCCTGCTCCAGCCGGTCCTCCGGCGCCCGGGAGCGGATCGCCTCCAGCCAGCGCGAGCCGTTCTTCGAGCCGACCCCGCGCCGGCCCAGCCAGTACAGCGCCATGTCCCCGCAGAACGCGGCCAGCGACGCCGTCGCGAACACCATCAGCATGGCGAACGGCAGCGTCTGGTGCATCGCCACCACCGCCGCCGAACTGACCAGAGCACCCGTCGGCACGACCGGCACCAGCGCCCCGATCAGCACCAGCAGGAACAGCGACGGATAGCCGAGCGCCTGCTGCGTCGGCTCCGTCGGTATGTTCAGCGTCGCGGCCCCCAGCCAGCTCACCGCGCGACCTCCACCCGCACACTCTCGCCGTGCCCCAGCCGGTGCACCGCCACCCCCGGCGCGCGCAGCGCCGACAGGCGCACGAACTCCTGGCCCGGCGTGTGGAACTCGTGGGGGCGCACGGCGTCCATCCCGATCGGCCAGTACGTGCCGTAGTGCACCGGCACCGCGGTGCGCGGCGCCAGCCGGGCCAGCGCCTCGGCCGCCCGCCCCGCGTCCAGGTGCTCCGCACCCAGGTACGGGCCCCAGCCGCCCACCGGCAGCAGCGCCGCGTCGACCGGCCCGACCTCCTTCTCCATCCCGTCGAACAGACCGGTGTCCCCGGCGAAGTACGTCCGAGCCTCACCCTCGACGACATAGCCGAGCGCGGGGGCGCGGTGCCGTCCGACCGGCAGCCGCCGCCCGTCGTGCCGGGCCGGCACCGCACGGATCCGCAGGTCACCGACTGTCGTCTCGTCACCCGGCGCCATCTCGGTCAGCTCCAGGTGCCCGAGCCGGCGCAGTCCCGGCACCGCCCGGCGCGCGCCCCGGGGCACGAGCAGGCGCGTGCCCGGCGCAAGCCGCGCGAGCGACGGCACATGCAGATGGTCGGCGTGCAGGTGGGAAACGAGCGCCACGTCCGCACGCCGGGCCTCCGGCGGCGGCACCTCGCCCCGCCTGCGCCGCAGGTGGGCGAGGCGCCGTACGAACAGGGGATCGGTGAGCACGCGGACGTCCGAGTCCTCGACCGTGCAGGTGGCGTGACCCCACCACGTGAGCTCCACCGGCACCTCTTTGCCTCCTTCGCGCGACTCCCCGAAGCCTACGTCCAGGAGTAGGGTCGGCGGCGAAAACGGGAGGTGACGGGAGGTGAGGGGGGACACCATGGGGCCGGTGCGGGTGACGGCGATCGCCAGTCTGACGCCACTGGAGCAGCTGGACGACGACCCCTTCCTGGTCGACTCCCGCAGCCAGCACGCCATGTGCGCCCACTGGGCCGCCGAGCACGGCTACGTCGTCGCCCGACAGCTCCTGGTGCGCCGGCTGCGGCACGACCACGACGCCCTGTGGGACGGGGTGCTTCCCGGGCGGGACCTGTTCGTGGCGCCGAGCCGCCGGGTGCTGGAGAGCGCGCTGTCCTCCGTCGACGACTTCACCGCGGAGTGCGCGCGGCGCGGCGTCCGCGTCGAGACCGTGGGCCACGCGGAACCGTCGTACGACGCGTGGATGAAGGCGTGCGTCCACCGCAGGCTGTCCATGCCGACGGCCGGGTACGACGGCCGCTGACCACCGCCGCGGGGCGTGAACCGGACCCGGGGGGACAAACGGGCACTCCGGAGCGTTGTGGCAGGGTGGGGAAGGCCCGCACGGACGACGGGCCGGGGACGTGAGGTGTGCGGGACGTGAGCGGAGGCCGTTGGCGCCGGGTCGCCAGTCAGATCGGGCGGAGTGTCGCGGTGTGGGCCGTGTCCACCCTCACCATGCTCGCGCTCGCCGGGATCCTGCCGGACTTCCGGCTCCAGTCGCCCGACGGCGACAGCGCCACCGACATCGCCGTGACCGCCGCGGTCGGCGCCGGCGCCTTCGGTCTGCTCTCCGCCCTGGTCTGGCCGCTCATGGTCCGCCTGCTGCTCCTGGTGCCGGCCCTCGTGCTCGGCCTGCTGGTCTTCTTCCTCAACGGCGGACTGCTGCTCCTCGCGATCGACGTGAACCCGGCCGGACGCGGCGGCGTCGCCCCCGAGACGGCGGTCGTGGTGGCCGCCGTCATGTCCGCCGTCGCCTCCGCCACCGGCGGCGCCCTGGCCGTGCGCGACGACGACGCCTACCGGCGCCGCCTCTACCGCCTCGCCGACCGCCGCCGCAGATCCGGGCCGCCCTGTCCGGCCGGACCCGGCACCGTCTTCCTGCAACTGGACGGCGTCGGCCACGACGTCCTGCGGGACGCGGTCGACGGCGGCGCCATGCCCACCGTCGCCCGCTGGCTCGGCCGCGACGGCGCCCGCGCCACCCACCGGCTCGACCTCTGGCGCACCGACTGGTCCAGCCAGACCGGCGCCAGCCAGCTCGGCATCCTGCACGGCAGCAACCACGACGTCCCCGCCTTCCGCTGGTACGAGAAGGACACCGGCGAGGTCATGGTCAGCAACCGCCCGACCAGCGCCGCCGAACTCCAGTACCGCGCCGTCCGGCGCACCGGCGACGGCGGACTGCTCAGCCTCGACGGCGCCAGCCGCGGCAACCTCTTCGGCGGCGGCGCCGACGAGCAGGCCCTCGTGCTGTCCATAGCCACCCGCCGCCGCAGCCGCGAGACCCGCTCCCGGGCCGGCTACTTCGCCTACTTCTCCGACCCGGCCAACGCCGTGCGCACCGCGATGTCCTTCGTCGCCGAGGTGTGCCGGGAGATCGGCCAGTCCACCCGCGCCCGCGTCCACAAGGTCCGCCCGCGCGTATCCCGCGGCGGCCTCTACCCCTTCGTCCGCGCCTTCGCGACCGTCGTCGAGCGGGACGTCGTCGTCGCCGCGGTGATGGGCGACATGCTCGCCGGCCGCACCGCCGTCTACGCCGACCTGGTGGCCTACGACGAGGTGGCGCACCACTCCGGGCCGGGCAGCCGGGACGCCGCCAAGGTCCTCGGACGGCTCGACCGGGCCCTCGCCCTGATCGAGCAGGTCGCCGAGCACGCGCCCCGCTCGTACCGGATCGTCGTCCTGTCCGACCACGGCCAGAGCCCCGGGGAGACCTTCCGCGCCCGCTACGGCCTGACCCTCGCCGACCTGGTGCGGGCCGGCTGCGGACTGCCCGTGCCGCGCAGCGCCCGGCGCACCCGCAGCGGCGCCGAGGCGCGCAACACCGTACGGGCCGCCCTGCACCGCCCCGTCGAGGAGGGCGCCGAACAGCAGCGGCCCGCCGACACCCCCACCGGACGCCGTTCCGAGCCGATCGTGCTCGCTTCCGGCAACCTCGGCCTGGTCTCCTTCCCGGACGTCCCGCACCGGATGACCCGGGAGGAGATCGACGCCCGCCACCCCGCCCTGCTGCCGACCCTCGCCAACCACCCCGGCGTCGGCTTCCTGCTGGTGCGCAGCGAGGAACACGGCGGCGTCGTGCTCGGCGCGCGCGGCGCCGAGGTGCCTCTCGACCGGCTCGACGAGGACCCCGGTCCGCTCGCCCCCTTCGGTCCCGGCGCCGCCGACGCCGTACGCCGCACCCACACCTTCCCGCACACCGCCGACATCATGGTCAACTCCTTCCACGACCCGGCCGACGGCGAGGTCCTCGCCTTCGAGGAGCAGATCGGCTCGCACGGCGGACTCGGCGGCGCCCAGTCCCGCGCCTTCCTGCTGTCCCCGACCGTGCTGTCCGCGCCGGCCGGCCAGGGTGAGGAGATCGTCGGCGCGGAGCAGGTCCACCGGGTGCTTCGCCACTGGCTGCGCGAGTCGAACGGCCCCCAGGTGCCGGTGGAGGCGGAGGAACCGCGGCCGAAGGTCGTCGAAGGCGCACCTTTTCCCGTCGCGGACGGGTTCGTACAGGACAAAAGCGCCTGATTTGGAAGGGTGCGGGAGCGTGCCGGACCATGGGCGGGTCCGGCGATCCCGGGCCCCGTTCCATGAGAGGCGCACCATCCCATGCACGTCACCGGGACCGTCCCCCCACCGGCTCCGGAACCGCAGGAGAACCCCGCGGCCCCCGACACCGGACACACCGACCACCCCGCTCCCGCCGACGACTCGGCACCCGGTGGCACCCGGCACGCCCGCCGCTTCGGGCTCCCCGTCGCCACCGCCCTGGTCATGGGCAACATCATCGGCGGCGGCATCTTCCTGCTCCCGGCCTCCGTCGCCCCGTTCGGCACCATCAGCCTGCTCGCCTTCGGCGTCCTGACCGTCGGCGCGATCGCGCTGGCCCTGGTCTTCGGCCGCCTCGCCGCCCGCGACCCTCGCACCGGCGGCCCCTACGTCTACGCCCGCGGGGCCTTCGGCGACTTCGCCGGTTTCCTCGCCGCCTGGGCGTACTGGATCACCACCTGGGTGTCCAACGCGGCCCTCGCCGTCGCCGCCGTCGGCTACCTCGACGTCCTGATCCCGGTGAACGACCACCGCTGGACCGCGTGCCTGGCCGCCCTCGTCGTCCAGTGGCTGCCCGCCCTCGCCAACTTCGCCGGCACCCGCTACGTCGGCGCCGTCCAGCTCGTCTCCACCGTGCTGAAGTTCGCGCCGCTGCTGCTCGTCGCGGTCGGCGGGCTGTTCTTCTTCGACGGCGACAACCTCGGCCCGTTCAACGCCACCGGCTCCAGCGGCATCGGTGCCGTCTCCGCCGCCGCCGCGATCCTGCTCTTCTCCTACCTCGGCGTGGAGTCCGCCGCCGTCAGCGCCGGCGAGGTCAAGGACCCCCGCCGCACGGTCGGCCGGGCCACCGTCATCGGCACCGCGGGCGCCGCCCTCGTCTACCTCCTCGGCACCCTCGCGGTCTTCGGCACCGTCGCCCACGACCGCCTGGTCACCTCCTCGGCGCCCTTCTCGGACGCCGTGAACGCCATGTTCGGCGGCGCCTGGGGCGGCTGGGCCGTCGCCCTGGCCGCCCTGGTCTCGATGACCGGCTGCCTCAACGGCTGGACCCTGCTCAGCGCCCAGACCCCGTACGCGGCGGCCAAGGACGGTCTCTTCCCGGCCGCGTTCGCGCGCAGGCGGCGCGGGGTGCCCACCGTCGGCGTCGGCGTCACCGTCGTCCTCGCCTCCCTGCTCACCGTGTACAACTACACGTCCGGCTCGGCCAAGGTCTTCGAGGTCCTCGTCCTCGTCACCACCTTCACCGCCACCGTGCCCTACCTGCTGGCCACGGCCGCCCAGCTCTTCCACCTGCTCTCCGGACAGGGCGAGAGGGTCGACCGGGCGCGCCTGGTCCGGGACGGGGTGATCGCGTCGGTCGCGGCGGCCTTCTCGCTGTGGCTGGTCGCGGGCGCCGGGTACACGGCGGTCTACCAGGGCGTGCTGTTCCTGTTCGCGGGCGTGCTCGTGTACGCGGTGATGGCGGCCCGCAGGCGCCGAGCCGAGGGCCCCACCGCACCGTAATTCGGTTGGGCGGGGACACGAGGGCACGCACACTGGGCCGGTCGCCTCCCGGCCCGAACCAGCCCCTGCGTGCAGGCAGCCGTCACCGTCACTCCCGCCCGGCTCCCGGAGCTGCTGCTCGCCTCGCCACCGTGCGGCCGGTGTCCCTGTGGGGCACACCCGGCATCGGCAAGTCTTCGCTGGTGAGGAACTACGCCGACTCGCCGGGCCTGGTGGGGGTCCCTCCCACGCCGTTCAGGTGGGGGAGCGTGAGCCCTGACCCTCCGTCACGGGCAGGTATCCGGCGCCGTGCGGCGCGGCGTCGCAGAACACGACACGGGCGGCGCACACGTCGCGGGCCTCGGCGTAGGAGGCGGCGACGGAGATGCCGTGGGTGCGTGCGAGTTCGGTGTCGGCGGCGAGGGTGATGCCCGACGCGATGCCGCCGAGCGGCGGGTACGACGAGACGAACCAGCTCAGGGCCTGCTGCCAGGGGTGCAGGCGGGTGGGGCCGCCCAGCATGTCGTCGCGGCGGCCGCCCGCGAGGTCGAGGGCGGTGGACGTGGTGCGACATCGCCGGCCGGGTGCGGGTGCACGGACGCGGCGGCACCGTCCTGCAGCCCGGCGTCGACCTGCTGCTGCGCGCCGACGACTCTCCGCCCACCGCGCCGGTCCTCGTCGTCACCGACGGCTGGTGCGCCGTCCTGCGGGTGCGGCGCGAGGACGCCTGCCTGATCCCGCAGGGCGCGCGGCTGCCGTTCACGTCCCGGGGGCCGGTCTTCCGGGTGAGCTGAGCCGGAGTGTGATCGGATGGGGGTGGGACCCGGCCGCCGGGCTCCCACCGCCCAGCTACAGCAAGAGAATTCGAGAGGAACCGCCGTGGCAACCACGCGCTCCGCACACACCGTCTGGGAAGGCAACCTGCTCGAGGGCAACGGTGTCGTCACCTTCGACTCGTCCGGCATCGGCGAGCAGCCGGTGTCGTGGCCGTCGCGCGCCGAGCAGGCGAACGGCAAGACCAGCCCGGAAGAGCTGATCGCCGCCGCCCACTCCAGCTGCTTCTCCATGGCGCTGTCGCACGGCCTGGCCGGCGCCGGCACCCCGCCCACCAAGCTCACCACCTCCGCCGACGTCACCTTCCAGCCCGGCGAGGGCATCAAGGGCATCCACCTCACCGTCGAGGGCACCGTCCCCGGTCTCACCGAGGACGCGTTCGTCGCCGCCGCCGAGGACGCCAAGAAGAACTGCCCGGTCAGCCAGGCGTTGACCGGCACGACGATCACCCTGTCGGCCAAGCTGGCCTAGCGGGACAGGGCGCTAGGAGCCCGTGCGCTCCCAGCCCCGCCGGTCCGGGCGCGGCCCCAGCTGCCTGGGGTCGCGCGACCGGTAGACCACGTACGGCCGGGTCAGGTACTGCAGGGGCGCGCTGAACATGTGCACCAGACGGGTGTACGGCACCAGGGCGATCAGCACCATGCCGACCACGGCGTGCACGTGGTACAGCACCGGCACGCCCGCCATCAGCTCCGTCTTCGGATTCAGCGTGAACAGGCTGCGCGACCAGGGAGCGATGGTGCTCCGGTAGTCGTAGCCGTTGCCGGAGGTGTCGGAGAGCTTGGCGATCATGCCCAGCAGGAGGGCGCCGAGCAGGAAGACGTACATGAGCTTGTCGTTGGCCGTGGTGGCCCGGAAGACCGGCGCGTTGGTGCGGCGCCGGTAGATCAGGATGCCGATGCCCGCGACCGCGAGGACCCCGGAGAAGGTGCCTCCGTACAGCGAGAACAGGTGGTACGCGTGCTCGCTGATGCCGACGGCCTGCGTCCAGGACGCCGGGACGAACAGGCCGATCAGATGGCCGGCGAGCACGAAGAGGATGCCGTAGTGGAAGACCGGCGATGCGATGTTGAGCAGTTTGGACTCGTAGACCTGCGAGGAGCGCGTCGTCCAGCCGAAGCGGTCGTAGCGGTGCCGCCAGACGAGACCCGCGATCAGCAGCGCGAAGGCGGCGTAGGGCAGGACGCCCCACAGGAAGACGTTCATCGGCGGGCTCCGGTGGGTGCGGGCGGCAGGGTGGCGCACACGGCGTCCAGGACGCACGCGTAGGGCGTGCCGAAGGCGGTGAGCCGGGAGCGCAGCTGGTCGAGGGCGTCGCGGTGCTCGGTGAGCATGGTCAGGTCCCCGGTGCGCGAGACGAACTCCAGGACCGCCGGGAGGAAGTCCGGCAGTTCCTCGCCGGTGAACTCCAGACCGTGCGCGCGGTACAGCTCCTTGAAACGGACCAGGGACATCCCGCGATTGCGGGTGTCGCCGTCGGTCCACCAGCTCAGGTACAGACTGTGCCGGTTCCTGAAGTCGAAGACCTCGACGTAGTGCGCCTGGAGTTCGTCCTGCCCGGTCGCCGCCGCGTGGTCGGTGAAGCCGCGCAGTTGCGGGGCGGCCTCGCGCAGCAGGGGCAGCCGGGTGCGGAAGTCGTCGTCGGGATACGTCAGACAGAGCGCCGCCGCCTGGTACAGCACCTCGAAGCCGGGCATCGGATCAGACCTCCCTCTCGTCGTCCGCGGTCTGCCGCCTGCGCAGGATGTGGAAGTTCTCCACCGGCACCAGCGGCAGCCGCCTGCGCCCCGAGTCCTGGCCGAACGGTCCGTCGCCGCCCATGCCCGGCCCGCCGTCGGTGTCCAGGCTGCAGGTGTCCGGCAGCGCGGAGGCCTCCAGCCGGTGCGCATCCCCGACGGCTGCCGTCGGGATCACGTATCGCTCCTCGTACTTGGCGATCGCCAGCAGCCGGTACATCTCCTCGACCTCCTCGGGGGACATGCCGACGCCCGCGCAGACGGCCGGGTCGGGGTCCTCGCCGAGGTTGACCGACCGCATGTGGGCGCGCATCGCCGCCAGCTTCTCCAGGGACGCCCGCACCGGCCCGGTGTCTCCGGCCGTGAACAGTTCGGCCAGGTACTCCAGCGGGATGCGCAGCGTGTCGATCGCGCCGAACAGGTTGTCCGCGTCCTCGCCGTCGTGCCCGGTCTCCGTCAGTGCGTCGACGACCGGGGACAGGGGAGGGATGTACCAGACCATCGGCATCGTGCGGTACTCCGGATGCAGGGGCAGCGCGACGCGGTACCTGCTCACCAGGGCGTGCACGGGGGAGCGCCGGGCCGCCTCGATCCAGTCGAACGGGATCCCCGCCTCCTCGGCGGCCCGCCGCACCTCCGGGTCCTCCGGATCGAGGAAGACGCCCAACTGGGCCTCGTACAGGTCGCGTTCGTTCGGCGTCTCGGCGGCCCCGGTCACCTTGTCGGCGTCGTAGAGGACCACCCCCAGGTACCTGAGCCGTCCCACGCAGGTCTCCGAGCAGACGGTGGGCTGGCCGACCTCGATGCGCGGGTAGCAGAAGGTGCACTTCTCGGCCTTGCCGGTGCGGTGGTTGAAGTACACCTTCTTGTACGGGCATCCGGTCACGCACATCCGCCAGCCCCGGCAGCGGTCCTGGTCGACAAGGACGATGCCGTCCTCCGAGCGCTTGTACATCGCCCCGGACGGGCACGAGGCCACGCACGACGGGTTGAGGCAGTGTTCGCAGATGCGCGGCAGGTAGAACATGAACGTCTCTTCGTACGCGAACCGCACCTTCTCCGAGGCCTGTCGACGCGTGCGTTCCACCATCGGGTCCAGGTCGCCGTAGGCGGGGGCACCGCCCAGGCTGTCGTCCCAGTTCGAGGACCAGCCGATCTTCATGGGCTTGCCGTCTAGCTGCGAGATCGGACGCGCGACGGGGTAGTCCGTGCCGAGCGGCGCGTCGGTGAGGTTCTTGTAGTCGTACGTCCAGGGCTCGTAGTAGTCCTTGATCTCCGGGAGCCTGGGGTTGGAGAAGATCCCGGCGAGCTTCCTGAACCGGCCGCCCGCCTTCAACCGCAGCGCGCCACGCCGGTTCAGCTCCCAGCCGCCCTGCCACTTCTCCTGGTCCTCGTAGCGGCGCGGGTAGCCCTGTCCGGGGCGGGTCTCCACGTTGTTGAACCAGACGTACTCCATGCCCCGCCGGTTGGTCCACGCCTGCTTGCACGTGACCGAACAGGTGTGGCAGCCGATGCACTTGTCGAGGTTCATGACCATCGCCACCTGTGCCATGACGCGCATCAGTACTCGACCTCCTGGGAGCGGCGCCGGATCACCGTCACCTCGTCGCGCTGGTTGCCCGTCGGGCCCAGGTAGTTGAACGCCCAGGACAACTGGGCGTAGCCGCCGATGAGATGGGTCGGCTTGAGGAGCAGACGGGTGAGTGAGTTGTGGACGCCGCCGCGCTTCCCGGTCGTCTCCGTGAGCGGGACGTTGACCGTGCGTTCCTGGGCGTGGTGCATGAAGACCGTGCCGGGCGGCATGCGGTGCGAGACGATCGCGCGGGCCACCACCACGCCGTTGCGGTTGACCGCCTCGATCCAGTCGTCGTCCGCGACCCCGATCGCCGCCGCGTCCTCGGCGGACATCCAGATGGTCTGACCGCCGCGGGACAGCGCCAGCATGAACAGGTTGTCCTGGTACTCGGAGTGGATCGACCACTTGTTGTGCGGGGTGAGGTACCGGACCGTCACCTCGCGGTGCCCGTCGGGACCGAGCTGCGGTTCGCCGAACAGCCGGTGCATGTCCAGCGGAGGCCGGTACACGGGCAGTGCCTCGCCCAGCTCGTGCATCCAGTCGTGGTCGACGAAGAAGTGCTGCCGGCCGGTGAGGGTGTGCCAGGGCTTGAGGTGCTCGGTGTTGAGCGTGAACGCCGTGTAGCGCCGCCCGCCCGCCTCGCTGCCCGACCACTCCGGAGAGGTGATCACCGGCACCGGCGCCGCCTGGGTGTCGGCGTAGGTGATCCGCTTGCCCTCGTGCTCGGCGGCCAGGTGGGCCATCTCCTGCCCGGTCTTCGCCTCCAGGGTGTGGAAGCCCTGGGTGGCCAGGCGCCCGTTGGTGGTGCCGGACAGCGACAGGATGGTGTTGGCCGCCTTCACCGCCGTGTCCAGCGCCGGGCGTCCGTCGGCCGGGCCGCCGTGCACCGTGCCGTTGAGGTCCCGCAGCCGGGCCACCTCCTCGTCCGGCCGCAGCGTGATGCCCTTGGCGGGCAGCCCCTTGGCCTCCACCAGCGGGCCCAGCGCCGCGAACTTGGCACCGATCGCCGTGTAGTCGCGCTCCACGACGACGAGGTTCGGCATGGTCCTCCCCGGCTCCGGCTCGCACTCCCCGCGCCGCCAGTCCCGTACGACACCGCCCGGCTGGGCGATCTCGCCCGGTGTGTCGTGCTGGAGCGGTGCCGCCACCAGGTCCTTGCGCACCCCGAGACGGCCCTCGGCCAGCTCGCTCAGCTTCTCCGCGAGGAGCTTGAAGGTGTCGAAGTCGGTGCGGGCCTGCCATGGCGGGTCCACCGCCGGGGAGAAGGCGTGCACGTAGGGGTGCATGTCCGTGCTGGACAGGTCGTGCTTCTCGTACCAGGTCGCGGCCGGCAGCACCACGTCGGACAGGAGCGTGGACGAGGTGTGCCGGAAGTCCAGCGAAAGCAGCAGGTCGAGCTTTCCCTCGGGTGCCTGCTCGTGCCAGACCACGTCCCGGGGCCGCTCGCCGGGCGCCGCCTCCTCGGCCCGCAGCGAGGACTGGGTGCCCAGCAGGTGCCTGGTGAAGTACTCGGCGCCCTTGCCGGACGAGCCGAGCAGGTTGGCCCGCCACAGGGTCACGATCCGCGGCCAGTTCTCCGGCGCGTCCGGGTCCTCGCCCGCGAACTTCAGGGTGCCCGCTCGCAGTTCGGCCACCGCGTTCGCCACCGGGTCGCCCAGGCTCTCGCCCAGCTCCAGCGGGTTGCGGTCGAAGGTCGGGTACGACGGCATCCAGCCGGTGCGCGCCGACAGCGCGAGACAGTCCGCGCCCGCCATCCCCGCGAGCCGCCCCTCGCCCAGCGGCGAGGCGAGCACGTCGGCGCGGAAACGGTCGTAGCGCCACTGGTCGGTGTGGAGGTACCAGTACCCGGTGCCGATCGCCTGGCGCGGTGGGCGCGACCAGTCCGACGCGGCGGCCAGGGACGCCCAGCCCGTCACCGGACGGCACTTCTCCTGGCCGACGTAGTGCGCCCAGCCGCCGCCGTTGCGGCCCTGGCAGCCGGTGAGCTGGAGCAGGGCGAGGAAGCCCCGGTAGATCGTCTCGGAGTGGAACCAGTGGTTGGTGCCGGCGCCCATCAGGATCATGCAGCGCCCCTCGGACCGCTCCGCTGTCCGCGCGAACTCCCGGGCGATGCGCACACAGGCCGCCGCCGGGACCGAGGTGTGCGTCTCCTGCCAGGCGGGGGTGGCGGGCGCCTCCGCGTCCTCGTACGACGCCGGCCAGTCGCCCGGCAGGTCCGGCCGCGCCACGCCGTACTGGGCCAGCATCAGGTCGAAGACCGTCGTCACCAGCGGACCGGTCGCCCCGCCGAGCCGCGTCGCCGGCACACCCCGCCGCAGCACGTCACCGCGCCCCTGCCCGTGCGGGCCGCCCTCGGTGTCGAATCGGGGGAGCAGCACCTCCACGCCGGACGCCATGGCGTGGCCGTGCAGGCTCAGCCGGGGGCGTACGTCGCCCAGGTCCAGGTTCCACTTCCCCCGGTCGGCGTCGTTCCAGCGGAAGCCCAGCGAGCCGTTCGGGACGACCGCGCGGCCCGTCGCCTCGTCCAGGACGACCGTCTTCCAGCGGGCGTCGTCGCCGCCCTGCCCCAGGTCGGCGGCGCGCAGGAACTTGTCCGGGACGTACGCGCCGTCCCGCTCGGTCAGCGTCACCAGGAACGGGAGGTCGGTGAAACGGCGCACGTAGTCGTCGAAGAACGGGGTCTCGCGGTCGACGAAGAACTCCTTGAGGACCACGTGCCCCATCGCCGTCGCCAGCGCGGCGTCCGTACCGGGGTGCGGGTGCAGCCACTGGTCGGCGAACTTGGTGTTGTCGGCGTAGTCGGGCGAGACCACGACCACCTTCTGGCCCCGGTAGCGGGCCTCCGCCATCCAGTGCGCGTCCGGCGTGCGGGTCACCGGCACGTTCGTGCCCCACATGATCAGGTACGCCGCGTCCCACCAGTCGCCCGACTCCGGCACGTCCGTCTGGTCGCCGAAGACCTGCGGGGACGCCACCGGCAGGTCGGCGTACCAGTCGTAGAACGACAGCATCGGCGCGCCGATCAGCGAGTGGAAGCGGGCCCCCGCCGCGTGCGACACCATCGACATCGCGGGGATGGGGGAGAAGCCCGCGACGCGGTCGGGGCCGTGGGCGCGGATCGTGTGCACGTGCGCGGCGGCGACCATCTCCACCGCCTCGTCCCAGCTCGCCCGGACCAGACCGCCCTTGCCGCGCGCACGCTGGTAGCGCCCGCGGCGCTCCGGGTCGCCCTGGATGTCGGCCCAGGCCAGCACGGGGTCCTTCAGCCGGGCCTTCGCCTCGCGGTACATCGTCAGCAGCACACCGCGCACGTACGGATAGCGCACCCGGGTCGGCGAGTACGTGTACCAGGAGAACGCCGCACCGCGGGGGCAGCCGCGCGGCTCGTACTCGGGGCGGTCCGGACCGACCGACGGATAGTCCGTGGCCTGGGTCTCCCAGGTGATGATGCCGTCCTTGACGAACACGTTCCACCGGCACGAACCCGTGCAGTTCACGCCGTGCGTCGACGTGACGACCTTGTCGTGGCTCCAGCGGTCCCGGTAGAAGGCGTCCGACTCCCGGCCGCCGACCAGCCCGATGCTGTGCAGGTCGGGTGCGGCGGTGCCCGGCCGGAAGAACCGTCCCGCGCGCAGCAGCGCCGCGCCCGGCTCGGTGGGCGGTGTCCGCGTGTCGGTCACGTGCGCTCCCTTGCTCACCCGGCGCCGGGTGCTCGCCGGGCCCTGGTTCCCGAACCTAGGGCCGGGCGCGGGAGCGCACCCGTTCGCGGCGCCCGTACGGGTCAGGGGGCTGCCCGACGTGCGGCTCGGGGCCTTGCGGGCCACCCCCGCGTACACCGGCACGATGCCCTCGGCCTGGGCCGCCACGTCCTCCGGGTCCGGCCGCCGGTCAGAAGGTCTCGCGGTACTCCCGGAGGATCTTCTCGGTGCGCTGGGTCGAGGCGGCGCGCGCCGTCATGTGGTCCAGGACCTCCAGGTGCGCCGAGACCTCGGTGCGGGAGTCCAGGTACAGGGCGCCCGTCAGGTACTCGGTGAAGACCATGTCGGGCAGCTCCGGCTCCGCGAACCGGAACAGGGTGAACGGTGCGTACGTCCCGGGGTGCGGCCCGTCCTCGAACTCGGCGACCTGGAGCGTCACCCGGTCCCGGGCGGCGAACTCCAGCAGCTTGTCCAGCTGCTCGCGCATCACCCGGCCGTGGATGCTCACCGGCCGCTTCAGCACCGTCTCGTCCATCACCACCCACAGGTGGGGCGGATCGGCGCGGTCGAGGAGGCGCTGGCGCTCCATGCGCAGCGACACGTGCCGCTCCACCGCGTCCGCGCCCGCGTTGCCGATGGTCCCGGCCTCCAGGACCGATCGCGCGTAGTCCTCGGTCTGCAGCAGCCCGGGGACGAAGTGCGGCTCGTAGGAACGGACGATCCGCGCCGCCCCCTCCAGGCTCACGTACAGGCTGAACCAGTCCGGCAGCACGTCGTGGTACCGCTGCCACCAGCCCGGCTGGTTCGCCTCCTCGGCGAGCGCCACGAACGCCGAGACCTCGTCGGCGGCCACTCCGTACGCCGTCAGCAGTATCTGGACGTACGGTATTTTCAGCGCGACCTCGGCCATCTCCATGCGCCGCACGGTCGCCGGGGCCACCCGGAGCACCTTGGCGGCCTCCTCGCGCTTGAGGCCCGCTCTCTCCCGCAGTTCCTGAAGCCGTCTGCCGAGGACCACCTGGCCCACGGTGGGTGCGGCCCGCCGCTCGCTCACGCCACGCCTCCCCAACGCGCCCAAGTCTCACCGCAGTCTGTCATGTTCCTCTGCCGGTCTCACAGGGGTGTTCGTGGATCTTTCCCGGACCGGACGCATTACCCGGCGGGTAATCGACCCCCGCCCGTGCCGGACGGGATCGTGGAGCCACCGGGTTCCGGTCCGGCGCACTCCGGACCGGGAACCGGCCCGTCCCAGCATGTCCGACCCGACGGAGGGTGACTCGCCATGTCCACACACCAGCTTGCCGCACTCGCCCGTACGGCCGAACCGCGGCTCATGCTCCGCCGCTTCCTGGCCCTCGACGCGGCGGTGACCGGCGCCAACGCGCTCGCCTACCTCGCCCTGTCCGGCCCGCTCGGCCGCTACCTCGGCGCCGGCTCGGGGCTGCTCCTCGCCCTCGGCGCGTTCCTCGCGGTGTACGCCGGGTGCGTGGGCCTGCTGGCCGCCCGTCCCCGGCCCCCGGCGCTCGCCGTGCGGGCCGTCGTCGAGGCCAACCTCGCCTGGGCGGCCGTCAGCCTCGTCGCGCTCGCCCTGTGGCTCACGCCCACCACGGCCGGAGCGGTGTGGACGGTGCTCCAGGCCGCCGTCGTCACCGGGTTCGCGCTGGTTCAGTACGGCGCCCTGAGGGTGATTCAGGGCAGCAGGGTCTGAAGGTGCTTGACCGTCGCCGGGTCGGCCGGGAGCAGCGTCTCGATGGCCAGCTCGGCGACCGTCACGTCCATCGGGGTGTTGAAGGTGGAGATGGACGAGATGAACGACAGCACATGTCCCTCGTGCTCGATCTGCATGGGCAGCGCGAAGTACGGCACCGGCTCCTCCGGCTCGGTGCCCGGCGCGGTCTCCGGCACCGGATACGCCACCACCTCCTCGTACAGCTCCCGCAGCGCCTGTGAGCGGTGCAGGGCGATCTGCCGCCCCATCTGCTCCAGCAGGTGCCCGCGCCACTCGCGCAGATTGCGGATGCGTGGCGCAAGGCCCTCGGGGTGCAGCGTCAGCCGGATCGCGTTCAGCGGCGGCGCGAGCAGGTGCTCGGCGACCCCGTCCATGAGCATCGTGATCCCCCGGTTGGCCGCCAGCACCCGGTACGTCCCGTCGACGACCAGCGCCGGATACGGCTCGTATCCCCGGATCAGCCGCTCCATGCCCTCGCGCAGGGCGCCGAGCGCGGGATCGTCCAGCGGGGTCTCCGGGTAGCGCGGGGCGTAACCGGCCGCGAGCAGCAGCGCGTTGCGCTCGCGCACGGGGACGTCCAGGTGTTCGGCGAGGCGCAGCACCATCTCCTCGCTCGGCCGGGAGCGGCCCGTCTCGACGAAGCTGATGTGCCGGGCCGAGGAGTCGGCGCGCAGCGCCAGCTCGAGCTGGCTGACCCGCCGCCGCTCCCGCCAGGCCCGCAGCAGCGGGCCCACACCCCGGTCGGTCGCGGGGGCGGTGCCGGGCACGAGTGCGGTCATGCCCCGAACGGTAGTCGACGGCGGGCCGCGCCGCGGCGGCCCCGCTGTGGCAGGCTGAAACGAACCCGACCGTCGAGCACCACCAGCGAAGGAGCGCAGCACATGCCCGTCGAACCGCTGTCGCCGCAGGAGATCGAGGAGCGGCTGGCCGGGCTGCCCGGCTGGTCCCTGGACGCCGGCCGCCTCACCCGCTCCTACCGGCTCGCCTCCCACTTCGCGGCGACCGCGATGGTCGTCCACATCGCGCAGGTGCAGGAGGAACTGGACCACCACTCCGACCTGACCCTCGGCTACAACACGGTGGCCCTCGCCGTGCACACCCACAGTGCGGGCGGCGCCGTCACCGGGAAGGACGTCGAGCTCGCCCGCAGGGTGGAGGACCTGGCCGCCGGTCACGGGGCACACTGACGGTGTGCTCGACTACGACAAGGAAGCGGAGCGGTACGACGAGTCCCGCGGCGGTGAGCCCCGGGCCGCGGCGGCCGCGCAGGCCGTACTGAGCCTGGTGCCGCGACAGGCCCGCCGGCTGCTCGACGTGGGGTGCGGCACCGGCATCGTCACCCGGCGGGTCGCTGCCGGACGCGACGGCCTGCGGGTGACCGGTGTCGACCTCGTCCCCGCCATGGCCCGCCGCGCCGCCGCCCGGCTGCCCGGTGCCGTCGCGCTCGCCGACAGCCGCCGACTGCCCTTCGCGGACGGGGAGTTCGACGCGGTCTCCAGCGTGTGGCTGCTGCACCTCACCGGCGGCGCCCGCAACGCGCGGGCGGTCGTCGGCGAGTGCGCCCGGGTACTGCGGCCCGGCGGGGTGTACGTGACCACGGTGGACAAGGGCGCCTCGCACAACGTGGGCAGCGACATCGACGCCGTGCTCGCCGCCCGCCCGGCCGGCACCGCGCACGACGCCGCCCGCCTGGTCGAGGCGTACGCCCGCGAGCACGGCCTGGTCCCGGCGGGCGGGGCCCGCTTCACCGGCCACGGCCAGGGCCGCAGCCCTCGCCGGACGGTCGCGGACCTGCGGCGCGGCTGGTTCGTCACGCTGCCGCCGGGCGAACCGCTCGCGGAGGAGTTCGCCGCACGCCTGGCCGCCCTGCCGGACCAGGACCGGCCACGGGCCGACCCCGTCTTCACCCTCGCGGCGTTCAAGAAGCCCTAGGGGGCGGCAACCCGGCAGCCCCGGGCGGCGACTGAGGGGCGGAAACCGTCCGCCCCTCAGGAGGTCCGACCCGTGAGGCACCCCCACACCCGCCCCCATGCCCCCCGCGCCCACCGCAGACGCCCACTCGCCGTGGCCGCTGCCCTCGCCGCCGCGCTCCTCGGCGCCGGCCTGACCACGCTGGCCCCCGACACCGCCCAGGCCGCCACGGCACGCCAGGTGGAGGCCCTGGACCGGGGTGTCGTCAGCGTCCACACCGGCGACGGCAACCTGGTCGGCTGGCGCTGGCTGGGCACCGACCCGGACAACGTCGCCTTCAACGTGTACCGGGCCGGCACGAAGGTCAACTCCAGCCCGGTCACTGGCTCCACCACCTTCTTCCACGCCGGCGCCCCCGCCCAGGCCGACTACACGGTCCGCGCGGTCGTGAACGGCACCGAGCAGGGCGACTCCGTCCACGCCGTCCAGTTCCGCGCCGGCTACAAGGACGTACCGATCAGCCCGCCGGCCGGCGGCACCACCCCCGACGGCGTCTCCTACACCTACGAGGCCAACGACGCCTCCGTCGGCGACCTCGACGGCGACGGCGCGCTCGACATCGTCCTCAAGTGGCAGCCGACCAACGCCAAGGACAACTCCCAGTCCGGTTACACCGGCAACACGGTCGTCGACGGCATACGCCTCGACGGCACCCGCCTGTGGCGCGTCGACCTGGGCCGCAACATCCGTTCCGGCGCCCACTACACCCAGTTCCAGGTGTACGACTACGACGGCGACGGCAAGGCCGAGGTCGCCATGAAGACCGCGGACGGCACCAGGGACGGCACCGGCGCGGTCCTCGGCAGCTCCTCGGCCGACCACCGCAACTCGAGCGGCTACGTGCTCACGGGCCCCGAGTACCTCACCATGTTCAACGGCCAGACCGGCAAGGCCATGGGCACCGTCGACTACGTCCCCGCCCGGGGCTCGGTCTCCTCCTGGGGCGACTCCTACGGCAACCGCGTCGACCGCTTCCTGGCCGGCACGGCGTACCTGGACGGCTCCCGCCCCTCGGTGATCATGGCGCGCGGCTACTACACGCGCACGGTGATCGCGGCCTGGGACTGGCGGGACGGCCGGTTCACCCGCCGCTGGACCTTCGACACCAACTCCTCCACCAACAGCGGCAAGGGCTACGACGGCCAGGGCAACCACCAGCTGTCCGTCGCGGACGTCGACGGCGACGGCCGGGACGAGATCGTCTACGGCGCGATGGCCGTCGACGACAACGGCTACGCCCTGTGGACCACGAAGAACGGCCACGGCGACGCCATGCACGTCGGCGACCTCGACCCGTCCCGCGCGGGCCTGGAGGAGTTCAAGGTCGACGAGGACGGTTCGAAGCCCTCGTCGTACATGGCGGACGCGCGCACCGGCCAGATCCTCTGGTCCACCGGCGCGAGCGGCGACAACGGGCGCGGCGTCTCCGGAGACATCTGGGCGGGCAGCGCGGGCGCCGAGTCCTGGTCGTCCGCCGAGAGCGGCATCCGCAACCCCAAGGGCACCGTCGTGAACAGCCGCAAGCCCTCCAGCACCAACTTCCTCGCCTGGTGGGACGGCGACACCGTCCGCGAACTCCTCGACGGCACCCACGTCGACAAGTACGGCACGTCCGGCGACACCCGCCTGCTCACCGGTTCCGGCGTCGCCTCCAACAACGGCACCAAGGCCACCCCGGTCCTGGCCGGCGACATCCTCGGCGACTGGCGCGAGGAGGTCGTCTGGCGCACGTCCAACAACACGGCGCTGCGCATCTACTCCACCCCCTACGACACGGACACCCGCATCACCACCCTCCTCCACGACACCCAGTACCGCACGGCCCTGGCCTGGCAGAACACGGCCTACAACCAGCCTCCGCACCCGAGCTTCTTCATCGGCGGCGGCATGACGGCGGCACCGAGGCCGACGATCTACACGCCGTGACGCACGGCGCCTTGGTCGTGCGGATGACCCTGCCCGGTCGGCAGGGTCATCCACGTGTTCAGCAGGAGGCCCCCGGCGGTGGCGGCGGGAAACCACCGCCGCCCATGGGCCTCCATGAAGAGATGACATCGTTCATGCTCGAGCCACCCACGTAGACGTTCGCGAGGTTGTTGATGCCTGAGCCAGGCGGCACCGCAACGCCGCGACCCTGGAAGTTGTTGTGTTCGTAGAAGCAGATCGGTGTGGGGGTGGGATTGGTGATGGACGAGATGTTGTCCTGGAACCCGCGGCCGAGCTGCTTGAGAGCGTCACTTACCGTGGTCGCAGTGCCGGGCGCGCAGCCGCCTCCATTTGCGTTCACACAGACGGTGATCGTGTTGGCCGCTGCGCCGGCGTCACCCGTGGAGGCAGCTGCGCTGCCGGCGAAGGCGCCGATGACGCCAAGGGTCAATGCGAGACTTGCCGTCGCGCCGGTGAGTGGGTTTCTGAGCATACCCATGAGGCGTTTCCTCCAGGTTGGGCCCGTCCGGATCCGGTCCGGCTGTCGAGCGTTCCTTGTGTGCTTGGGCGGAGGTGCCCACATCGTGGGCCTCCGCGATCGACGAGGGATCGTCAACTCTTAGACCGGGTGGGGATCGCGGATGTGACTCGCTCGTTGGCCCTGCTGGGCGGACGGGTCTTCCTCGTTTGTCTGTTCCGTAGAAACCGACCCGAGTGCAACGGCACCCCCGCGCCTCTGCCACGGCAGTAGGGCGGGGGTGCGGTTGCCTTCTCTCGGTCTCAGCCGACCGCGCAGCTCCCCTCGCCCAGCGTGAACGAGGCCGGTTCCGCGTTCGCCCCCGACCAGTCGCCGGTGAAGCCGAAGCTCACCGAGGCGCCGGGGGCGACGCCCTTGTTCCAGGCCACGTTCCTCGCCGTCACCGACGTGCCGGACTGGGTGTGTTCCGCGTTCCACATCTGGGTCACCCGCTGGCCGCCGGCGAACGACCAGTCGAGGGACCAGCCGTTCCAGGCCGACGTGCCCGTGTTGGTGAGCCGGACGTCCGCCTGGAAGCCGCCGGACCACTGGTTCGTGACCGTGTAGGTGACCTCGCAGGCGCCGGTGGGTGTCGGATCGGGTCCGGGGCCCGGGTCGGTGCCGCCGTCGCCGCCCGCCGTGTCGCCGTAGACGACGCCCCTGCCGTTGGTCGCGACGTACACCCGGCCGTACACCCGCGGGTCACCGGTGATGGCGGCGCCGGTCCAGCCCCACTGGTGGGCGTCGTCGTTGACGCGGGTCCAGGTCGCGCCCGCATCGGTGGAGCGGAAGATGCCGCGGACGCCACCGATCTCCGCGCTGGTGAACAGGGTCTGGTAGGCGGCGTCCGGGGCCGCCTTGCCGAAGCCGACGGTGTCGGCCGCGTCGACGTTCGTCAGCTTGGTGAAGGCCGCGCCGCCGTCCGTCGAGTGCCACAGGCCGTACGGGCCGTCCGCCGCCCCGCCGGCCAGCCAGACGTCCCCCTCGGCGCCGGGCAGCGCCTTGAAGCGCACGCTGTCACCGGCGGGCAGGCCGGCCGCCGCCGAGGCGGTGAAGGTCGCGCCGCCGTCCGTGCTGACGTAGAACTTCCCGGACTTGAAGCCGTAGAAGGTGGCGGGGTCCACGCGGTCGGACTCGACGACCGCGCCCGCGGGGATGCCGGTCGACGCCTGCCATGACGTGCCGAAGCCCGTCGTGTACTGGACACCGGTGCCCTCGGGGCTCCACACGAAGCGGCTGCCGTCCGCGCCCGCCGCGACCGTGCCGCCGCCGCTCACCCCCGACGGGTCGGTGCCGCCGAACCAGTTGGCACCGTTGTCCGTGGAGAACGCGATGTGCGGGCCCGAGTCGAGGTTGCCGGCCCGGACCACCGTGTCCGGGTTCGTCTCCGCGAAGTCCAGGCTCGTGGTGGAGGTGAAGTTCGGCGAGGTGTACATCATCGACGGGACCTCGGTCAGGCTCGTGTGCCGGAAGCCTCCGACGTCACCCAGGGCGCTGAGCAGCGGGGCGCCGGACGGGGGCGAGGCCAGGTCGTTGACCGCCGTCTCCTCCAGGCCGCGCACCATCGGCTCGACCGTGAACGTGCCGCCCTCGTCGTCCCAGGCGGTCAGGTCCTCTGTGCCGTAGATCGTGGCGCCCGTGCCGTACATCATCCGGTCCGAGTCGAACGGGTCGATCTCCAGCGCCTCCGTCATCCAGCCCAGCTTCGGCGTCTGCTCGGGCGGCGTCGGATTCGCGCCCCAGGTGAGCCACGGGGACGAGGACACGTCCATCGTGTAGCGGTTCTCGCGGTTCGGGTACGACGTGTAGCTCCACGCCTGGGTCCACGTCGCGCCGCTGTCCGTCGAGCGGAAGATCTGCGTGTCCGGCCACCACGAGCTGTACGCGGTCGCCATCACCGTCCCCGGGTGCTGCCGGTCCACGGTCAGGCCGCTGAAGCCGTAGTACGTGTCCGCCTCCGCCACCGGGCTGATGTCCGTCCAGGTGCCGGTCGCCGTCGCGTACCGGTACAGCCGGCCCTTGCCGCCGTCGTACGGGCCGCCCGTGTCGCTGTACGCGAGGTACAGGTAGCCGTTCTCCGCGTCCAGCACGCCCTTGTGGGCCAGGTAGCCCGTGGGCTGGCCGGCGAGCCGTTCCCAGGTCGCGCCCGCGTCCGTCGAGCGGTAGACCGCGTTCTCCTTGTCGGCGACCCCGACGTAGACGGTCCCCGTCGCCGCGCCCGCGCCGCCGCCCGTGGACTCGTCGAAGGTGACCCACGTGATGCCCTGGTTGTCGGAGGCGTAGCCGGACGTGTCGGCCGGGTCCTGCGCGTAGTTCCCGGGGTTCGGGAAGGCCGTCACCTCGGACCAGGTGACGCCCGCGTCGGTGGACCGCCACAGGCCGTGCCCGCTGGGTGCGCCCAGGTACAGGACGTCGTTGTCGTGCGGGTCGACGGCCAGACGCTCGCCCGTCCCGCGGCCCGGCATGTTGCCGCCCAGCTTGAACGGCAGGTCCGTCTTCTCCCAGGTCGCCCCGCGGTCGGCGGAACGCAGCACCGCGCCGTTCGTCGGGTCCCAGTCGTTGGTGTACGTGCCGACCGCCGCGTACACCCGGTCGGGGTCGACGGAGTCGGAGGCGACACCGACCACACCGGTGTGGCCCCAGTCGTCCCAGCCGACGTGGTCGAGCAGCGGCGTCCAGGTGTGGGACGACTCCTGCCAGCGGTAGGCGCCGCCGATGTCGGTACGGGCGTAGGCCAGGTCCTTCTCGGTGCGGTTGAAGACGATGCCGGGGACGAAGCCGCCCCCGTCGATGCGGGCGTTCCTCCAGGTGTAGCCGTCGGCGGAGACCGCCGGTTTCGGGGCCTCGGCCGCCGGCGCGCTCGGCGGGCTGCCCGCGAGCAGGCCGGCCGCGAGGGCCAGCAGCACGGTGAGTGTCCGGGTTCTTCGCACGGTGTGGAACCGTCCTTCCGTCAGGAACAGAACACATGCGAGGACCGGGCGGCCCCAGGCGTGGGCAGGGGCCGCCCGGTCGGTTGGTCCCGTCGTCCGGTGACGAGACCGAGCACGCGGAGCCGTCAGGCGCCACGGGGGAAGAAGCGGTGCCCACGGCGCCCCTGGAAGGGGCGCGGGGCCGTATCGACTTGCGGCTACCGCCGCGCGAGCGCGACCAGCCACACCCAGCCCGCAGCCGAAAACGAACCGCCCAACCCGCGGAGCGCCTCGCGGGGGCTATTCCAGTAGCTCCGCGTACGAACCCATGGCGAGGGCTATGTCCGCCTGGGCCCAGAACCGGTGGTACGTGAACGTGGGCGCGGCACCGCCCCGGAGGTAGCTCTCGATCTTCGACCAGGCCGGGTCGTCCTGGTAGAAGGAGCGGATCGAGGCGAAGGTCGACGACGCGTCGACCGTGTCGCCGTTCGGCATGGTGCCGCTCCAGCCGCCCGGGACGTAGATCCCGTCGTCGAAGCGGTTGTAGTCGGCGCGGGTCTCCGGGACGGCGATGCCGAGCGCGTCCTGGTTGTTCTCCCACATGCCGTCGAGCAGAGCCTTGGCGGTCGAGGCCGCCTCCGTGTCGCCCGAGCGGTCGGCGTAGTAGGTCAGGGTCTTGGCGTAGGCCGCCGCCACCCCCACGTCGTTGGTGTAGTCCGCGACCGTGACGTGCAGGTCGCCGTTGTCACCCGGGGACGAGGCGTTCCAGGTGTCGGGCTGCCCCGACCACTGGAGCGTCGACGGCATCAGGAAGGTGCCGTCCGGGTTGACCGTCGTCTCCGACAGCGCCCAGTCGACCCACTTGTCCAGGACCGCCTTGGCACCGGCGTCACCGCTCTGCTGGTAGTACTCGGCGACCCGCTCCATGGACCACGCCTGGAAGCCGAACCACTGGTTGGACGGCGGGTCGTGGTACACCGGCTTCTCGTCGTAGTACATGCCGTAGAAGGTCGGCGTACCGGCCGGCGGCGTCGCGTAGCGGCCCGCCCAGCTGTTGGTCGCGCCGCCCGCGATGGCACCCTCGTCCGACTGCAGCCAGCGGTAGAACTCCACCTGCCGGTCCAGGGACTTGACCCAGTCGGACTGGCCCGTCGCCGACTTCGGCCTCAGGTCGGCGTCGGTGCTCAGCGCGTACGCGGCCAGCGGGTTCTGGTAGCCGCCGTGGGTGTGGCTGGAGCCGATGCGCCAGGCCCAGCCCGCCGAGGTGTCGACCGCGCCGCCCCATGCGTAGTACCAGGACAGCAGGTAGTGCGAGGAGTCCTTGCCGGTGCCGGCCGGGCAGCTCGACGGCCCCACGCAGTCGCCGACCTTCTTGAAGTACTTGTCGAACATGGCGTAGCGCAGGTAGTCACCCATCTTCGCGGCCTTGTCGAGGGTCGAGGAGATCTCGTCGGCCTTGCCCTGCTCCCCGGCCCAGACGTCCGCCCAGTACGCGGCCTGCACGGCACGCGCGTCGGCGTCCGGGGCGTTGGTGAACTTCCACTGCTTGGCGTAGGAGGCGTCACCGGTGAACAGGTCGAGGTAGCCGTTCTTCCCGCCGTACTCGAAGGCGTCGCAGGTCGGCTGCGGCACCGTCTCCCACACCGACTCCTGCGCGCCGCGCTGGAAGGTGTTGATGTAGGACGGGCCGGTGTCCGCGGGGCCCGCCTCGCAGTTGCCGGGCGAGTTGCCGTAGCCGTAGGTGTTGTCCACGTCCTGGAGCCAGTGCATGCCGTACACGTCATCCGTGCCGTACGCCGACTTCAGCTCACCGGCGATCGGGTCCGAGCCCACCGGCACGGTGCCGTCCAGCGGCGCCGGGTACTCGTTCGGCGTGTCCAGCTCGGGGGCGTAGGTCGCCGGCTTCGAGGCGTTGTACGAGGAGTTGGTGGGCTGGTCGGCGTGGGTGGGGATCATGTACGTCTCCATGATCTCCCAGGCGTTGTTGAACCTCTCCCAGTCGCCGGTCACCTTGCCGTACATGGCCTGGAGCCACAGCAGATAGCTGTACGCCTCCGACGTGGTCTCGTGGCCGTGGTCCGGGGCCTCGACGATGAGCGTCTCGACCGAGTGGTACGGGATGCCCTCCGGCGAGAAGTAGCCGTTCGCCGGGTCGGTGATCTTGCCGTACAGCTCCAGGAACCGGGCGTCGTAGTCCTTCGCGGCCGCCAGCTGGGTCACGGTGACCGTGGCCTTGCCGTGGCCGGGAGCCGTCGACTCGAAGACCGCCGAGCCGCTGCCGGCGGCGTCCGCCGAGACGGTCACCCGCTGGGCGGTGTCCCAGTCGGAGGGCGTGAAGGTGAGGCTCGCGCCGCCGGTCAGTGTCAGGCCCGTGTTGCCGCTCGCGCGGGAGGTCGTGACGGTCACGTTCGCCGTCGGCTGCTCCGACAGCTTGACCTCGTAGGATCCCGACTCGCCCTGTTGGACGCCCAGTTGGCTCGGCGAGGCGACGACGGTCGGTCCCGCCGCCACCGTGATGCCGACCGGCGTCGAGTCCGCGGAGGCGCCCGTGCTGTCGTAGGCCTTCGCCACCAGGGAATGACTGCCCACGGTCAAACCAGAGGCCGAGTAGGTGTACGGCGAACTGGTGTCGGTGCCCAGCAGGGTGGTGTCGTCGTAGAACTCCACCTTGCCGATGGTGGCGCCGTCGGCCGCGGCCGCCGTGGCCGCCAGCGGAACCGCCTCGCCCCGCGAGTACACCGCGCCCGCCTCCGGGCTGGTCAGCACCGTGATCGGCGGCTGGTGCGCGCCGGTGCAGGAGGTGCCGTTGACCGCGAAGTCCGTCGGCGCGGCGTTGCCGCCGCTGTACGTGAACTGTCCGCCGGTGGAGACGGCGGCCCCGGCGGCGATCCGCGCGTTGTACGACGCGTTCTTCACGGTGACGTTCCGGCCGGACTGGGACCAGCTGCCGTTCCAGCCGTTGGTCAGCTTCTGGTCACCGGCGTAGGAATACGTCAGCGTCCAGCCGTCGATGGCGTCGGTACCCCGGTTGGTCAGTGCCAGCTCGGCGGTGAAGCCGGAGCCCCAGTCGTTGGTCCTGTAGTCCACGCTGCACTGAAGTGCGGCCGCCTGGGCGGGAGTCGAACCTGTACCCAGCATCGTGAGGGGGAGTGCCAGGGCCGCCAGTGCGGCGGTCCACCATCGCCGCGCGGTGCGGCGTCTGTGTCTGTGTCCGGGGTGCATGGTGCTGGTTCCTCCTTGCGGCTCGGGGAGGGGTGGGGGAGGAGCAACAAGCCTTGAACCAGTGGGAGCGCTCCCATAGTGGAGAGGGTGCCTGGTGCGGTCAAGATGTGTGGAGAGTCGAAAAGATTCGACAGTGCCGGCCGGCAGAAAGTCGGTAACTCCTCTGTTCTTTGCCGTCACTTGGCGCTACCTTCGCTGCACCAGTGGGAGCGGTTCCATCAGTCGACGCGTCCGTCACGGCGTGTCCGAACTGCAAGGAGTCGCTCATGCGCCACCCCCCGTTCCACCCTCCGCGTTCAGGACTTTTAGCCGTCGCCGCAGCCGTGGCCGCTACGTGTCCGACGCCTGGCCGGCCCGTGTGCCGGATCGCTCACCCCGCGGGCGGCACCGCCGTGCCCGCGGGCCGTTCCTGACCTCCGATCACGACGGCACCCCCATGCCGATCGGCAGCGGGCCGCGCCGAGGGACGCGCGGCCCCGGACGACAGCAGCACCCCCACGAAAGAAGGAACCCGCACTCATGACCCGTACCAGAACCGCGATGCTCGCCGCCCTGACACTGGTCGCCGGCGCCTCCGGCACGGCACTGGCCGCCCAGTCCGCGAGCGCCGGAGCCGCGGCCGCCGCCTGCGCCGTCGACTACGAGGTGCAGAACGACTGGGGAAGCGGATTCACCGCCGCCGTGACCGTCACCAACAACGGTGCCGCCACGTCCAGCTGGTCCTTGGGCTGGACGTACGCCGGCAGCCAGAAGGTCACCAACAGCTGGAACGCGAAGGTCAGTCAGAGCGGTGCCGCCGTCACCGCGACCAACGAGTCGTACAACGGCACGCTCTCCACGGGCGGCTCGGCGAGCTTCGGCTTCCAGGGCACCTACAGCGGCAGCAACGCGATCCCGGCCACCTTCACCCTCAACGGCGTGACCTGCAACGTCGACGGCGGGACCGACCCCACGGATCCCACCGACCCGACGGACCCCACGGACCCGACCGATCCCACCGGCCCGTCCGACCGGGTGGACAACCCCTATGACGGCGCCCAGGTCTACGTGAACCCCGAGTGGTCCGCCAACGCCGCCGCCGAGCCCGGCGGCGACCGCATCGCCGACGAGCCGACCGGTGTGTGGCTCGACCGGATCGCCGCCATCGAGGGCGTGGACGGCGGCATGGGCCTGCGCGACCACCTGGACGCCGCGCTGGCGCAGAAGGGCTCCGGCGAGATGGCGATCCAGCTCGTCATCTACAACCTGCCCGGACGCGACTGCGCCGCCCTCGCCTCCAACGGCGAGCTGGGCCCGACCGAGATCGACCGGTACAAGACCGAGTACATCGACCCGATCGCCGAGATCCTCTCCGACCCGAAGTACGCGGGTCTGCGGATCGTCACCACGGTCGAGATCGACTCGCTGCCCAACCTGGTCACCAACGTCTCCGGGCGGCCGACCGCCACGGAGAACTGCGACGTGATGAAGGCCAACGGCAACTACCAGAAGGGCGTCGGCTACGCCCTGAACAAGCTCGGCGACATCGGCAACGTCTACAACTACGTCGACGCCGGCCACCACGGCTGGCTCGGCTGGGACGACAACTTCGGCGCCTCCGCCGAGATGTTCAAGTCCGCCGCCACCACCGAGGGCGCGACCGTCGCCGACGTGCAGGGTTTCATCGTCAACACCGCCAACTACAGCGCCCTGAAGGAGGACAACTTCAAGATCGCGGACTCGGTGAACGGGACCTCCGTGCGCCAGTCCAAGTGGGTCGACTGGAACCAGTACACCGACGAACTGTCCTACGCCCAGGCCATGCGCGACAAGCTGGTCTCGATCGGCTTCGACCGGAACATCGGCATGCTGATCGACACCTCCCGCAACGGCTGGGGCGGCTCGGCCCGGCCCGCCGGTCCCGGTCCGCAGACCAGCGTCGACGCCTACGTGGACGGTGGCCGCTACGACCGCCGTATCCACCTCGGCAACTGGTGCAACCAGTCCGGAGCCGGCCTCGGTGAACGTCCGCAGGCCAGCCCCGCCGCCGGGATCGACGCGTACGTCTGGATGAAGCCCCCGGGCGAGTCCGACGGTGCGAGCGAGGCCATCGACAACGACGAGGGCAAGGGCTTCGACCGGATGTGCGACCCCACCTACGAGGGCAACGCGCGCAACGGCAACAGCCCCTCGGGCGCGCTGCCGAACGCCCCGGTGTCCGGGCACTGGTTCTCCGCGCAGTTCCAGGAGCTCATGAAGAACGCCTACCCGCCCCTGTCCTGAGCGGATTCCCGCGCCTGCCGCGCGGGTGAGCCGCCGGGGTCCGGTCCTCGCGGGCCGGCCCCGGCGGCCGGGTGGTCGTGCACCCCCCTTTTTTTGCGGGACCGGCAACTTCAGTTGCGTCCGGGTGGCGAGTCGTCGCACCCTGACGGCACCGCGAACGGGAGGCCGACCAGCATGGCGCACGACCACCAGGACCACGACAGGCACGGCTCCGCCCACGAGCAGAGCCACGCACACCGGCACGGACACGCCCACGACCACGCAGACATCGACTGGGCCGAGATGGCCCCGCACCTAGAGGCGCAGGCCGAGCTGTACACGCCGCTGTACCGGCAGGCCATGGCCTGGCTGGCCCGGGAGGTGACCGATCCCGGCCTGGTCGTCGACGTCGGCAGCGGACCCGGCGTCGTGTCCTGTCTGTTCGCCGACACCTTCCCCGGCGCCCGCGTCGTCGCCGCCGACGGCGCGGCACCGCTCCTCGAGCGCGCCCGCGCCCGCGCCGAGCGGCTCGGGGTCGGCGACCGCTTCGGCACCCTCGCGGGCGACCTGCCCGCCGCACTGGCCGAGCTGGACCACCCCGCCGACCTGATGTGGGCCAGCCAGAGCCTGCACCATCTCCCCGACCAGCGCGCGGCCCTCGCCGCCCTCGGCGGGCACCTCGCCCCCGGCGGCACGCTGGCGATCCTGGAGGGCGGACTGCCCGCCCGGTTCCTGCCCCGCGACATCGGCATCGGACGCCCCGGCCTCCAGGCCAGGATCCGCGCCGTGGAGGAGGACGCGTTCGCCGAGATGCGCGCCGACCTGCCGGACTCCGTGGCCGAGGCCGAGGACTGGCCCGCGATGCTGACCGCCGCCGGACTGAAGCACACCGGCACCCGCAGCTTCCTGCTCGACCTGCCCGCACCCGTCTCCGACGCGGCCCGCGACTACGTCACCACGTCACTGTCCCGGCTGCGCGAGCGCATCGGCGAGCGGCTCGACACCGACGACCTCGCCACCCTGGACCGCCTTCTCGACCCCGCCGACGAGGCGGGTGTGCACCGCCGCCAGGACCTGTTCGTGCTGGTGGCGCACACCGTGTACACGGCGGTGCGGCCGGCCTGACCCCGTGCCGAAGCCCGTCCGGAGCGCGCGCACTTGACTTCGAGAGCGCTCTACGTGATGGACTCCCCGCTGTCCGTGAGAGAGACAGGAACAGACACAGGGGGGAACCATGACCGACACCGACACACCGGTCACGCTGATCACCGGTGGCGGCAGCGGCATCGGAGCCGCTGTCGCCCGGCGGCTGCTGGACGCCGGGCAGCGGGTGGCCGTCACGGGACGCGGGGAGGCGAGACTGCGGGCGTTCGGCGCGGAACTCGGCGACCCCGGGAACCTGCTGACGATCCGGGGCAGCGCCGCCGAGCACGACCAGGTGGCCGCCGCCGTCGAGACCACGCTGAAGGAGTTCGGCCGCCTCGACACGGTCGTCGCCAACGCCGGCTTCGCCACCCACGACTCGGTCGCCGAGGGCGACCCGGCCGGCTGGACGGAGATGGTGCTGACCAACGTGCTGGGCCCGGCCCTGCTGATCAGGGCGTCCATCGACGCGCTCAGGGAGACGCGCGGGCGGATCGTGCTGGTGGGCAGCGTCGCCGGCTTCGTGAACACGCCGGGCAACATCTACGGCGCCACCAAGTGGGCGGTGACCGGCCTCGCCGAGAACACCCGGCGGGAGGTGACGCAGTGGGGCGTGGGCGTGACCCTGATCGCGCCCGGCCGGGTGGAGACCCCGTTCTGGGACGGTACCGGGGGCCTGCCGCCGGGCGAACTGCTCACCGCCGACCAGATCGCCGACTCGGTCGTCTGGGCCATGGCCCAGCCCGCCGGGGTCGACGTCAACACCGTGGTCGTACGGCCGCTGGGGCAGCCCAACTGACGACCGACACGCGGAGAGACAGGCACACGGGAAGAGGGGCCCGGCCGCGCAGACGGCCGGGCCCCTCTTCCCGTGTGTACCGCTCAGGAGTTGACGTCCGCCGGGTCCGAGCCCAGCCGACGGTCCTCGTTCAGCGCGCTGATCGCCGCGAGGTCCTCGGTGTCCAGGGTGAAGCCGAACACGTCGATGTTCTCCTTGATCCGGGACGGCGTCACGGACTTCGGGATCACCACGTTGCCCAGCTGGAGGTGCCAGCGCAGCACCACCTGGGCCGGGGTGCGCCCGTGCTTCTGGGCGATCGCGACGATCGCGGGGATGTCCAGGATGCCCTTGCCGGAGCCGAGCGGGGACCACGCCTCGGTGGCGATGCCCTGCTCCGCGTGCGCCTCGCGGGCGGCGTGCTGCTGGAGGTGCGGGTGCAGCTCGATCTGGTTGACGGCCGGAATCACCGACGTCTCGGCGGTCAGCCGCTCCAGGTGCTCCGGCAGGAAGTTGGACACGCCGATGGCGCGGACCCGCCCGTCGGCGAGCAGCTTCTCGAACGCCTTGTAACTGTCGACGTACGTGCCCTCGGCCGGCATGGGCCAGTGGATCAGGTAGAGGTCGAGGTACTCCAGGCCGAGCTTCGCCAGCGAGGTGTCGAAGGCACGGAGCGTGGAGTCGTACCCCTGGTCGCTGTTCCAGAGCTTGGTGGTGACGAAAAGATCCTCGCGGGCCAGACCGGAGGCGGCGATCGCCCTGCCGGTGCCCTCTTCGTTGCCGTAGATCGCCGCTGTGTCGATGCTGCGGTACCCGGCCTCCAGCGCCTGGGCGACGGCGGTCTGCGCCTCGTCGTCCGGCACCTGCCAGACGCCGAAGCCCAGCTGGGGCATCTCGACGCCGTTGTTCAGGATGATCGGGGGGACCTTGCTGCTCACGAGCTCTTGATCCTTCGGTTGTGGTCAGGTGGTACTCATATCGTCAACGATCACGAGCCCCCGCGCATTCCTGACCGTGGAACTCACGCCCGGTAAAGTGCCTCGACCTCGGTGCCGTAGGCGTTCTCGATGGCCTTGCGCTTCAGCTTGAGCGACGGCGTCAGCAGCCCGTGCTCCTCGGTGAACGGCTGGGCGAGGATACGGAAGGTGCGGATCGACTCGGCCTGGGAGACCAGCGTGTTGGCCGCGACCACCGCGCGCCGCACCTCCGTCTCCAGGTCGGCGTCGTGCACCAGGTCGGCCGGGGACATCTGCGGCTTGTTGCGCATCGTCAGCCAGTGCTCGACCGCCTCCTGGTCCAGCGTGATGAGGGCGGCCACGTAGGGGCGGTCGTTGCCGACGACGATGCACTGGTTGACCAGCGGGTGATCGCGCACCCGCTCCTCCAGCAGACCGGGGGAGACGCTCTTGCCGCCGGAGGTCACCAGGATCTCCTTCTTGCGGCCGGTGATGGTGAGGTAGCCGTCCTCGTCCAGGGAGCCGAGGTCGCCGGTGGCCAGCCAGCCGTCGTGCAGGGTCTCGTCGGTGGCCTTCGGGTTGTTCAGGTAGCCCTCGAAGACGTTGCCGCCGTTCAGCCAGATCTCGCCGTCGTCCGCGATGTGCACGGTGACGCCCGGAACGGGCTGCCCGACGGTGCCGTAACGGGTGCGCTCGGGCGGGTTGGCGGTGGCGGCCGCCGTGGACTCGGTCAGACCGTAGCCCTCGTAGATCTGCACGCCCGCGCCCGCGAAGAACAGTCCGAGCCGCCGGTCCATCGCCGAGCCGCCCGACATGGCGTTGCGGATGCGCCCGCCCATCGCGGCCCGCACCTTGGAGTAGACGAGCTTGTCGAAGAACTGGTGCTGCATCCGCAGCCCCGCCGAGGGGCCGGGCCCGATGCCCCAGGCCTTCGCCTCCACCGCCTCCGCGTACTTCACGGCCACGTCGACGGCCTTCTCGAACGGACCGGCCTTCCCCTCCTTCTCGGCCTTGCGCCGCGCCGCGTTGAACACCTTCTCGAAGATGTACGGCACGGCCAGGATGAAGGTCGGCCGGAACGCGGCCAGGTCGGGCAGGAGGGCTGCCGCGTTCAGCTGCGGCTGGTGGCCGAAGCGGACCCGGCCGCGGATGGCCGCGACCTCCACCATCCGCCCGAAGACGTGCGCGAGCGGCAGGAAGAGCAGGGTGGCCGCCTCGTCGCCGCGCTTGGAGTGGAACACCGGCTCCCAGCGCTCGATGACGGTGTCCGCCTCGTACATGAAGTTGCCGTGGGTCAGCACGCAGCCCTTGGGGCGGCCGGTGGTGCCCGAGGTGTAGATGACGGTGGCGACCGACTCCGGCGTGACCGCCTTGCGGTGCCGGTGGACCACCTCGTCGTCGAGGTGCGCGCCCGCGTCGTACAGCTCCTGGACGGCGCCGGAGTCCAGTTGCCACAGGCCGCGCAGGTGCGGCAGCCGGTCGATGACCGTGGCGATCGTCATCGCGTGGTCCTCGTGCTCGACGACCGCCGCGGTCACCTCGGCGTCGTACAGCATCCACATGCACTGCTCGGCCGAGGAGGTCGGGTAGATCGGCACCACCTGGGCGCCGATCGTCCACAGGGCGAAGTCGAAGAGGGTCCACTCGTAGCGGGTGCGGGACATGATCGCGACCCGGTCGCCGAAGCGGATGCCCTGGGCCAGCAGCCCCTTGGCGAGCGCCAGCACCTCGTCGCGGAAGGCGCCGGCGGTGACGTCCCGCCACTGCCCGGCCTCGTCCTTGCGCCCGAGCGCTATGTGCCGGGGATCCTCCCGGGCATGCTCGAAGACGACGTCGGCCAGACCGCCCACCGGTGGTGCCAACGTCAACGGAGGACTGGTGAACTCGCGCAAACCCCGCTCCCCGCTTTTCGATGACGCCCCCGCACAGCGCCGTGAAAGCTACCCCACCCGACGCGGGGACGGGAGGGGTGCCAAAATCGAACAGGGCTCATGTTCGCGCTGGTCAGCGAGAGGAAATGCGCTCACATGGGGAAGGGTCGGACAGTTTCCTGACGGTTGAGTAAGTATCGGTGGCCTAATCTCCACCGAATCTGTACGACCCGCTTACCGGCGGTACGGGGCTGCCGGAGCGGACACCTCCTCCTGCGGCGCGGGCGGCGCGGACTCCGTCGCACCGGCGTCCCGGCCCCCGCGGTCGGCCTTGACCAGGACGAGCACCAGGACCCCGGCGACCGCCGCGACCGCGCCCGCGGCCACCGCCGCCGCGTTCAGTCCGGAGGCGAACGCGGAGCGCAGCGTGTGCTCGCCGAACACGTCCCGCAGGGCGCCCGCCGCACCGCCCGCCAGTCGGTGCGCCGCGTCGTGCGGCAGCGTGCCCTCCATCCGCGAGGTCAGCACCGTGCCGAACACGGCGATACCGAGCGCGTACCCGAGCTGCCGGAAGGTGTTGACCGCGCCCCCGGCCATGCCGGCCCGGTCCGCCGGGACCGCCGCCAGCGCCGCGCCCGCGATGCCGGGCGACACCAGGCCCGTCCCGACGCCCACCAGGAGCAGCCCCGGCACCAGGGCCGACGCACCGGATCCCGCGTCCAGGAACGCCATGCTGAACTGGCCCGCCGCGATCAGCAGCAGCCCGCCGCCGATGGTCAGCCGCGCCGGCACCCCGTGCAGCAGCCGCCCGCCCGCCGCCGCCACCACGAACGACGCCAGCGACAGCCACACGAACACCAGACCACCGCGCACCGGGCTCATCCCCAGCAGCGTCTGCAGCCATATGGAGGTGTACGCCATCACACCGAACGCCGCCGCGTTGAAGGCCAGCCCGCCCAGCATGACGCCGGAGAACGCGGGCCGCAGGAAGAGCCGCGGATCGAGCAGCGGATCGGCGACCCGGCGCTCCACCGCGACGAACGCGCCCAGCGCCACCACCGCGAGCACGAAGGAGGCGAGGGTGCCGCCCTCCGTCCAGCCGTGCGAACCGGCCCGCACCGCCCCGTAGGTCAGCGCCCCGGCGAAGGCCGCGAACGTGGCCGTACCCGCCCAGTCCACGCGGCGCCCGGCCGCACCGCGGGACTCCGGCACCACGCGCAGCGTCAGCCAGACCGCCGCCACGCTCACCGGCAGGTTCACCCAGAAGATCCACCGCCAGCCCGGACCGTCGGTGAGCAGCCCGCCCAGCACCGGCCCCACGGCCGCCGCCGCGCCGCTGACCGCACCCCACACGCCGAGCGCCATCGACCGCCGGCGCCCCTGGTAGACCGAGCCCAGCAGGGGCAGCGTGGTGGCGAACATCGCCGCCGCGCCCACGCCCTGCAGCCCGCGCGCGGCGACCAGCATGCCGGGTCCCGTGGCCAGCCCGCACAGCAGCGACGCCACCGCGAACAGCACCACGCCCGCCACATGCACCCGGCGCCGTCCCAGGACGTCGGCCGCGGCGCCCAGCCCCAGCAGCAGCGCCGCCAGCGCCAGCGCGTAACCGTCCATCACCCACTGCAGATCGCTCAGCGAGGCGTGCAGCCCCCGGGCCATGTCCGGCAGCGCGACGACCGCGATCGTCACGTCCAGCAACAGCATGAACGTCCCCAGGCACACCGCCGTGAGCGGCCCCCATGTACGCATGTTCCGTCTTCTTCCTGTGTGCTACGAGTGTCTGTACCTCCGTACGATGAACCGGCGCCGACAGATTGCCCCCGTCACCGGCGCCCACGTGACGGAACCCGATGGGAGATCGCGCATTGCGGATGGAATCCGACACCTTCGACGAACTCGACCTGCGCGTGCTCGACGCCCTGGAGGCGAACGGCCGCGCCTCCTTCAGCCGCATCGGCGCGGTCCTGGGCGTCTCCGACCAGACCGTCGCCCGCCGCTACCGCAGGCTGTGCGCCGAGGGCGGCCTGCGGGTGGTCGCCGTCCGCGACGCCGAGCGGCTCGGCCAGGACCACTGGACGCTGCGGCTGCGCTGTGTGCCCGACAGTGCGCTCGCCATCGCGGACGCGCTCGCCAAGCGGCCCGACACCAACTGGATCGGGCTGGCCGCCGGCGGCACCGAGGTCGTCTTCGGCACCCGGCCGCGCAGCCCGGGCGACCGGGACGACCTGCTCCTCGGCAAGCTGCCGCGCACCCCGCGCGTACTGGAGATCCACGCCCACCAGATCCTGCACCGCTTCTACGGCGGACCCAGCGGCTGGCTCCGCAAGTTCCGTGTGCTCGGTGACGACCAGGTCGCGGCGCTGCGGCCCGACCACGGTCCGGCCTCGCCCGGACCGGCCCGCATCGACCTGGAGGACGAGCCGCTGCTCGCCGTCCTGGAGCGCGACGGGCGCGCCGGGTACCCCGAGCTGCAACGCGCCACCGGCCGCTCCGAGTCCGCGGTCAAACGCCGTCTGGCGGCGCTGTTCGCCTCCGGCGCCGTGTACATCGACGTGGAGTACCACTCGGAGATCCTCGGCTATCCGACCGCCGCCGCCCTCTGGCTCACCACCAGCCCGGCCGCCCTCCACCGGGTCGGCGAGGCCCTCGCCGCACACGAGGAGATCGCCCACGCCGCCGCCACCGCGGGCCCCTCCAACATCGTCGCCACCGCGGTCGTGCGCAACACCGCCGACCTCTACGCCTACCTCAGCGGTCCGCTCGGCCGCCTGGAGGGTGTCCAGCACGTGGAGGCGTCGCCGTTCCTGCGCCGGGTCAAGCAGCTCACCTATCCGAGGCCCGCCCGCTGAGGCCGGTGCAGCCGGTCGCCGCCCGCCAGGACCGCCGCCGCCAGCGCGTCCGCGGCGTCCTGCGCCGAGGGGCGCCGCCGACCGTGCACCAGCACGAAGTCCACACCGCCCAGTTCGGGCAGCCCGGCCCGGTCCGGCACCCGCACGAGACCGGGCGGGACGAGTCCGCGTGAGTGCGCCATCACGCCCAGGCCCGCGCGGGCGGCCGCGATCAGGCCGTTCAGGCTGCCGCTGGTGCACGCGACGCGCCACTCCCGGCCCTCCCGGTGCAGGGCGTCCAGGGCGAGCGCGCGGGTGATGCCCGGCGGCGGATAGACGATGAGCGGCACCGGGCGGTCCGGGTCCAGGCGCAGCCGCTCCGCGCCGATCCACACCAGCCGGTCGCTCCAGACCTGCTCGCCCCGCGGGTCCTCGGGCCGCCGCTTGGCGAGCACCAGGTCCAGCTTCCCGGCCGCCAGCCGCTCGTGCAGCGTTCCCGACAGCTCCACCGTCAGCTCCAGGTCCACTTCCGGGTGGTCGTGCCGGAAGCCCTCAAGGATCTCCGGGAGCCGGGTCAGCACGAAGTCCTCGGACGCCCCGAAGCGAAGCCGCCCGCGCAGCCGGGTGCCCGTGAAGAACGCCGTCGCCTGGTCGTGCACCTCCAGGATCCGGCGCGCGAAACCGAGCATCGCCTCCCCGTCCTCCGTCAGTTCCACCGAGTGCGTGTCCCGGCTGAACAGCTGCCGTCCGGTGGCGTCCTCGAGGCGCCGCACGTGCTGGCTCACCGTCGACTGGCGCAGCCCGAGCCGCCGGGCGGCCTGCGTGAAGCTCAGCGTCTGGGCCACGGACAGGAACGTACGCAGGTGGGTGGGGTCGTACATGACGCCAGGCTACCGGTGATCGGGAATCGTGATGACAGTCAGAGCGGTGTACCGGATTCCCGATCGCCGGGTGGGGGAGCACGATGGAGCGGGGACCCGTGACCCCCGCGAACGAGTAAGCAGCGAGCAAGTGGAGCACCGTGAAACGCCTGCGTTGGCCGAGTTGGATGCCGATCGACCCGTACGTCCTGCTGCTGCTCGGCACGGTGGGTCTCGCGGCGCTGCTGCCGGCCCGCGGTACGGGCGCCGACGTCGCCTCCGGCGCCTCGACCGGCGCGATCGCGTTCCTCTTCTTCCTCTACGGCGCCCGGCTCTCCACCCGTGAGGCGATGGACGGCGTACGGCACTGGCGGCTCCACGTGACCGTGCTCGCCTGCACGTTCGTCGTCTTCCCGCTGCTCGGTCTCGCCTCCCGCGGACTGGTCCCGGTGTTCCTGACCGACCCCCTCCAGCAGGGCCTGCTCTTCCTCACCCTGGTCCCGTCGACCATCCAGTCCTCGATTGCCTTCACCTCCATCGCCCGCGGCAACGTGCCCGCCGCGATCTGCGCCGGGTCCTTCTCCTCGCTGGCCGGCATCGTCGTCACCCCGTTGCTGGCCGCCGCCCTGCTGGGCGGCGGCGGGGGCGGGTTCTCCGCCGACTCGTTGGTGAAGATCGTGCTGCAACTGCTCGTGCCGTTCGTGGCCGGGCAACTGCTGCGCCGGTGGATCGGAGGCTTCGTCGCCCGGCACAAGAAGGTGCTCGGGCTCGTCGACCGCGGCTCCATCCTCCTGGTCGTCTACACGGCGTTCAGCGAGGGCATGGTCCAGGGCATCTGGCACCAGGTGAGCCCGGTGCGGCTGGCCGGGCTGCTGGGGGTGGAGGCGGTGCTGCTGGCCGTGATGCTGGTGCTGACCTGGTACGGGGCGAAGGGGCTCGGCTTCGGGCGGGAGGACCGGATCGCGATCCAGTTCGCCGGGTCCAAGAAGTCGCTCGCCGCCGGGCTGCCCATGGCGAGCGTCCTGTTCGGTGCCCAGGCCTCGCTGGCGGTACTGCCGCTGATGCTCTTCCACCAGATGCAGCTGATGGTCTGCGCCGTGATCGCCAAGCGGCGCTCCCGCGACCCGGAGGCGGTCGCCTCGCAGGAGCCGGCCGCCCCGGCGCGCACCGCGGTCGGCACCGGCAGCCGGTCCGCCTGAAGCGTCCGCACCCGCGTGGTGACGGCCAGCCGCCCGAGGCCGAGGGGTCCGTGGGCCCGTCCGGTCTCGTCCGGGTGCCGGACCCCGGCGACCGCCGCAAGAAGGCGGCGTCGCTCACCCCGGAGGGCGGCTGTGTGCTCGCGCGCCGCGAGGACGAGCGGCGCGGCTGACGGACCTGGCCCGGCGGACCGCCGGTGCGGCGGAGGCGGAGGGCTGACGGGGTCGAGGCGGGGCCCCGGCGGCGCAGGGGGCGCTCCCCGCCGGCAGGGGCCCCGCCGCCGTGCAGCGGGGAGCCGGGTCAGCCCTGGGCGGCCGCGGCCCGCAGGGCGACGCGGTCCTCGCCCGCGTACACGTTCATGGAGCTGCCGCGCAGGAAGCCCACCAGTGTCAGTCCCGTCTCGGCGGCGAGGTCCACCGCGAGCGAGGACGGCGCCGACACCGCGGCCAGCACCGGTATGCCCGCCATCACGGCCTTCTGCGCCAGCTCGAAGGAGGCCCGGCCCGACACCAGCAGGACGGAGCGCGACAGCGGCAGGTCCCCGTTCTGCAGGGCGCGGCCGACCAGCTTGTCGACCGCGTTGTGGCGGCCCACGTCCTCCCGTACGTCCACCAGCTCGCCGTCCTCGGTGAACAGCGCCGCCGCGTGCAGGCCGCCGGTCCGGTCGAAGACCCGCTGGGACGCGCGCAGCCGGTCGGGCAGGTCGGCCAGCAGCTCCGGGGCGACACGGACCGGGGGAGTGTCAGCGATGGGCCAGCGGGCCGTCGTACGCACCGCGTCCAGGCTCGCCTTGCCGCACAGTCCGCAGGACGAGGTGGTGTAGACGTTCCGCTCCAGCGTGATGTCCGGGACGCGCACACCGGGGGCCGTCCGCACGTCGACCACGTTGTACGTGTTGGAGCCGTCGACCGTGGCGCCCGCGCAGTACACGATGTTCTGGAGGTCGGCCTGCTCGGCGAGCACGCCCTCGCTGACCAGGAAGCCGGCCGCGAGTGCGAAGTCGTCACCGGGAGTGCGCATGGTGATGGCGAGGGGCTTGCCGTTGAGCCGGATCTCCAGCGGTTCCTCGGCGACGAGTGTGTCCGGGCGGGTGGAGACCGCCCCGTCCCTGATGCGGATGACCTTGCGTCGTTCCGTGACTCGTCCCATGTTCGTGCCCCTTGCGCCGGTCGGTTTGCCGGTCAGTCCCGGTTCTGTACGTGCTGGTAGCCGAAGCGGCCCTTGATGCACAGGTTGCCGTGGGTCACCGGGTTGTCGTGCGGAGAGGTGACCTTCACGATCTCATTGTCCTGCACATGGAGCGTGAGATTGCAGCCCACGCCGCAGTACGCGCACACCGTCGTCGTCTCGGTCTGCCGCTCCTCGTCCCAGGTGCCCGCCGCGCGCATGTCGAACTCGGACTTGAAGGACAGGGCGCCCGTGGGGCACACCTCGATGCAGTTTCCGCAGTACACGCAGGCGGAATCGGTCAGCGGGCCGTCGTGCTCGACCGAGATCCGGGCGTCGAAGCCACGGCCGGAGACGGAGATGGCGAAGCTGTTCTGCCACTGGTCGCCGCAGGCGTCCACGCACTTGTAGCAGAGGATGCATTTGCCGTAGTCGCGCACGTAGAGGTCGTTGTCGAGCCGCGGTTCCTCGTCGACGCGGGCCGCGTCCGGGCCGAAGCGGTCGGGCTTCGCCTCGTACTCCTTGATCCACTGTGCGGCCGAAGGAGTGGTGGAGAGGTCGACGGAGGAGGCGAGGAGTTCGAGGACGACCTTGCGGCTGTGCCGGGCGCGCTCGGTGTCCGTGCGCACCACCATGCCGGGCTCGGCCCGGCGCGAGCAGGCGGGCGCGAGGGTCCTGGCGCCCTCGACGTCCACCACACAGACCCGGCAGGCGTTCTTCGGGGTGAGCGTGTCGCCCTCGCACAGGGTCGGGACGTCCTTCCCGGCGGCCCGGCAGGCGTCGAGGATGGTCGATCCCTCGGGGACCCGGGCCTCCTGGCCGTCGAGGGTGAACTCCACCAGGCGGCGAGGGACTCCGAGCGGTATCGCGGTCATTCGTACGCCCCCAGACGGTCGATGGCGGATTCCACGGCGTTCCACGCGGTCTGTCCCAGACCGCAGATCGAGGCGTCCCGCATCGCACGGCCGACCTCGCGGAGCAGGGCGATGTCGTCGGCCGCCGCGGCGCCCGTGCGGTCGGCGATCCGGTGCAGCGCCTCCTCCTGGCGGACGGTCCCGACCCGGCACGGCACGCACTGCCCGCACGACTCGTCGCGGAAGAACTCGGCGATGCGCAGGAGCAGGCGGGGGAGCGGGACCGTGTCGTCGAAGGCCATGACGACGCCGGAGCCCAGCGTCGTGCCCGCCTCGCGGGTGCCTTCGAAGGTGAGCGGGATGTCCAGCTCGTCGGGGCGGACGAAGCCGCCCGCCGCGCCGCCGAGCAGGACCGCGCGGAGATTGCCGCGGACCCCGGCGAGGGTGAGCAGCTCGCCGAGCGTCGCGCCGAAGGGGAGTTCGTAGACCCCGGGGCGGGCGACGGTGCCGGACACGCAGAACAGCTTCGGGCCGGTGGATGTGGGGGTGCCGATCGCGGCGTACGCCTCGGCGCCCATCGTGAGGATCGGCAGGACGTTGACCAGTGTCTCGACGTTGTTCTCGACGGTGGGTTTGCCGAACAGGCCCTTCTCGACCGGGAACGGCGGCTTGGAGCGGGGTTCGCCGCGGCGGCCCTCGATGGAGTTGAACAGGGCCGTCTCCTCGCCGCAGATGTACGCGCCCGCTCCGCGCCGTATCTCGATGTCGAAGGCGTAGCCCTGGCCGAGGACGTCGTCGCCGAGGAGGCCGCGGGTGCGGGCCTGCTCGACGGCGTGGGTGAGGCGGGCGAGGGCGCGGGGGTACTCGCCGCGGAGGTAGAGGTGGCCCTGGTGGGCGCCGGTCGCGTAGGCCGCGATCGTCATGGCCTCGACCAGGGCGTACGGGTCGCCCTCCATGAGGACGCGGTCCTTGAAGGTGCCCGGCTCGGATTCGTCGGCGTTGCAGACGAGGTGGTGCGGGTGGTCGGGCTGGGCGGCCGTCGCCTGCCACTTGCGGCCGGTGGGGAAGGCGGCGCCGCCGCGGCCGACGAGGCCGGCGTCGGTGACCTCGCGGATGACGGCGGCGGGGCCGAGTTCGAAGGCGCGGCGGAGGGCGGTGTAGCCGCCGTGGGCGCGGTAGTCGTCGAGGGAGGCGGGGTCTGTGGTGCCGATGCGGTGGAGGAGGGTGAGGGTGGGGGAGCCGGTCTGGGGGACGGCGGTTTCGGGGGCGGGTTCGGCGGGGGCGGATTCGGGAGCGGTGGCTGTGCGGACGGCGGTGTCCGGGGTGGCGGGGGCGCATACGGCTGTGGCGTGGAGGGTGGTTCGCCCCCGCCGCCCCTTCCCGTCCCCGTCCCCGGGGGCTGCGCCCCCGGACCCCCCTTCGGCCTGAACGGCCTCGTCCTCAATCGCCGGACGGGCTGGAGTGTCCCCCTGCGCCGGACGGGCTGGAGTGTCCCGCTGCGCCGGGCGGGCCGGAGTGTCTCCCTGCGCCGAACGGGCCGCAGCGCCTGCCCGGATCGCCAGGGCCGCCGGGGCGCGCTCGCACAGGCCCAGGCACGGAGAGCGCTCGACCTGCACCCCGCTCTCCGGGCCCAGGCGCGCTTCCACGGCCGCGCACAGTTCACTCGCCCCCGCCGCCGTGCAGGCAAGGTCGGTGCAGAGGTGGAGGACCGTGGCGGGGCGGGGGCGGACCGAGAACATCGCGTAGAAGGTGGCCACCCCGTACGCCTCGGCCGGGGGGACGGTCAGGCGGCGGCACACGTAGTCCAGGGCCCCCTCGCTGATCCAGCCGACGCGGTCGTTGAGTGCGTGCAGGGCCGGCAGGAGCTGGTCGCGGCGCTCCCGGGCCTCCCGGCCGCCGCGGGCCCATCTGAGGTCCGCGTCGGAGCGGTCGGCGCCCTCCCAGGAGGACTCGGGCGGGCCGAGGAGGGCGTCGACGGCCGCGCGTTCCTCGTCCGTCGGCTTGCTGTCACCGAAGCGCAGGTCCACCGGTGCTCACCTTCTCGATCCGGATCGCCGAGGCCTTGAACTCCGCCGTCCCGGCGATCGGGCAGTTGGCCTCGATGGTCAGCTGGTTGGTGTCCACCTCGTCGGGAAAGTGGAAGCTCATGAAGGCCAGGCCCGGACGCAGGGCCGTGTCGACCCAGACGGGCGCGAGGAGCGAACCGCGCCGGGAGGTCACCCGTACTTCCTCGCCGACCACCACTCCGTAGCGTTCGGCGTCCTCCGGGCAGAGTTCGACGGACTCGCCGCGGCGCAGGGGGGATGCGTAACCGCCGCTCTGCACCCCCGTGTTGTAGGAGTCGAGGCGGCGTCCCGTGGTGAGCCTGATCGGGTACCGCTCGTCGGTGAGGTCCACCGGCGGGTCGTGCCGAACGATGCCGAAGGGGGCGAGGGCCCCCCGGTGGACCGGGTCCGGGTCCCACAACCTGCCGTGCAGGTAGGGCGGTTCCAGCTGCTCCGTGCTCGGGCACGGCCACTGGATGCCCTGGTGCTCCTCCAGGCGGGCGTACGTCATGCCGTGGTGGTCGGGGGAGAGGGAGCGCAGCTCGTTCCAGACCGCCTCCGCGTCGGCGTACTTCCAGTCGTGGCCCAGGCGGGCCGCGAGGTCGCAGAGGATGTCGATGTCCTCGCGGGCCTCACCCGGTGGACTGACCGCCCTGCGGACCCGCTGTACGCGTCGCTCGCTGTTCGTGGTGGTGCCCTCCGTCTCCGCCCAGCCGGCGGTCGCCGGGAGGACCACGTCGGCCAGTTCGGCGGTCTTCGTGAGGAAGATGTCCTGGACCACCAGGAAGTCCAGGGCGCGCAGGCGGCGTACCGCCTGTTCCGCGTCCGCCTCCGACTGGGCCGGGTTCTCGCCGATGCAGTAGACGGCGCGGAGCGTGCCGTCCTCCATGGCCTCGAACATCTCGGTCAGGGTGAGACCGTGGTGGGGCTCGACCACCGTGCCCCACACCGTCTCGAACTTCCGGCGGACCTCCGGGTCGAGGACGTCCTGGAAGCCGGGAAGCCGGTTGGGGATGGCGCCCATGTCGCCGCCGCCCTGCACGTTGTTCTGGCCGCGCAGGGGCTGCAGGCCGGAGCCGTAGCGGCCGACGTGGCCGGTGAGCAGGGAGAGGTTGATCAGGGCGCGGACGTTGTCCGTGCCGTTGTGGTGCTCGGTGATGCCGAGGGTCCAGCACAGCTGGGCGCGCTCGGCGCGGGCGTAGGCGTGGGCCAGTTCGCGGATGGCGGCGGCCGGCACGCCCGTCACCTTCTCGGCGAGGGAGAGGGTCCAGGGCTCGACCAGGGCCTTGTAGTCGTCGTAGCCCGTCGTCGCGCGCTCGATGAACGCCTCGTTGGCCAGGCCCGCGTGGATGATCTCGCGGCCGACCGCGTGGGCCAGCGGGATGTCCGTGCCGACGTTCGGGCCGAGCCAGCTCTCCGCCCACTCGGCGGTCGAGGTGCGGCGCGGGTCCACCGCGTACATGCGGGCGCCGCCCCGTATGCCCTTCAGGACGTGCTGGAAGAAGATCGGGTGCGCGAAGCGGGCGTTGGAGCCCCACATCACGATGACGTCGGTGTGCTCGATCTCCTCGTAGGAGGAGGTGCCGCCGCCCGAGCCGAAGGCCGCGGAGAGGCCCGCGACGCTCGGCGCGTGACAGGTGCGGTTGCAGGAGTCCACGTTGTGGGTGCCCATGACCACCCGGGCGAACTTCTGGGCGACGTAGTTCATCTCGTTGGTCGCCCGCGCGCAGGAGAACATCCCGAACGCGTCGCGCGCGGCCGCCAGGCCCCGGGCCGTGCGGTCCAGGGCTTCCTCCCAGGTCGCCCGGCGGAAGGGCTCGTCGCGCGAGTCCCGGACCAGGGGGTGGGTGAGGCGGGTGTAGGTCTTGGGGGTTCGGTCGCGTTTCCTCATGCGGCGCTCCTCAGCGCGAGCAGGTCCGACAGTGCGTGCACGGTGCGCAGCGTGGGCACCGGCACCCCGGTGATCTCCGCCAGTTCGACGACGGCCGCGAGCAGCACGTCGAGTTCGAGCGGCTTGCCGCGCTCCAGGTCCTGGAGCGTGGAGGTGCGGTGGTCGCCGACCTTCTCGGCACCCGCGAGCCGGCGTTCGATGGAGACGCCGACCTCGCAGCCGAGGGCACCGGCGACCGCCAGCGTCTCGGTCATCATGGTCTCGATGACCTCCCTGGTGCCGCCGTGCAGGCACATCTGCCGCATGGTGGCCCGGACCAGGGCGCTGATCGGGTTGAAGGAGATGTTGCCCAGCAGCTTCAGCCAGATGTCGCTGCGCAGGTCGGGCTCGACCGGGCACTTCAGGCCGCCCGCCCGCATCGCCTCGCTGAACGCCAGACACCGCGGCGAGACGTCCCGGCCGGGCTCGCCGACCGAGAACCGGGTGCCTTCCACGTGGCGTACGACGCCGGGCCGTTCCAGTTCGGTGGCCGCGTACACGACGCAGCCGACGGCCCGTTCGGGCGCGAGCACCGCACTGACCGCGCCGGCCGGGTCCACGCTTTCGAGGCGGCGTCCGTCGTAGGGGCCGCCGTGCCGGTGGAAGTACCACCAGGGGATGCCGTTCTGGGCGGCCACGACCGCCGTCGTCTGGTGCAGCAGCGGCTCGATCAGCGGCCCGCACGCCGCGTACGAGTTGGCCTTCAGACCCAGGAACACGTAGTCGGCCGGGCCGACTTCGGCCGGGTCGTCGGTTGCGCGCGGGTGCGCGGTGAAGTCGCCGCGCGGGCTGCGCACCCGTACTCCGTACTGCCTCATGGCCGCCAGATGCGGTCCACGGGCGATGAGATGCACGTCGGCGCCCGCACGGTGGAGCGCGGCGCCGACGTAGGCGCCGATCGCCCCGGCGCCGAGGACTGCGACTTTCATGGCGGGGGAGCTCCGTTCGGTCGAGGGATACCGAGGAACCGGGAAGAGACAGGCCGACGAAGTCTCGATGGTGTCGACGAAATATTGTCTACAGTATGGAGGTTGGGGCGGCAAGGCTTTGTGCAGCAGTAGTGGTGGTCTGTAGTTGTGTGCTCAACAGTCTTCTCAAGCGCTTTCCGGATGCCTACGGTTGGGGACCCATGAGCCCCCCCGTCGCACCCCCGGGCTGGAGCCGCTGGCTCGTACCCCCGGCCGCCCTCTCGGTCCACCTCTCCATCGGCCAGGCCTACGCCTGGTCCGTGTTCAAACCGCCCCTGGAGTCCGCGCTCGGCCTCAGCGGCACGCAGAGCGCGCTGCCCTTCCAGCTCGGCATCGTCATGCTCGGTCTGTCGGCCGCGTTCGGCGGCACGCTGGTGGAACGGCACGGCCCGCGCTGGGCGATGACCGTCGCCCTGGTCTGCTTCTCGTCCGGCTTCCTGCTCTCCGCGCTCGGCGCGGCGGTGGAGCAGTACTGGCTGATCGTCCTCGGCTACGGCTTCGTCGGCGGGATCGGCCTCGGCATCGGCTACATCTCGCCGGTCTCGACGCTGATCAAGTGGTTCCCGGACCGGCCGGGCATGGCCACCGGCATCGCCATCATGGGCTTCGGCGGCGGCGCCCTCATCGCCTCGCCCTGGTCGGCGCAGATGCTGAAGTCCTTCGGCACCGACAACTCGGGGATCGCCCTCGCCTTCCTCGTCCACGGACTGACGTACGCCGTCTTCATGCTCCTCGGCGTGCTGCTCGTGCGCGTGCCGCGGCCCAGGGAACGGGCGAACGGCAGGCCCGCCCCGCTCGAAGGCGTCCAGGTCTCGGCGCGCTCGGCCATGCGCACCCCGCAGTTCTGGCTGCTGTGGATCGTGCTCTGCATGAACGTCACGGCCGGCATCGGCATCCTGGAGAAGGCCGCACCGATGATCAGGGACTTCTTCGCCGACACGGCCACCCCGGTGTCCGTGACCGCCGCCGCCGGCTTCGTGGCCCTGCTGTCGGCGGCCAACATGGCGGGCCGGATCGGCTGGTCCTCCACCTCGGACCTCATCGGACGCAAGAACATCTACCGCGTGTACCTCGGCGTCGGCGCGCTGATGTACGCCCTGATCGCGCTGTTCGGCGACTCCTCCAAGCCGCTGTTCGTCCTGTGCGCCCTGGTCGTCCTGTCCTTCTACGGCGGCGGCTTCTCCACCGCCCCCGCCTACCTCAAGGACCTCTTCGGCACCTACCAGGTCGGCGCGATCCACGGACGGCTGCTCACCGCCTGGTCGCTGGCCGGCGTCCTCGGGCCGCTGATCGTGAACTGGATCGCCGACCACCAGGAGGAGGCGGGACGGCACGGGTCGGCGCTGTACGGCACGTCCTTCCTCATCATGATCGGGCTGCTGGTCGTGGGCTTCGCCGCCAACGAACTGATCCGGCCCGTCCACGCCCGGCACCACGAACCCGCCGCCACCGTCCCCGAGCAGAAGGAGGGCAACGATGTCCCCCGACAGCAGCCAGAGTCCGCCTGACGCGGCCGGTCTGCCCGACCGGCGGCCGCTGATCGCCTTCACCTGGCTCTGGGTCGGCGCTCCGCTCGCCTACGGGCTGTACGAACTTGTCCGGAAGGCGACCCAGCTTTTCACCGGATGAGGGCGGACGTGGGTGCGGAGATGCCAGGTCGGCGATGGATGCTGACCGAAGCCGACAAGCCGGGCGCCGGTTTCCTGTCGTAACACCTGCCGCCGTACCCGTCGGTCACTGATCACACTAGTGGATCCCGTACCCCCGAGGCAGCGAGGATTCCACCCATGCAGTACGGCTCCCGGATCACCGCCGTCGGCCACCACCAGCCCGCCCGGGTCCTCACCAACGAGGACCTGGCGGGCATGGTCGACACCAGCGACGAGTGGATCAGGAGCCGGGTGGGCATCCGTTCGCGCCGGATCGCCGGACCCGACGAGCCGGTCGACGAGCTCGCCGGCCACGCCGCCGCGAAGGCGCTCGCGGCGGCCGGGCTGACCCCCGCCGACGTGGACCTGGTCGTGGTCGCCACCTCCACCGCGATCGACCGCTCGCCGAACACCGCCGCCCGGGTCGCCGCCCGCCTCGGTGTTCCCGGCCCGGCCGCGCTGGACGTCAACGTCGTGTGCGCGGGTTTCACGCACGCCCTGGCCACCGCCGACCACGCCGTACGGGCCGGTTCCTCCAGCCGGGCACTGGTCATCGGCGCGGACAAGATGTCCGAGGTCGTCGACTGGACCGACCGCAGCACCTGTGTACTGGTCGGCGACGGGGCGGGGGCCGCCGTCGTCGAGGCCTCGGCACCGGGCGAGGAGGCGGGGATCGGGCCCGTGCTGTGGGGGTCGGTGCCCGAGATGGGCAACGCGGTCCGCATCGAGGGGACGCCGCCGAGATTCGCGCAGGAGGGGCAGAGCGTGTACCGCTGGGCGACCACCCGGCTGCCCGCCGTCGCACGCCGGGCGTGCGAGCGGTCCGGTCTCGAACCAGCCGACCTCGCCGCGGTCGTGCTGCATCAGGCCAACCTGCGCATCATCGAACCCCTCGCGGCGAAGATCGGCGCCGTCAACGCCGTCGTCGCCCGCGATGTCGTCGAGTCCGGCAACACCTCCGCGGCGAGCATCCCGCTGGCACTGTCCAAGCTGGTCGAACGGGGCGAGATCACCACCGGCGACCCGGTGCTGCTCTTCGGCTTCGGCGGCAACCTCTCCTACGCCGGACAGGTCGTCCGCTGCCCCTGAACGGCCCCGCCCGGCCGTCCCGTGTGACGTGGCCTACACACCGGCTCCGGACCCCCGCCGCGCCGTAGACTGTAGACGAAAGACAATCAATACTGCGCGTACCGAGGATCGCGGGTACTGGTTGTGAGCCGGCCGTCGAGGGGGGACCGATGTTGTCCGCAGGACTGCCGCAGGGCGCGGTGCCCAAGCTGGAGCGACCCGGCCCGCTGCGGGACCGGGTCTACGAGGCGCTGCTCGAACTCATCACCACACGGGCCCTCCAGCCGGGCCAGCACCTCGTCGAGAGCGAACTCGCCGGACACCTCGGGGTGTCGAGGCAGCCGGTGCGCGAGGCGCTGCAGCGGCTCAACACCGAGGGCTGGGTCGATCTGCGGCCCGCCCAGGGCGCCTTCGTGCACGAGCCGACCGAGGAGGAGGCGGACCAGCTCCTGACGGTCCGTACGCTCCTGGAGGCCGAGGCGGCTCGGCTCGCCGCGGCCAACGCCTCCAGTGCCGGCATCGCCGCGCTGGAGGAGCTGTGCGAGGAGGGGGAGCGGGCCGTCGCCGCCGAGGACGTGGACGCCACCGTCGCCTACAACGCCCGCTTCCACGGCAAGGTCATGGAGCTGGCGGGCAACACCGTCCTCGCCGAACTCGCGGCCCAGGTCGACCGCCGGGTCCGCTGGTACTACACCCCGGTCGCCCGGCAGCGCGGCCGGCAGTCCTGGATCGAGCACCGCAAGCTGATCGCCGCCATCACCGACCGGGACGAGCAGTCGGCGACCCGGCTGATGCGCGAGCACACGGAGCACACCCGGCGTTCGTACCACGCGCGCGGGGATTCGTAGGGCCAGAGCCCTCCTGGAGCCCCTTCAGGACCCCATCGAGGTTTGATCACAGACCGCCCGGCATGTCGGCCGGGCGGTCTCGTCGTGCCCGGAGCCGTCCCGCGCCGCACTCTCCTTTGTCCTCTCAGTGGAGAAAGTTGGCAGCAATTCATGCGTGACTTCTTCCCACACCCGGCGCCCACTGCTACGTTCCCTCCGAAAGCAAGCCACCGGACGAGGCCGGAAGACCGGCACACTCACAGCCGATTGAGGCGGGGAGGGGCTCGTGAGACGCATGACCGCACGACCCGCGAACGCCCACCAGGCACGACTGCTCCAGCTGTTGCGCGACGGTGGGCCCAACTCCCGCGCCCAGCTCGGCGACCAGGTCGACCTCTCCAGGTCGAAACTGGCCGTCGAGGTGGACCGGCTCCTGGAGACCGGACTCGTCGTGGCCGACGGACTCGCCGCCTCGCGCGGCGGGCGCCGCAGCCACAACGTCCGCCTCAACCCCGAACTCCGCTTCCTGGGCGTCGACATCGGCGCGACCTCGGTCGACGTCGCCGTCACCAACGCCGAGCTGGAGATCCTCGGGCACATCAACCAGCCCCTGGACGTGCGCGAGGGCCCGGTCGCGGTCTTCGAGCAGGTGCTGTCGATGGCCGCCAAGCTGCGCGCCTCCGGGCTCGCGGAGGGCTTCGACGGCGCCGGCATCGGCGTCCCGGGGCCGGTCCGCTTCCCCGAGGGCGTGCCGGTGGCGCCGCCGATCATGCCGGGCTGGGACGGCTTCCCCGTGCGGGAGGCGCTCAGCCAGGAACTCGGCTGCCCCGTCATGGTCGACAACGACGTGAACCTGATGGCGCTGGGGGAGCAGCACGCGGGGGTCGCCCGCACCCAGCACGACTTCCTCGTCGTCAAGATCGGTACCGGCATCGGCTGCGGCATCGTCGTCGGCGGCGAGGTCTACCGCGGAACCACCGGCAGCGCGGGCGACATCGGGCACATCCAGGCCGTGCCAGAGGGACGTCAGTGCGCCTGCGGCAACCGGGGCTGCCTGGAGGCACACTTCAGCGGCGCGGCCCTGGCCCGCGACGCCACGGAGGCCGCCCAGCAGGGCCGGTCGGCCGAGCTCGCGAACCGGCTGGAGGCGAACGGGGGCCTCAGCGCCGCCGACGTCGCCGCCGCGGCCGCCGCGGGCGACGCCACCGCACTGGACCTGATCAGGGAGGGCGGCCGCAGCACCGGCCAGGTCATCGCCGGCCTGGTCAGCTTCTTCAACCCGGGCCTGGTGGTGATCGGCGGCGGGGTGACCGGCCTCGGCCACAACCTGCTCGCCGCGATCCGTACCCAGGTCTACCGCCAGTCGCTGCCTCTCGCGACCGGCAACCTGCCCATCGTCCTGGGGGAGTTGGGCCCCACCGCCGGAGTCATCGGCGCGGCCCGGCTGATCAGCGACCACCTGTTCTCACCCGCGTAGCACCGTTCGGTTCCGCAGCTCCACCCAGCACGGCGCTCCACCCCGTCACGCCCTGTTCCGCACCACCCCGACCTGCTTCGCCACGCCCTGCTCTGCTCTGCCCTGACACCGGCCCGCAAGCCCGCCGAGGGGACCTCACATGGCACCAGAACCACCGCTGCTCAGCATGTCCGGCATCACCAAGTCGTTCCCCGGAGTCCGGGCCCTGGACGGCGTCGACCTCGACGTCCAGGCCGGTGAGGTGCACTGCCTCCTCGGCCAGAACGGCGCCGGGAAGTCCACCCTCATCAAGGTGCTGGCCGGCGCCCACCAGCCCGACACCGGCACCATCCGCTGGCGCGGCGAGGAGGTCACCCTGCGCTCGCCCATCGCCGCCATGCGACTGGGCATCGCCACCATCTACCAGGAACTCGACCTGGTCGAGCACCTGTCGGTCGCCGAGAACGTCCACCTCGGCCACGAACCGACCGCCGCCGGCTTCGTCGTACGGGGGAGGGCGGCCAAGGCGTCGACGGCCGCGCTCCTCAAGCGGCTCGGGCATCCCGAGGTGGACCCGGGCCGGCTGGTGGGGGACCTGTCGGCGGCCCAGCAGCAGATCGTGTCCATGGCGCGGGCGCTCTCGCACGACGTACGGCTGATCGTGATGGACGAGCCGTCCGCCGCGCTCGACCCGGACGAGGTCGACAACCTTTTCCGCATCGTCGCCGACCTCACCGCCGCCGGAGTCGCCGTCGTCTACATCTCGCACCGTCTGGAGGAGATCCGCCGCATCGGCGACCGGGTCACCGTCCTCAAGGACGGCCGGGCCGTCGCCGGCGGGCTGCCCGCCGAGTCGACGCCGACCCGCGAGGTGGTGGCGCTGATGACGGGGCGCAACGTCGAGTACGTCTTCCCCGAGCGGCCCACCGGCCCGCCCGCCGCCGAACCCGTACTGAAGGTCGAAGAGCTGTCCCGCGACGGCGAGTTCGCGCCGCTCGACCTCGAAGTGCGACCCGGTGAGATCGTCGGCCTCGCGGGGCTCGTCGGCTCCGGCCGCTCCGAGATCCTGGAGACGGTCTACGGGGCACGCAAGGCGAGCACCGGCCGGGTCCTCGTCGACGGACGCCCGCTCAGGCCCGGCAGCGTGCGCGCCGCGGTACGCGCCGGACTGGGGCTCGCCCCCGAGGAACGCAAGGCCCAGGCCCTGCTGATGCTGGAGTCCGTCACCCGCAACGTGTCGGTCTCCGCCATGTCCCGCTTCTCGCGCGGCGGCTGGATCGACCGCGGCGCCGAACTCGGCGCGGCCCGCGAGGCCACCCGCGAGCTGTCGCTGCGGCCCGACAACCCGTCCGTGCCCGTGCGCACCCTCTCCGGCGGCAACCAGCAGAAGGCGGTTCTCGCCCGCTGGCTGCTGCGCGGCTGCCGGGTCCTGCTGCTCGACGAACCCACCCGCGGCGTCGACGTCGGCGCCCGCGCGGAGCTGTACGCCGTCATCCGGCGCCTCGCCGACGAGGGCCTCGCCGTGCTGCTGGTCTCCAGCGAGGTGCCCGAGGTGCTGGGCCTCGCCGACCGCGTACTGGTGCTGCGCGAGGGCCACGTCGTGCACGAGGCCCCCGCCCGCGAACTCGACGAACACCGCGTACTCGACCTCGTGATGGAAGGAAGCCCGGCGTCATGACGCAGCACGTGTCCCCGCCACGGGGCGGCACCGACAAGGCGGCACCGGTGGAAGGGCCGCCCGCCTGGCGGGTCCGGTTGGGCCGCGCCGACGTCCGCACCCTCACCCTGCTCGGTGTGCTGGCCGTCCTGGTCCTCATCGGCGGCATCACCCAGCCCGACGCGTTCCTGGACACCCGCAACCTCCAGCTGGTGCTCACCCAGGCGTCCGTGATCGGTGTCGTCACCGTCGGCATGACCTTCGTCATCGTCTCCGGCGGCATCGACCTGTCCGTCGGCGCCATCGTCGCCCTCGCCTCGGTGTGGGCGACCACGGTCGCCACGCAGGAGTACGGGTTCGTCGGCATCCTCTTCACCGCGATCGTGGTGGGAGTGGGCTGCGGACTGGTCAACGGTGTGCTCATCGCCTTCGGCCAGATGGTCCCGTTCATCGCCACCCTCGCCATGCTGGCCTCGGCGCGCGGCCTCGCCCTGCAGATCACCGACGGCCGCACCCAGGTCGTCACCGTTCCGGGCGTCCTCAGGCTCGCCGAGCGCGACTGGTACGTCCTCGGCATACCGCCGCTGGTCATGGTCTTCGCGGCCGTCACCGTCATCGGCTGGCTGGTGCTCAACCGGACCACCTTCGGCCGCCGCACCGTCGCCGTCGGCGGCAACGCCGAGGCCGCCCGGCTGGCCGGCATCGACGTCCGCCGCCAGCGCCTCTACCTCTACCTGCTGTCCGGGCTGTGCTGCGGCATAGCCGCCTTCCTGCTGGTGTCCCTCGCCGGCTCCGGCCAGAACACCAACGGCAACCTCTACGAGCTCGACGCCATCGCCGCCGCGATCATCGGCGGCACCCTGCTGACCGGCGGCCGCGGCCACATCGTCGGCTCCGTGCTCGGCGTCCTGATCTTCACCACCATCACCAACATCTTCGCCCTGAACAACCTGCAGACCGACGTGCAGCAGATCGCCAAGGGCGCGATCATCGTCGCCGCCGTGCTGGTCCAGCGCCGTACCGCAAGCACGCATTGAGGAAAGGGTTCACCGTCATGACGAAGCTCACGAGTCGCAGAGGGCTGCTCTTCGGGGCCGCCGCCGTGTCCGCCGGTGCCGTCCTCACGGGGTGTACCAGCAACGACCCCGACGACGGCGACAAGGCCGCAGCGGACACCCAGCCGGCCGCCGACGACAAGCCCGGCAAGCCCGTCACCATCGGCTACGCCGGTCCGCAGGCCGACCACGGCTGGCTCAACGCCGTCAACGACCAGGCCAAGAAGCGCGCCGAGAAGTACTCCGAGATCACCATGGAGATCACCGAGGGCTCCAACGACACCGCGCAGCAGATCGGGCAGATCGAGACCCTCATCAACAAGAAGGTCGACGTCCTGGTCATCCTGCCGGCCGACGGCAAGGCCCTCACCCAGATCGGCCTGAAGGCGATGCGGGCGGGCATCCCCGTCATCAACCTCGACCGGATCTTCAACAGCCCCCAGGCCTACCGCTGCTGGGTCGGAGGAGACAACTACGGCATGGGGCTCAACGCCGCCCACTACATCGGCGAGAAGCTCAAGGACAAGTCGGACGCCAAGGTCATCGAGCTGGCCGGCATCGACAACCTGGAACTGACCCAGCAGCGCACCAAGGGCTTCGACGACGGCCTGAAGAACTACCCGAACATCAAGAAGGTGGCCCGGCAGGCCGCCGAGTTCACCGTCGAGTCCGGCCAGTCCAAGATGGCCCAGCTGCTCCAGGCCCAGTCGGACTTCGACGCCCTGTGGAACCACGACGACGACCAGGGCGTGGGCGCCCTGCGCGCCATCGAGCAGGCCGGCCGCGACGACTTCCTCATGGTCGGCGGCGCGGGCGCGCTCTCCGCCTTCCAGGCCATCAAGGCGGACAGCGGCGTCCTGAAGGCCACGGTGCTGTACCCGCCGACCATGGCCGCCTCCGCGATCGACCTGGCCCGCGCCCTCGGGCAGGGCAAGGGCATCGGCGGCCTCGCCGAGTTCGAGATCCCCTCGACCGTCACCTGCTACTCGGCCGTCGTCGACAAGGAGAACGTCGACCAGTACATGTCCACGGGCTTCAAGTGAGGGCCGCCGCCCCGGCAGCGGCCCGACCAGCCGCCGCCGGGGCGGGGCCCACCCCGCACCGCGCCACCACGACGAGGAGGACATCCGCATGGGACAGCCGCAGCAGCCCGAGGGGGCCGGCGCCGAGGAGGCAGCCGCCGGGACCGACACCGGGACCGACACCGGGACCGGCGCCGGGGCCGGGGCGGCGACGGGGGCGTCCGCGAGCCGACCACCCCTGCGCGTGGGCATGGTCGGCTACGCCTTCATGGGTGCCGCCCACTCCCAGGGCTGGCGCACCGCGGGCCGGGTCTTCGACCTGCCGCTGAACCCGGTCATGGCCGCGATCTGCGGGCGGGACGCCGACGCCCTCCGCCTGGCGGCCGGGCGGCACGGCTGGGCGAGCACCGAGACCGACTGGCGGGCCCTGGTCGAACGGGACGACATCGACCTCGTCGACATCTGCACCCCCGGCGACAGCCACGCCGAGATCGCCCTGGCCGCGCTCGCCGCCGGAAAGCACGTCCTGTGCGAGAAGCCGCTGGCCAACACCGTCGAGGAGGCGCAGGCGATGACCCGCGCGGCCGAGGAGGCCGGGGCACGCGGACAGCTGGCGATGGTCGGGTTCAACTACCGCCGCGTACCGGCCACCGCACTGGCCCGGCGGATGGTCGCCGAGGGCCGCGTCGGCCGCCTGCGGCACCTGCGGGTGACCTACCTCCAGGACTGGCTGGTCGACCCGAAGGCCCCGCTCACCTGGCGGCTGCGCAAGGAGCTGGCCGGATCGGGGGCGCTGGGCGACCTGGGCGCCCACATCGTCGACCTCGCCCAGTACCTGACGGGGGAGAGGATCGCGGGCGTCTCCGCCCTCACCGAGACCTTCGTACGGGAACGCCCGCTGCCCGCCGGCGCCCCCCGGGGCCTGTCCGCGGGCTCGGCGGACGGCGTGACGGGCCAGGTGACCGTGGACGACGCCGCGGTGTTCACCGGCCGCCTCACCTCCGGCGCCCTGGTCTCCTTCGAGGCGACCCGGTACGCCACCGGCCGCAAGAACGCCCTGCGTATCGAGCTCAACGGGGAGCGCGGATCGCTCGCCTTCGACCTGGAACGGCTCAACGAGCTCGAGTACCACGACGGCACGGAACCGGGGGAGCACGCCGGCTTCCGCCGCATCCTCGTCACCGAACCCGAGCACCCCTACCTGGACGCCTGGTGGCCGCCGGGCCACGGGCTCGGCTACGAGCACACCTTCGTGCACCAGGCGCGCGACCTCGTCCACGCCGTCGCCGAGGGCCGCGGGCCCGACCCCTCCTTCCTCGACGGACTGCAGGTGCAGCGCGTGCTCGCCGCCGTGGAGGAGAGCGCCGAGAAGAACTCCGTCTACACCCCGATCACCCCCTGAGGAGGCCGGCCGCGACATGCCACGCAACTTCACGCTCTTCACCGGACAGTGGGCGGACCTGCCGCTGGAGGAGGTCTGCCGCCTCGCCCGCGACTTCGGCTACGACGGCCTGGAACTCGCCTGCTGGGGCGACCACTTCGAGGTCGACAAGGCCCTCGCCGACCCCTCCTACGTGGACTCCCGGCACCAGCTGCTCGACAAGTACGGCCTCAAGTGCTGGGCCATCTCCAACCACCTGGTCGGCCAGGCCGTCTGCGACGCCATCATCGACGAACGCCACGAGGCCATCCTGCCCGCCCGCATCTGGGGCGACGGCGACGCCGAGGGCGTACGCCGACGCGCCGCGGCCGAGATCAAGGACACCGCACGGGCCGCCGCCCGCTTCGGCGTCGACACCGTCATCGGCTTCACCGGCTCCGCGATCTGGCACCTGGTCGCCATGTTCCCCCCGGCGCCGGAGTCGATGATCGAGCGCGGCTACCAGGACTTCGCGGACCGGTGGAACCCGATCCTCGACGTCTTCGACACCGAGGGCGTGCGGTTCGCGCACGAGGTGCACCCCAGCGAGATCGCCTACGACTACTGGACCACCCAGCGCGCGCTGGAGGCGGTCGGCCACCGGGAGGCCTTCGGTCTCAACTTCGACCCCTCGCACTTCGTGTGGCAGGACCTCGACCCCGTCGGCTTCCTGTGGGACTTCCGCGACCGGATCTACCACGTCGACTGCAAGGAGGCCCGCAAGCGCCTCGACGGCCGCAACGGGCGGCTCGGCTCCCACCTGCCGTGGGGCGACCCGCGGCGCGGCTGGGACTTCGTGTCGGCCGGGCACGGCGACGTCCCCTGGGAGGACGTCTTCCGCATGCTGCGCTCCATCGACTACCAGGGACCCGTCTCCGTCGAGTGGGAGGACGCCGGCATGGACCGGCTGCAGGGCGCACCCGAGGCCCTCACCCGGCTGAAGGCCTTCGACTTCGAGCCGCCCACCGCGTCCTTCGACGCCGCCTTCAACAGCTGATCCGCACGCCCGACCGCAGGTCAGGACCGGGGACCGGCCGCGACGCCGGTGCCCGGTCCGGGCTGCCCGAATCCTGCTTTGTCCTGAGTTGGGAAAAAGTTCAACCAGTCACGGTCCAAGGGGTGTTCGCCCCGGAAGAACGCGGTTACCGTCCCTGAAGTGTTCAGGACACCCACACCTCCGGGGTGACGGCGCACCCCGGCGCCCGCATCGCACGTCTCCGCACCCATCCCAGTACGGCCCACCCCCGTTCCCGGAGGGACTTCGTGCACAGAACCAGACTCAAAGGCACCGGCACCGCGAGGCGCCCCAGGCTTCGCACCACTCTCGCCCTGTTCACCGGCCTGCTGCTGGCCGTGGGCACCCCGGCGACCGTCGCAGGCGCCCACCCCGGCCACCCGGAGCACGACGAGGCGCCGGCCGCCGTCGAGGGGCAGTTCCAGCAGGTACCGCTCGCCAAGGGCGAGCCCGAGATGGGCGAGCCGATGTCGCTCGCCGTGCTCCCGGACCGCAGCGTCCTGCACACCGCCCGCGACGGCACACTGCGCCTGACCGACGAGGGCGGCGTCACCAAGGTCGCCGGCCGGATCCCCGTCTACAACCACGACGAGGAGGGCCTGCAGGGCGTCGGCATCGACCCGGACTTCGAGAACAACCGGGCGATCTACCTCTACTACGCCCCGCCGCTCGACACCCCCGCGGGCGACGCCCCGGAGAACGGCACCGCCGAGGACTTCAAGAAGTTCGACGGCGTCAACCGCCTCTCCCGCTTCGTCCTGAACGCCAACGGCACGCTGGACATGGCCAGCGAGAAGAAGGTCCTGGACGTCGCGGCCTCCCGCGGCACCTGCTGCCACGTCGGCGGCGACATCGCCTTCGACGCCGAGGGCAACCTCTACCTCTCCACCGGCGACGACTCCAACCCGTTCGCCTCCGACGGCTACACGCCGATCGACGAACGCCCCGACCGCAACCCGGCCTTCGACGCCCGCCGCAGCGCCGGCAACACCAACGACCTGCGCGGCAAGATCCTGCGCATCAAGGTCGCCGAGGACGGCTCGTACACCGTCCCGGAGGGCAACCTCTTCGAGCCCGGCACCGAGAAGACCCGGCCCGAGATCTACGCCATGGGCTTCCGCAACCCGTTCCGGATCAGTGTCGACAAGAAGACCGGCACGGTCTACGTCGGCGACTACGGCCCCGACGCGGGCGCCGCCGACCCGAAGCGCGGTCCGGCCGGACAGGTCGAGTTCGCCAAGGTCACCAAGGCCGCCAACTTCGGCTGGCCCTTCTGCACCGGCGACAACGACCCGTACGTCGACTACGACTTCGCCACCGGCACCTCCGGCGAGACCTTCGACTGCGCCGCTCCGAAGAACACCTCCCCGCACAACACCGGCCTCACCGACCTGCCGCCCGCGCAGGCCGCGTGGATCCCCTACGACGACGACTCCGTGCCCGAGTTCGGCAGCGGCTCCGAGTCCCCGATGGGCGGCCCGGTCTACCGCTACGACGCCGACCTCGACTCCAAGGTGAAGTTCCCCGAGGAGTACGACGGCGACTTCTTCGCCGGCGAGTTCGGCCGTCAGTGGATCAAGCGGATCGAGCAGACCGAGGACGGGGCGGTCGAGAAGATCAACGACTTCACGTGGACCGGCACCCAGATCATGGACATGGAGTTCGGCCCCGACGGCGCGCTCTACGTCCTGGACTACGGCCTGTCCTGGTTCCAGGGCGACGAGAACTCCGCGCTGTACCGGATCGAGAACGCCGCGGACGGCTTCACGCCGATCGTCGGGGCGAGCGCCGACAAGACCTCCGGCGCGGCGGGCCTGAAGGTGAAGTTCACCGCCACCGCCGAGGACGCCGACTCGCCCGACCTCACCTACGGCTGGGACTTCGGCGACGGCACCAAGGGCGAGGGCCTGACCCCCACCCACAAGTACAAGAAGGCCGGCACCTACACCGCGACCTTCACCGCCACCGACCCCGAGGGCAACACCGGCAACGCCAGCGTCCGGATCGTGGTCGGCAACACCGAGCCCAAGGTGACCATCGAGACCCCCGGCAACGGCACCCTGCTCCCCATGGGGCAGCCCATCCCGTTCAAGGTGAAGGTCACCGACCCCGAGGAGACGATCGACTGCTCGAAGGTCAAGGTCGCCTACAGCCTCGGCCACGACTCCCACGCCCACGAGCTGACCAGCGAGACGGGCTGTGAGGGCACCCTCAACCCGCCGCCGGGCGACGGCGGCCACGACCCCAACGCCGACATCTACGGCGTGGTAGGCGCCAGCTACACCGACGGCGGGGCCAACGGCCAGGAGGCCCTGACCGGCACCGCCCGCACCGTGATCCAGCCCCCGCACCGCCAGGCCGAGCACTTCACCACCCAGCAGGGCGTGTCGCCGATCGACAAGACCGGCGCCAACGGCGGCAAGACCGTCGGCGACATCAACGACGGCGACTGGATCTCCTTCAGCCCCTACAGGTTCGACGGACAGAAGAAGCTGACCGTCCGGGCCTCCTCCGGCGGCGCCGGCGGCTACGTCGAACTGCGCACCGGCTCGCCCACCGGCACGCTGCACGGCTCGGCGTACATCCCGCCGACCGGCAGCTGGGAGACCTTCCAGGACGTCGACGTGCCGCTGCGGGCCCTGCCCAAGAAGACCACGGACATCTACCTGGTCTTCAAGGGCGGCGAGGGCGCGCTGTTCGACATCGACGACTTCGAGTTCTCCACGGAGCCGTTCAAGGCCGGCAAGAAGGTCCTGGTCTTCTCCAAGACCGCGGGCTTCCGCCACGACTCCATCCCGGAGGGCATCGCCGCCCTGAAGGAGCTGGGCGCCCCGGCCGGTATCTCCGTCACCGCGACCGAGGAAGCGGGCCAGTTCACCACGGCCAACCTCGCCAAGTACGACGCGGTGGCGTTCCTGTCGACCACCGGTGACGTCCTCAACGCCGACCAACAGAAGGCGTTCGAGAACTACGTCAAGAACGGCGGCGGCTACATGGGCGTCCACGCCGCCGCCGACACCGAGTACGACTGGGAGTTCTACGGCGGCCTCGTCGGCGCCTACTTCGACTCGCACCCGGCCATTCAGAAGGCCACCGTCCGCGTCGAGGACCACGACCACCCGGCCACCGCGCACCTGGACGACGTCTGGGAGCGCACCGACGAGCTGTACAACTACCGCACCAACCCGCGCGAGCAGGCCAAGGTCCTCGCCACCCTCGACGAGACCACCTACGACGGCGGCACCATGAAGGGCGACCACCCGATCGCCTGGTGCCAGACCTACGAGGGCGGCCGCTCCTTCTACACCGGCCTCGGTCACACCAAGGAGTCCTACGCGGACGAGGCCTTCCGCGGCCACCTGCTCGGCGGCCTGCAGTACGCCACCGGCCAGGTCAAGGCGGACTGCAAGCCGAACAAGGGCTACCGGGACATCTTCAACGGCCAGACCCTGGAAGGCTGGAAGCAGGCCGGCCCCGGCAAGTTCAACGTCAAGGACGGCGTCCTGGAGTCCGAGGGCGGCATGGGCCTGCTCTGGTACCAGGCCAAGGAGCTGAAGTCGTACTCCCTCAAGCTCGACTGGAAGATGCGGGGCGACGACAACTCCGGTGTCTTCGTGGGCTTCCCGGCCTCCGACGACCCCTGGTCCGCCGTGAACAAGGGCTACGAGGTCCAGATCGACGCCACGGACGCCGTGGACCGCACCACGGGTGCGATCTACACGTTCAAGGCGGCGAACATCAAGGCCCGTGACCAGGTTCTGCGGCCGCCCGGCCAGTGGAACTCCTACGAGATCAAGGTCCGGGGCGAACGCCTCCAGGTGTTCCTCAACGGAGTCAAGATCAACGACTTCACCAACAAGGACCCCGAGCGGAGCCTGACCGACGGCTACATCGGCCTGCAGAACCACGGTGCCGACGACCAGGTCTCCTTCCGCAACATCCAGCTCAAGGAACTGCCCTCCTAGGGCGAACCGCCCCCGAGGGGTGACCCCTTCCAGGGGCTCGCCCTCGGGGGCGACCGGAACGGCGGCGGGCGGAGGACGCCGGACCTCCGCCCGCCGTCACCCCGAACGGAACCCCCGGCCGTACCACCGCTCGTGTGTGCTCGACGCGCTCGACAAGGAGGCTGCCCATGTCCGCGTCCCCCTCTGCTTCCTCCCACGGCTCCCGTACCGGTGTCTGGCTGATCGGAGCCCGCGGTTCCGTCGCCACCACGGTGGTGGCGGGCTGCGCCGCCGTGACCGCGGGGCTGCACGCCCCGACCGGCATGGTCGCCGAGACCCCCGACTTCGCCGGCGCGGGACTGCCCGCACTTCCCTCCCTCGTCTTCGGCGGTCACGACACCGTGGACTGCCCCCTGCCCAAGCGGGCGGAGGCCCTGGCCGCGGGCGGTGTGCTGCCGCACGGACTGCCCTCGGCCGTGGGCGCGGAACTGGCCGCGGCCGACCGCGAGATACGCCCCGGAGGGCCGCTGCCCGGCGACACCCGGGACGACGAGGAGCTGATCGCCGCGTTCGCCGCGGACATCACCGGCTTCGCGCGCCGCTCCGGGGTGGAGCGGACGGTGGTCGTGAACGTGGCCTCCACCGAGCCGGCGCCCAGCGGGGGAACCCTGCCCGCCAGCTCCCTCTACGCCGCCGCCGCCCTGCGCGCCGGCTGCCCGTACGTCAACTTCACGCCCTCCACCGGCCTGCACCACCCGGCGCTGGCCGCACCGGCCGAGGCGAGCGGCCTGCCGCACGCGGGCCGCGACGGCAAGACCGGGCAGACCCTGCTGCGTTCCGTGCTGGGCCCGATGTTCGCGCAGCGGGCGCTGGCGGTGCGGGCCTGGTCGGGCACGAACCTGCTGGGCGGCGGCGACGGCGCCGCGCTGGCCGATCCGGCCGCCGCCGCGGCGAAGAACGCCGGCAAGGAGCGCGTGCTGGCCGACACCCTCGGTGCTCCCGTCGAGGGCGAGGTCCACATCGACGACGTGCCCGCCCTCGGGGACTGGAAGACCGCGTGGGACCACATCGCCTTCGACGGCTTCCTCGGCGCCCGCATGATCCTCCAGACCACCTGGCAGGGCTGCGACTCCTCCCTCGCCGCGCCCCTCGTCCTCGACCTGGCCCGCCTGGTCGCCCGCGCCCACGAGCGGGGCCTGTCCGGCCCCCTCGGCGAACTGGGCTTCTTCTTCAAGGACCCGGTGGGAGACGGCCCGTCGTCCCTGGCCGGGCAGTACGAGGAGCTGAAACGCTTCGCCGGACGACTGGCGGGCGACGCGAGCAACGCGGGGGGCGGGGACGCCGCCGCCGTCGAGCACGGGGCGGGGCGATGAACCGCGCCGCCGCCACGCCGCAGGACCGGTCCGCACGCGAGCCCCGAGCGGCACGGGTGCACACCTCCGCCTCCCGGCCCCCCGCCGCGGCCCCCGGCAGCCCGGAGACGCACGCACCCCGCACCTCGGCAACCCTTGCCCCCCGCGCGGACGGCGGCGCCGGGGCCTGGGCCGAACTGCTGCGTCTGCCCGCCCTGTTCACCGTTCCCGGCGACGCCCTGGCCGGCGCGGCGGCGGCCGGAGCACGCCCGGGACCCCGCACGCTGCTCGCCATCGGCTCCTCCCTGTGCCTGTACGAGGCCGGCATGGCCCTCAACGACTGGGCCGACCGCGCGGAGGACGCCGTGGAACGCCCGCACCGCCCCCTCCCGTCCGGCCGCATCCGCCCCGCCGCCGCCCTCACGGCGGCCGGTGCCCTGACCGGCGCCGGGCTGGCGCTGGCGGCCGGTGCGGGACGCTCCGCCCTCGCGGTCGCCGCACCGCTGGCGGCCACCGTCTGGGCCTACGACCTCGCCCTGAAGCACACGCCGGCCGGTCCCGCGGCCATGGCGGCGGCCCGCGGCCTCGACCTGCTCCTGGGCGCGGTCGCCACCGGGGGCGGCACCCGGGCCGCGCTGCCCTCGGCCGCGCTGATCGGCAGCCACACCCTCGCGGTCACGGCCGTCTCCCGCCGGGAGACCACCGGCGGGTCGGTCCTGGCACCGCTGGCCGCCCTCGCGACAACGGGGGCGCTGACCGGTCTGGTCGCCCGCCGACGCACCCGACTCCCGGCAGGCCGGCGGGCAGCAGCCGCCCCCGGCCTGTCGGGCTCCACCCCGGCACCAGGTGTCACCGACGCCCTCAGGGCCGGGCTGAGCGCCGTCTACGCCGTGACGGCCGCCCGCCCCTACTTCCACGCCGCGCTCAACCCCTCACCCCCGCTCACCCAACGCGCCGTGGGCGGCGGCATCCGGGCCACGATCCCCCTCCAGGCCGCACTCGCCGCCCGCTCCGGCGCCGGACCCACGTCCCTCCTGGTCGCGGCCCTCGCCCCGGCCGGCCGCTGGTTCGCACAACGGACCGCCATGAGGAAGGTGAGCATCACGTGAGCCGGGAGCTGAACAACGGGCAGGAGCAGGGGCAGGGCCCGGGGCACGGGCCGGGCCAGGGGCCGGAGTTCGGTCCGGGCCGGCGTCCGGGCCACGGGTCGAACGGGAGGACGGACCACGGGTCGGGCCGGGGGCCGGACCGGGAGCCGCACGACGGGTCGGGCCGGAGGACGGGGCAGGGGCCGGGCCAGGGGGAGGACGGGGAGCCGAGCCACGGGCCGGGCCGGGGGCCGGACCGGAAGCCGCACGACGGGTCGGGCCGGAGGACGGGGCACGGCTCGGGCCAGGGGGAGGACCGGGAGCCGAGCCACGGGCAGGAGCAGGGCCCGGGGCACGGGTCGGGCCAGGGGCCGGGGCCCGGTCCGGGCCGGGAGCCGAGCCGCGGGCCGGGCCGGGGGCCTGGTCACGGGCCGGGTTGGGCCGGGGGCGGCGTCGCCGCGGCCCCGCTCCGTTTCGGCTACGGCACCAACGGCCTCGCCGACCTCCGTCTCGACGACGCCCTCGCCCTCCTCGCCGACCTGGGGTACGACGGCGTCGGACTGACCCTCGACCACATGCACCTGGATCCGCTCGCCGACGACCTCGCCGCCCGCACCCGCCGGGTCGCCGCACGGCTGGACCAGCTCGGTCTGGGCGTCACCGTGGAGACGGGCGCCCGCTACGTGCTCGACCCGCGCCGCAAGCACGGCCCCTCCCTGCTCGACCCGGACCCGGAGGACCGTGCCCGCCGCACCGGCCTCCTCGTCCGTGCCGTCGACGTCGCCGCCGACCTCGGTGCCCACGCCGTGCACTGCTTCAGCGGCGTCACCCCGGCGGGCACGGACGAGGACACCGCGTGGAAGCGGCTGGCCGAGTCCCTCGCCCCGGTCCTGGACGCCGCCGCCACCGCGGGCGTCCCCCTCGCGGTGGAGCCGGAACCGGGGCACCTGCTCTCCACCCTCGCCGGCTTCCACACCCTGCGCCGTACCCTCGGCGACCCCGAACTCCTCGGACTCACCCTGGACATCGGCCACTGCCAGTGCCTCGAACCGCTCCCTCCCGCCGACTGCGTGCGCGCCGCCGCCCCCTGGCTGCGCCACGTGCAGATCGAGGACATGCGCCGCGGCGTCCACGAACACCTCCCCTTCGGTGACGGCGAGATCGACTTCCCGCCCGTCCTCGAGGCCCTCGCCGCCACCGGCTACCAGGGCCTGACCGTCGTCGAACTGCCCCGCCACTCCCACGCGGGCCCCCACCATGCCGAACGCTCCCTCCCGTTCCTGCGCCGCGCCGCACCGGCGTCGCCACCCCGCACCAGCCGCTCGGGCGAGCCCTCCGCCACCCACTGAAGGGAGCCACACCATGACGCAGCCACACGCCGGCCACGTCACCCCCGACACCCACGACGCGGCCGGCGCCCCCTCCGGGCACGCCGGACAGGACCAGGGCACCACCCCCGCCCACGTCCCGCCCGCCGAACTGCGCGCAGCCCTCACCGCCCGCCTCGGCGGAGCCGCCCGCGCCTGGCTGGACCAGGCCCTCGACGAGGCCGCCGCCCACCCCGGCACCCACGGCCCCATCTCGGTGTGGGAACTGCGCCTCGCCGAGGCCGGCCGCCGCTGCGGGCCCGCCCACGCCGACGCCGCCCGCGTCCTCGTCCTGCACGCCGCCCGGGCCGACACGGACGCCCTGAGCCGCGTCTACACCCAGGGCACCGCCGACGAACGCCGCGCCGTCCTCCACGCCCTGCCCCACCTCGTGCCGGGGCCGGACGCCCTGCCGCTCGTCGAGGACGCCCTGCGCACCAACGACACCCGGCTCGTCGCCGCCGCCCTCGGCCCCTACGCCGCCCGGCACCTCGACCCGCACCAGTGGCGGCACGCCGTACTGAAGTGCCTGTTCACCGGCGTCCCCGTGGCCGGCGTGGCGGACCTCGCCCGTCGCGCCCGGGGCGACGACGAACTCGCCCGGATGCTCGCCGACTACGCCGCCGAACGCACCGCCGCGGACCGCACCGTCCCCGAAGACCTGCACCGCGTCCTGGCCCTGACCGAGTCCGGGCACCCCGCGCCCGGCACGGCCGACCCCCACGGCAAGGAGTCCTGATGCGCATCTTCGACCCCCACATCCACATGACCTCCCGGACCACCGATGACTACGAGGCCATGCACGCGGCCGGCGTCCGCGCCGTCGTCGAACCCTCCTTCTGGCTGGGCCAGCCCCGCACCTCTCCCGACTCCTTCCGCGACTACTTCGACGCCCTGCTGGGCTGGGAGCCCTTCCGTGCCGCGCAGTACGGCATCGCCCACCACTGCACGATCGCCCTGAACCCCAAGGAGGCCAACGACCCCCGCTGCCTGCCCGTCCTCGACGAACTGCCCCGCTACCTCGTCAAGGACCGCGTGGTGGCCGTCGGCGAGATCGGCTACGACTCGATGACGCCGGCCGAGGACACCGCCCTGGCCACCCAGCTCCAGCTGGCCGCGGACCACGGTCTGCCGGCCCTGGTGCACACCCCGCACCGCGACAAGCTCGCCGGTCTGCGCCGCACCCTGGACGCGGTGCGCGAGTCCGCCCTGCCCACCGAGCGGGTGCTGGTCGACCACCTCAACGAGACCACCGTCAAGGAGGCCAAGGACTCCGGCGCCTGGCTGGGCTTCTCGGTCTATCCGGACACCAAGATGGACGAGGCCCGGATGGTCGCCCTGCTGCGCGAGTACGGCCCCGACCAGGTCCTGGTGAACTCGGCTGCCGACTGGGGCCGCAGCGACCCGCTCAAGACCCGCAAGGTGGGTGACCTGATGCTGGCGGAGGGCTTCACCGAGGAGGACGTGGACCGGGTGCTGTGGCGCAACCCTGTCGCCTTCTACGGGCTCAGCGGACGCCTGGAACTCGACGTGACCTCGGGCGAGGCCACGCACGAGGGCAACTCCATCCTGCGCGGCGGGGAGTGAGCCATGCGCTTCCGGCACCCCGACGGCTCCACCGTCCACCTCGCCTACTGCACCAACGTCCACCCCGCCGAGACCCTGGACGGCGTCCTCGCCCAGCTCCGTGACCACTGCGAACCGGTCCGCAAACGCCTGGGCCGCGACCGGCTCGGCATCGGGCTGTGGCTCGCGCGCGACGCGGCCCACGCCCTGGTCACCGACCCCGCCGCCCTGCGCGGCCTGCGCACCGAACTCGACCGGCGCGGCCTGGAGGTCGTCACCCTCAACGGGTTCCCCTACGAAGGCTTCGGCGCCGAAGAGGTCAAGTACCGCGTCTACAAGCCGGACTGGGCCGACCCCGAACGCCTCGACCACACCACCTCCCTGGCCCGTCTCCTCGCCGGACTGCTGCCCGACGACGTCACCGACGGCAGCATCTCCACGCTGCCGCTGGCCTGGCGCACCGCCTACGACGAGACCCGCGCCGACAAGGCCCGTACGGCTCTGGTCACCCTCGCCGAACGCCTCGACGCCCTCCACGAACTGACCGGCCGCTCCATCCGCATCGGCCTGGAACCCGAACCCGGCTGCGTCGTGGAGACCACCCACGACGCCCTCGCCCCACTGACCGCGATCGGCCACGAACGCATCGGCATCTGCGTCGACACCTGCCATCTCGCCACCTCCTTCGAAGACCCGGACACCGCCCTGGACGCCCTCACCGCCGCCGGTGTGCGGGTGGTCAAGTCCCAGCTGTCGGCCGCCCTGCACGCCGAACACCCCGCCGACCCCGCGGTCCGTGAGGCCCTGGCCGCGTTCGCCGAGCCGCGTTTCCTGCACCAGACCCGCACCACCACCCCCTCCGGCGGCCGGCAGGGCACCGACGACCTCGACGAGGCCCTCGCGGACGGCGGCCCGCTGCCCGCCACCGCGCCCTGGCGCGCCCACTTCCACGTCCCCCTGCACGCGGCCCCCGCCGCACCCCTCACCTCCACCCTTCCCGTACTCAAGGCCGCGCTGACCCGGCTCGTCGGCGGCCCGCACCCCCTCACCCGGCACCTGGAGGTGGAGACCTACACCTGGCAGGCCCTCCCGCCCGAGCTGCGGCCCCGCGGCCGTGCCCAGCTCACCGACGGCATCGCCGCCGAGCTGACCCTCGCCCGCGACCTGCTGACCGACCTCGGCCTGAAGGAACTGCCATGACCGCACCCACTCCTACCGGCAGGCCGACCCCGCTCCTCGTCCTGGACGTCGTCGGCCTCACCCCCCGTCTCCTGGACCACATGCCCCACCTCAAGCGGCTCGGCCAGTCCGGCTCCCGCGCGCCGCTGGGCACCGTCCTGCCCGCCGTCACCTGCGCCGCCCAGTCCACCTTCCTCACCGGCACCCACCCTGCCGAGCACGGCATCGTCGGCAACGGCTGGTACTTCCGCGAACTCGGCGACGTCCTCCTGTGGCGCCAGCACAACGGACTCGTCGCGGGCGACAAACTCTGGGACGCCGCCCGCCGCGCGCACCCCGGCTACACCGTCGCCAACATCTGCTGGTGGTACGCGATGGGCGCCGACACCGACATCACCGTCACCCCCCGTCCCGTCTACTACGCCGACGGCCGCAAGGAACCCGACTGCTACACCAGGCCCCCGGCCCTGCACGACGAACTCACCGACAAGCTCGGCACCTTCCCCCTCTTCCACTTCTGGGGACCCGGCGCGGACCTGGTCTCCAGCCAGTGGATCATCGACGCCACCCGGCACATCACGGCCACCCGCCATCCCGACCTGACGCTCTGCTACCTCCCTCACCTCGACTACGACCTGCAGCGCTTCGGTCCCGACGACCCGCGCTCCCTGAAGGCCGCCGCCGACCTGGACGCCGCCCTGGCCCCGCTGCTCGACGACGCCCGGGCCGAGGGCCGCACCGTCGTCGCGCTCTCCGAGTACGGCATCACCCCCGTCAGCCGGCCCGTGGACATCAACCGCGCCCTGCGCCGCGCCGGACTCCTCGAGGTGCACACCCAGGACGGCATGGAATACCTCGACCCGATGGCCTCACGCGCCTTCGCGGTCGCCGACCACCAGATCGCCCACGTGTACGTCCGGCGCCCCGAAGACCTCGACGCGACCCGTGCCGCCCTGGACGGGCTGCCCGGAATCGCCGAACTCCTCGACGACGAGGGCAAGAAGGCCCAGCACCTCGACCACCCCCGCGCTGGCGAGCTGGTCGCCGTGGCGGAGCCGGACGCCTGGTTCACGTACTACTACTGGCTCGACGACGACCGCGCGCCCGACTTCGCGCAGCTCGTCGAGATCCACCGCAAACCCGGCTACGACCCGGTCGAGCTGTTCATGGACCCGCTGGATCCCTACGTCAAGGTCAAGGCGGCCGGCGCCCTGGCCCGCAAGAAGCTCGGCATGCGCTACCGCATGGCGGTCGTGCCCCTGGACCCCTCACCTATTCGAGGCAGCCACGGCCGCCTGCCCGCGAGCGACGACGACGGTCCGCTCCTCATCTGCTCCACCCCCCGCGCTGTCGGAGACCGCGTCGCGGCCACCGACGTGAAACAACTCCTGCTCCGGCTGGCCGGACTCGGCTGACGCACCATCCTCGTACGCCCGCCGAAATCCGACTACTGAGAGTGAAACACACGGCACTGACAACGGCCCGCCCGAGCCGCATCGGCGCAGGCCACGACCCAGAAGGCAGGCACCGTGACCCCGTTCACCGACCCCTCCCGCACCGACGCCGGCACCGACCCGGCCGCCGACGGACCCGGCGAGAGCCTGCGCCGCACCCTCGGCGTGAGCCGGCGCCGCTTCCTCAGCACCTGCACCGCCGTGGCGGCCGGCGCCGTCGCGGCCCCCGTCTTCGGCGCCTCCCCGGCCCTCGCCCACGGCCGGGACAGAGACCACGACCACGGTCACGGCCATGGGCACGGCCACGACCACGGGCAGATCCTCGTCCCGGCGGACAAGCGCGGCATCATCCTCTACACCGTCCGTGACGCCACCGCCCGCGACCCCCTCGCCTCCGACCTGCCCTCGGGCTTTCGCGAGGTCTTCAGGCAACTGGCCCGCCACGGCTACCGCCAGGTCGAGTTCGCCGGATACAACCAGCACGCCAACGCGCCGGGCGGCGCGAGCCTGGAGTCCGTCAAGGGCGCCAGGCTGCTCCGCTCCTGGCTCGACGACTACGGCCTGCGCGCCCAGGGCAACCACGGCTTCATCCCGTCCTCCTGGCCGCTGACCAAGGAGGACAAGGACACCTTCAAGAAGCACCTGGAGATCGCCAACATCCTCGGCATGGACCACATGGGCACCGGCGGCGACCCCACCGGCAGCTCCTATCGCGCCGACTGGGACGTGGCCGCCGACAAGTGGAACGCCCTCGGTGCGATCGCCCACCGGGAGGGCATCAAGCTCTACACCCACAACCACGACGGCGCCTACGGCTTCCTGCTCGACGGCGGGCCGCTCGACGACCAGGGCCGGCCGACCCGCAGCTCGGGCATCCGGAAGCTGGAGTACTTCCTCAAGGTCACCGACCCGCGGGTCGTCTGGCTGGAGATGGACATCTTCTGGGCGCACGTCGCGCAGTACAAGTTCCACGAGTACACCGCCCACGACGGCAGCACCAGGAAGAACGTCTTCGACCCGGCCGGGCTGGTCGTCCGGTACAACCGGCGCTACCCGCTCTTCCACGCCAAGGACGGCGTCGTCGACACCACCAACGGCCAGGGCTACGACATGGTGCCCTTCGGGACGGGCGTCATCGACTACACGACGTTCTTCTCCCGGGTGGGGCAGCGCGACTACCACCACCCGATGATCGAGGACGACAACTCCCCGAGCGCCACCGACCCCGCGCAGTCACTGCGGGAGGCCAAGATCAGCTACGACAACCTGGCCGCCCTGCGCAAGCGGCGCCACTGACCCTGAGCACGGACCGGGCGGCCCCTCCCAAGTGCTGCGGGAGGGGCCGCCCGGTCCGTGCGGAGGAAGGCTCGGGTGATCACCCCTCCCCGAGCGGCTGGGGGTTGGGCGTGATGCGCTTGTCCTTCGAACGTCCCGGCGGGTGCAGGAACAGCGCCACGAACCCGGCGAAGATCGAGATGCTGCCCGCCAGGCTGAAGGCGCCGTTGTAGCCCCAGACGCCGACGACCACGGAACCCATGCCCGCGCCGAGACCGGAGACGAGCTTGGAGCTGTAGACCATCCCGTAGTTGGTGGCGTTGTTGTTCTCGCCGAAGTAGTCCGCCGTCAGCGCGGCGAACATCGGGAAGATGGCACCGCCGCCGAAGCCGGAGACGGCGGAGAAGATCAGGAACAACGGCAGGTTCTTGATCTCGGCCGACCAGATGATGCCGAACTGGGCGAGGCCCAGGATCGCGCACACGTAGAGCAGGCACTGCTTGCGGCCGTAGAGGTCGGAGAGCCAGCCGATGACGCCGCGGCCGGTGCCGTTGACGATCGCCTTCAGCGACATCGCGGCGGCCACGATCCCGGCCGCGAAGCCCGCCTCCTCGCCGATGTCGACCTGGAAGGCGATGCCGAAGATGTTCACACCGGAGGTGCAGGCGAGACAGAACCACATCAGCGCCACCCGACCGGTCCTCCAGGCCTCCATCGGGGAGTACTGCTTGACGGCCGGCGGGTTCTTCTCCAGCGAACGCCGGGCCCTCGGGTCGTCCGGCGGGTTCAGCGGGTCCACGGCCGCCGGCCACCAGTTCTTCGGCGGGTCGCGGAAGTAGAAGCCGGCGATCGCCACCATCGCGGCGAGGAGGAGACCGGCGGAGATGAGCACCCAGCGGAAGTTGGAGGTGTCCATGTAGCCGTGGAAGATGAAGACGAACGGCACCGAGCCGTAGGCGAAACCGCCGTTTACGAAGCCGGTCTTCCCGCCCCGGCGCTCCGGGTACCACTTGCCGACCATGTTGACGCACGTCGCGTACACCATGCCCGCGCCCATACCGCTGAACACGCCGAAGCCGATGAAGGCGAGTGAGACATGCGGCGCGAACGCCAGCGACAGATAGCCCAGCAGCGTGCCGGCCGACCCCAGCATCATCGCCCAGCGCGCCGGCAGCTTGCCGCTCTCACGCAGCCGCCCCGCCGGAAAGGCGACCGCGGCCTGGCAGAACACCCAGGCGGTCATCATCCAGTAGATGCTGCCGCTGGACCAGTGGTGGGCCTCGTGCAGCGTGTCCTCGGCGGACGCGAACGCGTACTCCGCGGAGGAGATGCCCATCATGCCGACCCAGGGCAGGATCACCATCCACTTGCGTTTGCGCCCCATGATGTCGATGTCGGACTCGCCCACGCGGTAGACGCGCCCGTTCCTGTCGGTCACCTCCCGGTAGGCGGCGACCCGTGTGACATCGGTGGTTGTCATGTCGTTTGCACCCCTAGCGTCGAAAGTTCTGGCCAGCGCCCCCTGTCCAATGCCTTTCGTGCGCGCGCGGGTCCCCGGGGCCGGCCGACGCGCACCCGTCGGCCGGCCCCTCGCCGTCTCACGTCATGAACCGCCCCCCGACTCCCGCCCGTCTCCCGCCACCGCCCCGACGGAGGGGCCTTCGGCCCCCAGCTTTGATGCGGCCCGCGCCCACCGGTACTTGGCGCCCAGCACCGCCACCGGCTTCTCGGTCGTGTACGGGTACGCCACGACGCCGCGCTCGAAGAGGTACTGGCACGCCTCCTCCACCTCCACGTCGCCCGCGAGGGATGCCACCACGGGCTTCTCGACGCCGCGTTCGCGGAACTCGGCCACCACGCGCGCGGTGAGTTCGGCGAACACCATGGGAGGTGTGACGATGGTGTGCCAGTAGCCGAGGACGAGCGCGTGGATGCGCGGGTCCTGAAGGCCGAGCCGGATCGTCGCCTCGTACGTCGACGGCGGCTCGCCCCCGGTGATGTCCACCGGGTTGCCCGCCGCACCGAAGGGCGGGATGAAGGCGCGGAAAGCCGTGTCCAGGTCGGGCGGTATCTCCATCAGCGACAGCCCGTTGTCCGTGACCGCGTCGGAGAGCAGCACCCCGCTGCCGCCGGCGCCGGTGATGACGACCACGTTGTCGCCCTGCGGAGCGGGAAGCACCGGCAACGCGCGCGCGTACTCCAGCATCTCGTTCAGCCCCGGCGCCCGGATGACGCCGGCCTGCCGCAGGACGTCGTCGTACACGGCGTCGTCCCCGGCGAGCGCCCCGGTGTGCGATCCGGCGGCCTTCGCGCCGGCCGCCGTACGTCCCGCCTTGAGCACCACGACCGGCTTCTTCGGCACGGTCGCCCGCGCGGCCTCCACGAAGGCACGGCCGTCCTTGAGGTCCTCCAGGTGCATGGCGATGCACTCGGTGTGCGGGTCCTCGCCGAACCAGGTCAGCAGGTCGTCCTCGTCCAGGTCCGACTTGTTGCCCAGGCCCACGATCGCCGACACGCCGGTCTTCGTCGTCCGCGCGAAGCCCAGGATGGCCATGCCGATGCCGCCCGACTGCGAGGTGAGCGCGACACCGCCCTTGACGTCGTACGGCGTGCAGAACGTGGCGCACAGGTCCTGCCAGGTGGAGTAGTAGCCGTAGATGTTCGGGCCGAGCAGCCGGATGCCGTGCCGTTCGGCGACCGCCACGACCTCGTCCTGGAGCGCCTGCTCACCGGTCTCCGCGAAGCCGGAGGGGATGAGGACGGCGTTGGGGATCCGCTTGCGCCCCACCTCCTCCAGGGCCGCCGCCACGAACCGCGCGGGGATCGCGAAGACCGCCACATCCACCTCACCGGGAACGTCGGTGACACTCTTGTACGCCTTGCGGCCCAAGATGTCATCGGCTTTGGGGTTCACCGGGTGGATCTCGCCCGCGAAACCGCCGTCGACGAGGTTGCGCATCACCGAGTTGCCGATCTTCCCCGGCTCGCCCGACGCGCCGATCACGGCCACCGAGGCGGGCTGCATCAGGCGGCGCATCGAGGTGAGGATCTCCTCGCGTGTGTACCGGCGCCGTTGCTTCGGCGTGCCGGTCGCCAGGATCACCCTGATGTCCGCGGCGACCGCGCCCCCGGGTGTGGCGATCACCGGGTTGAGGTCCACCTCCGCGATCTCCGGGAAGTCGGCGACCAGTTCGGAGACCCGGCGGATCTGCTCCGCCGCCGCCCACCGGTCCACGCCCGCCTGCCCGCGCACCCCGCGCAGCACCTCGGCCGCCCGGATCGAGTCCAGCATGGACAGCGCCTCGTCGGCGTCCACGGGCGCCAGCCGGAAGGTGACGTCCTTGAGGACCTCGACCAGCACCCCGCCGAGCCCGAACGCCACCACCTTCCCGAACGTCGGATCGGTGACCGCGCCGACGATGACCTCCTGCCCCTTCGGCAGCAGCTCCTGGATCTGCACGCCCTCGATCCGGGCGGAGGCGTCGTACGCGCGCGCGTTGTCGACGATCCGGCAGAACGCCGCCCGCACGTCCGCCGCGCCCTCCACCCCGACGACCACACCGCCGGCGTCGGTCTTGTGCAGGATGTCCGGCGAGACGATCTTCATCACGACGGGTCCGCCGAAGCGGGCGGCGCAGGCCACCGCCTCGTCGACGTCCCGCGCCAGCTCCTCGCCCGGTACTGCGATCCCGTAGGCGTCGGCCAGCACCTTGCCCTCGGGGGCGGTCAGCGCCGTGCGTCCCTCGCCCCGTACGGCGTCCAGGAGCCCGCGCACCCGCGCCCGGCGGTCCTCGGCCATCACGTCAGATCACCCCGTTCGACTTGAGCAGCCGCAGTTCCTCGTCGCCGAGACCCAGCTCGCCGACGTAGACCTCTTCGTTGTGCTCGCCGAGGAGCGGCGAACTGGTCACCCGCACGGGGGAGTCGGAGAGCTTGAGCGGGCTGCCCACGGTCACGAACTCGCCGCGCTCGGGGTGGGGGACGGTGACGACCATCTCGTTGGCGACCAGCGAGTCGTCCTCGATGATCTCCTTGGTGGACAGGATCGGCCCGCACGGGATGTTGTGGGCGTTGAGCCGTTCCAGCACCTCCCACTTGGGCAGGGTGGACGACCACTCCTCGATCAGCTGGAACATCTTGTTCAGCTTCGGCAGCCGGGCCCGCGGCGTCGCCCACTCGGGGTCGTCCGCGAGCTCGGGCCGGCCGATCAGCTCGCTCAGCGGCCGCCAGCCGACCGGCTGCACGATGACGTACACGTAGTCGTTGGGGCCGCCCGGCGCGCACTTGACCGCCCAGCCCGGCTGTCCGCCGCCGGACGCGTTGCCGGACCTGGGAACCTCGTCGCCGAAGTCCTCGTTGGGATATTCGGCGAGTGGACCGTGGCTCAGGCGCTGCTGGTCGCGCAGCTTCACCCGGCAGAGGTTGAGCACCGCGTGCTGCATGGCCACGTTCACCCGCTGACCGCGTCCGGTGTGCTCCCGCTGGTAGAGGGCGGCGAGGATGCCCGCCACGACGTGGACGCCCGTGCCCGAGTCCCCGATCTGGGCCCCCGTCGCCAACGGCGGCCCGTCCTCGAAACCGGTGGTGGACATCGATCCGCCCATGGCCTGCGCGACGACCTCGTACGCCTTGAACGCGGTGTACGGGCCCTCGCCGAACCCCTTGATGGAGGCGTAGACGATCCGTGGATTGATCTCCTTGATGCGGTCCCAGGTGAACCCCATCCGGTCGACCGCGCCCGGTCCGAAGTTCTCGACCATGACGTCCGAGCGCCGGATCAGCTCGGTGAGGATCTGCCTGCCGCGCTCGGTCTTGGTGTTGAGGGTGATGCTCCGCTTGTTGCAGTTGAGCATCGTGAAGTAGAGGGAGTCGACGTCCGGCAGATCGCGCAGCTGCCCGCGCGTGATGTCACCGCTCGGCGCCTCCAGCTTCACGACGTCGGCGCCGAGCCAGGCGAGCAGCTGGGTCGCCGAGGGCCCGGACTGCACATGCGTCATGTCCAGGACGCGGATGCCCTCAAGTGCCTTCGCCGACGTTCCCGTCGTGCCAGTCATGGGCGTCACCTCACTTGTACATCGTCTGGTTCATGGTTCCGGGGGCGTACGCGTCCGGGTCCACCCAGACGTTGATCAGGGACGGCTTGCCGGACTCGCGGGCCCGGCGCAGCGCGGGACCGATGTCGGCGGGGTCGCGGACCTCCTCGCCGTGGCCGCCCAGCATCCGCGCGAACTGGTCGTACGGGACGTCGCCGAGCGTGTTGCCGACCCGCTCGCGCTCCTTGCCGTACTTCACGGCCTGGCCGTAGCGGATCTGGTTCATCGAGGAGTTGTTGCCGACGATGCCGACGAAGGGGAGGCCGTAGCGGACCAGGGTCTCGAAGTCCCAGCCGGTGAGGGAGAAGGCGCCGTCGCCGAAGAGTGCGACGACCTCCTTGTCGGGCCGCGCCTGCTTGGCCGCCAGCACGAAGGGGACGCCGACGCCGAGCGTGCCGAGCGGCCCCGGATCCATCCAGTGGCCGGGCGACTTGGGCTGGACGACCTGCCCGGAGAAGGTGACGATGTCGCCGCCGTCGCCGATGTAGATCGAGTCCTCGGTGAGGAAGTCGTTGATCTCGCTGACCAGCCGGTACGGGTGGATGGGCGAGGCGTCCGACCTGAGCTGCGGCAGCCGCTTGTCCAGCGCCGTCTGCTCGGCGGCGCGCAGTTCGTCCAGCCACTCCTTGCGCTTCGACGCACCCCCGTTGATCCGCCCGGACGCCGCCTCGGTCACCGACTTCAGCACCAGCCCCGCGTCGCCGACGACGCCGAGGTCGATGTCGCGGTTCTTGCCGACGGTGCGGTAGTCGAGGTCGATCTGCACGACGGTCGCGTCCGGGGAGAGCCGCTTGCCGTAGCCCATGCGGAAGTCGAAGGGCGTGCCGACGATCACGATGACGTCGGCGTTGGAGAAGGCGTAGCGGCGCGAGAGCTGGAAGTGGTGCGGGTCGCCGGGCGGCAGGGTGCCGCGGCCGGCGCCGTTCATGTACGCCGGGACGTTGAGGGTGCGGACCAGTTCGACGGCGGCCTCGGTCGCGCGGGTCGTCCACACCTGGCTGCCGAGCAGGATGGCCGGCTTCTCGGCGTGCACCAGCAGGTCGGCGAGTTTCTCGACGGCCTCCGGGTCGCCGGCCGACCGGGTGGAGGCACGGTAGGCCCCGGCCCGCGGCACCCGCGCCTTGTCCGCCGGCACCTTGGCGTCCAGCACGTCGCGCGGGATCTCCAGGAAGGACGGCCCCGGAGCGCCGTGGTAGCACTCGCGGAACGCCATCGACACCATGTCGGCGGCGCGCGCGGTGTCCGGCACGGTCGCCGCGAACTTGGTGATCGGCGTCATCATGTCGACGTGCGGCAGGTCCTGCAGGGACCCCATCTTGTGCTGGCTGTGCGCGCCCTGACCGCCGATCAGCAGCATGGGCGACTCGGCGCGGAAGGCGTTGGCGACCCCGGTGACGGCGTCGGTGGTGCCCGGTCCCGCGGTGACCACCGCGCAGCCGGGCCTGCCGGTGATACGGGCGTATCCGTCGGCGGCGTGCGCGGCGACCTGCTCGTGGCGTACGTCGACGACCTCGATGCCCTCGTCGACGCAGCCGTCGTAGATGTCGATGATGTGGCCGCCGCACAGCGTGTAGATGCGGTCGACCCCCTCTGCCTTGAGTGCCTTGGCAACGAGGTGGCCGCCGGAGATGACGTCCTGGGTGTCGTCGGGCATGGCGAAGTCCTGTCCCTTCACGAGGGGTTGGGGCGCTCTCGCGGTACATTGCATACAGTCGACGAATACTGTATGAAGCTTGTTATCCCGCATCCGGTGGGTGGTGTCCAGGGGGCGTGCGGCACTTTCAGTCAGGAGCCGAGATGGACCTGTACGAACACCAGGCAAGGGAACTCTTCAAGGAACACGGCATCGTGGTCCCGAGGGCCGAGGTCACCGACTCGCCCGAACGGGCCCGGGAGATCGCCCGCGCACTCGGCGGACGCGCCGTCGTCAAGGCGCAGGTGAAGGCCGGCGGACGCGGCAAGGCGGGCGGCGTGCGGCTCGCCGCCGACCCCGCCGAGGCGGAGGAGGCGGCCCGGCGGATCCTCGGCATGGACATCAAGGGCCACACCGTCGACACCGTCATGCTCGCCGAACCCTGCGCGGTCGAGCGGGAGTTCTACGTCTCCTATGTCCTCGACCGGGCGTCCGGGGGCTTCCTCGCCATCGCCTCGGCGGAGGGCGGCATGGAGATCGAGGAGGTCGCCGCCCGGCGGCCCGAGGCCGTGGCACGCATCCCCGTCGACCCCGCGGTGGGCGTGCACACGGCCACCGCGGTGCGCATCGCCGACGCCGCGGGACTGCCCCCGCAGACCGTCGACACCCTGGTGCGGCTGTGGAAGGTACTGGTCCGCGAGGACGCCCTCCTCGTCGAGGTCAACCCGCTGGTCAGGACGGTCGAGGGCCGGATCGTGGCACTCGACGGCAAGGTCACCCTCGACGACAACGCCCGTTTCCGCCAGTCCCGTTGGGGGGAGGAGCGCCCGGCCTCCGCCGATTCCCCGGAGGCGCGCGCCGGCGCCAAGGGCCTCAACTACGTCAAGCTGGACGGCGAGGTCGGCGTCATCGGCAACGGCGCGGGCCTTGTCATGTCGACCCTCGACGTCGTCGCCGGCTGCGGCGCACACCCCGCCAACTTCCTCGACATCGGCGGTGGCGCCTCCGCCCGGGTCATGGCCGACGGGCTGTCGGTCGTCCTCTCCGACCCCGACGTGAAGTCCGTCCTCGTCAACGTCTTCGGCGGCATCACCGCCTGCGACGCGGTCGCCGACGGCATCGTCCGGGCCCTGGACGAGGTCCGGCTCACCAAACCCCTCGTCGTACGCCTCGACGGCAACAACGCCGCGCGGGGCCGGGCCCTGCTCGACGCACGCGCGCATCCCCTGGTCGAACAGGCCACCACCATGGACGGCGCCGCCCGCCGTGCCGCCCGACTCGCCACCGCGGCAGCCACCGCCGGATAAGGAGACAGGACGACATGGCGATCTACCTCACCAAGGAGAGCAAGGTCCTCGTCCAGGGCATGACCGGTGCCGAGGGCATGAAGCACACCCGCCGCATGCTGGCCGCCGGCACCGACGTCGTCGGCGGCGTCAACCCGCGCAAGGCCGGCCGCACCGTCGACCTCGACGACCGTGCCGTACCCGTCTTCGGGTCGGTCCGCGAGGGCATCGAGAGCACGGGCGCCGACGTCACCGTCGTCTTCGTGCCGCCCGCCTTCGCGAAGGCCGCGGTCGTCGAGGCCGCCGACGCCGGCATCGGCCTCGCGGTCGTCATCACCGAGGGCATCCCCGTCCACGACTCCGTCGCCCTCACCGCCCACGCCAGGGCCAAGGGCACCCGCGTCGTCGGCCCCAACTGCCCCGGTCTGATCACCCCCGGCCAGTCCAACGCGGGCATCATCCCGCCCGACATCACCAAACCGGGCCGCATCGGCCTGGTCTCCAAGTCGGGCACGCTCACGTACCAACTCATGTACGAGCTGCGCGACATCGGCTTCTCCACCTGCGTCGGCATCGGCGGCGACCCGGTCGTCGGCACCAGTCACATCGACTGCCTCAGCGCCTTCCAGGACGACCCCGACACCGAACTGATCGTCCTCATCGGCGAGATCGGCGGCGACGCGGAAGAGCGTGCGGCGGCACACATCCGCGAGCACGTCACCAAGCCGGTCATCGCCTACATCGCCGGTTTCACCGCGCCCGAGGGCAGGACCATGGGCCACGCCGGCGCGATCGTGTCCGGCTCCTCGGGCACGGCGCGGGCGAAGAAGGAGGCGCTGGAGGCGGTCGGCGTCCGGGTCGGGAGCACGCCGACCGAGACGGCACGGCACGTACTCGCCGTACTCGGAGGTGCCGCACCGGACGACGCGGCCCGCGACGGAGCCCGCGCATGACGGCGGCCGGCGCCCAGGGCACCGAGCCCCTCACCCTCAAGTCCGGCACCGCCTGGGCCGACGCCTGGCGCCGCTGCCGCACCGTCGCGCCCGAGGCGTTCCGCGACGACCGCGTCCTCAACCTCTGGGACGCCGGCTGGCGGGCGGACGGCCGGGTCCTGCCGGCCACCAGCCCGGTCGACGGCACCCCGATCGGCGGACCGCCCCGGCTCGACGCCGCCACCGCCCAGCACGCCGTACGCGCCTCGCTCGACCAGCACCGGGCCTGGCGCCACATCCCGCTGCCCGAACGCCGAGCCCGCGTCGCCGCCACCCTCGACGCCCTGACCCAGCACCGCGAACTCCTCGCGCTGCTGCTGGTCTGGGAGATCGGCAAACCCTGGGGGGCCGCCCGGGCCGACGTCGACCGGGCCGTCGACGGCGTGCGCTGGTACGTCGACGGCATCGACGGCATGCTCGACGGGCGTGCCCCGCTGGACGGACCGGTGTCCAACATCGCGAGCTGGAACTACCCCATGAGCGTGCTCGTTCACGCGATGCTGGTACAGGCGCTGGCGGGCAACGCGGTCATCGCCAAGACCCCGACCGACGGCGGTGTCGCCTGCCTGACGCTGGCCTGCGCGCTCGCCGCCCGTGAGGGGCTTCCCGTCACCCTCGTCAGCGGCAGCGGCGGCGAGCTGTCCCAGGCGCTGGTGCGGGCGCCCGAGACCGGCTGCGTCTCCTTCGTCGGCGGCCGGGACACGGGCGCCGCCGTCGCCACCGCCCTTGCCGACCTGGGCAAGCGGCACATCCTCGAACAGGAGGGACTCAACACCTGGGGCATCTGGAACTTCACGGACTGGGACGCGCTCACCCGAGTGATCCCGAAGCTCTTCGACTACGGCAAGCAGCGCTGCACCGCCTACCCGCGCTTCGTCGTCCAGCGGCAGCTGTTCGACGAATTCCTCGCGGCGTACCTCCCGGCGGTCCGCACCCTGCGCGTCGGCCACCCGCTCGGCGTCGCGGCACCGGACGACCCGTACCCCGCGCTCGACTTCGGCCCGGTGATCAACGCGGCCAAGGCCAAGGAACTCCAGGACCAGGTCGCCGAGGCCGTCGACCGCGGCGCCGTCCCGCTGCACCGCGGCAGTGCGGCCGACGCCCGGTTCCTGCCCGGCCAGGACACCTCGGCCTACGTCCAGCCGGTCACGCTGCTCAACCCGCCCCGCTCCTCACCGCTGCACCACGCCGAACCCTTCGGCCCGGTCGACACCATCGTCCTGGTCGACACCGAGGCCGAACTGCTCGCCGCGATGAACGCCTCCAACGGCGCGCTGGTGGCCACCCTGTCCACCGACGACCCGGCGACGTACGGCCGACTGGCCCCGCAGATCCGGGCGTTCAAGGTCGGCCACGGCGTCCCGCGTTCCCGCGGCGACCGCGACGAACTGTTCGGCGGGCACGGCGCGTCCTGGCGCGGCGCCTTCGTCGGCGGTGAGCTGCTGGTGCGGGCGGTGACGCGCGGCCCGGCGGCGGAGCGGCTGCCCGGGAACTTCCCGGAATACCACCTCATGCCGTGACGGTCCGAGCCGGGCCGGCCGGGCTCAGCCGATGCCCTGCCGGTCCGGCCGCAGCGCGAAGGCCCGGTCCGCCGGGGTCGGCGCGGTCCGCTCGACGGCCTGCCGCAACAGCTCGCGGTGGCGCAGCAGCGGCTCGCGCCGCTCCGGCGGCACGAGCCGCAGCAGGTCGTCGAAGCCGGCCAGCAGACGCCGCGTGACCTGCGGCGACCCGGCACCACAGGCCCGGACCTCGGCGAACCCGAGGTCCACCAGCTCCTCCCAGCCGGGCACGGGCTGCACCAGCCGGACCGCGCCGCGCCGGTCCCGGTGCGGCACGGCGTCGAGCGGCCGACGGGACAGCGTGGCCAGGATCTGCACGACCCGGTCCAGCGCCTGCACCGCGGTCGTGGGATCGTTCACCGCGGGGGACAGGGCGCGCAGCCCGATGTCGGACAGCTGGCGCAGCCCGAACGCCAGATCCTGGTGGAAGGTGCGCTCCACCCCCACGGACAGGGCGTACCGCAGCGCCCGGCGAGAGGGAGCCGGCCCGCCGTGCACCGCCAGGACGGGTGTGCCCGGCACCAGGAAGTCACCGGTCCGCGGGACCAGCCGCAGCACCACCCCGTGCCCCCGGGCCACCCGCACCAACCGGGCGACATGCACGTCCCGCAGCACACCGGCCTGCCCGTCGTGGGCGACCCACGCCGTCACCGGCCCGAGGCCGAGTGCGCCGTCCCCGCCCACCGGCACCGGCATCAGCGCCGCCACCCGGAAGGACTCGGCGGCGATCCGGGCGATCACATGACTGACCCGCATCAGCCGCAGCGTGGCGTTCACGTACATCACGAACAGCAGCAGGCTCAGCGCGACCATGCACAGCGTGAGCACCGACTGCACCAGCGGGACGGACGTGGCGGCACGCGGGTCGGGATTGCTGTCGTAGCTGGTCAGGACGAGCAGCGTCAGGACGAAGGTGGCGAGGAAGACGGCGAAGGTCGCCTTGGTGATCCGGCTGCGGACGAAGAGCCGCACCACCCGCGGGGAGAACTGTCCGCTCGCCATCTGCACCGCGACCAGCGAGATGCTGAACACCACGCCGATGAAGGTCATCATCGCCGAGCCGACCGCCGACACCACCGTCTTCGCGTCGTCGGCGAAGCGCAGCAGGTCGGCAAGCGTGTCGTAGTCACCGTCGTCCTGCAGCGAACGCACGAGGGCGGCATCGAGCTCCTGGGCCACCAGCCAGACCACGAAGACACCCACCATGGCTGCGGTGGGCGCGAACCAGAACGTGTCCCGCAGATGCTCCCTGAGAGGCGACAGCGCCCGCGGCCGACGACGAGGATGCGGGCCCTGCGTAACCGTCCAGTCACTCATGGTGCGACCCTAGGTGCACCGGAGCCGCCGCTCCCGGACCGCCGCTCAGGGAGTGCAGGGGGAAGGAAACGCAGGTGAAAGGCACCGCGAAACCTTGGTATGGTTGTCCATGTCGCCGCGGGGAACACCCCCGCACCGCGACAGGCACCTGGTCCGGGTGGCGGAATGGCAGACGCGCTAGCTTGAGGTGCTAGTGCCCTTTATCGGGCGTGGGGGTTCAAGTCCCCCCTCGGACACACGATCGGGCAGAGCGTGATGCCGGTCGGGAGAGATCCCGGCCGGCATTTCGCGTTCCGAGGGCTGCTGGAGAATGCGGGTCGCCGGAAAATGCGGTGCGCCTCCCGTCCCCGCCTCCCTACACTCACCACCACACCGAGATCGAGACCGAGTGAGGGGAGCCGGGCCGTGCGCATCCGCACCGCTGCCGTCGTTCCCCCGTCCCGGTACGAGGTGATCCTGGTGTCTTCGGCCGTCCGGTGTCCGCTGCGCGGCCGGCACCGGATGCCCGCGACCGGCATCTGACACCACGCCACTCCCGCCCCGCCCCCGTGGGGCCCGTGGCCCTGTCCCCGCACGTCCGGTCCCGGGAATCGCGCCGCCCTGTTCACAGATGAGCTCGACCGAGCAGCGAAAGGCCACAGGCCGTGCGCACCCACGTCAACACCCGCACCCGCACCAACCCGCTCACCGGCGTCCGCAACCTGGGCATCCTCGCCCACGTAGACGCGGGCAAGACCACCGTCACCGAGCGGATCCTCTACGCCACGGGCACCACGTACAAGCGCGGAGAGGTCCACGACGGCACCACCGTCACCGACTTCGACCCGCAGGAACGCGACCGCGGCATCACCATCTTCGCCGCGGCCGTCAGCTGCACCTGGGACGGTCACCGGATCAACCTCATCGACACCCCGGGACACGTCGACTTCGCCGACGAGGTCGAGCGCTCGCTGCGCGTACTGGACGGCGCGGTCGCCGTGTTCGACGCGGTCGCGGGAGTGGAGCCGCAGAGCGAGTCCGTGTGGCGGCAGGCCGACCGGCACGGCGTGCCCAGGATCGCGTTCGTCAACAAGATGGACCGGGCGGGCGCCGACCTCGACACCGCCGTCGCCTCCATCCGCGAACGGCTGCACCCCGTACCACTGGTCGTCCAGCTGCCCATCGGTACGGAGGAAGGCTTCACCGGCGTCGTCGACCTGCTGCGCATGCGTGCCCTCGTCCGGGCCGACGGCGCGGAGGCGGCCGAGGAGGGACCGGTGCCCGAGGCCCTGCGCGAGGAGGCGGTACGCAGGCGACGGCTGCTGGAGGAGGCGGTGGCCGAACGGCACCCGGCCGCGCTGGAGGAGTTCTGCGACCGGGAGACGCTCACCGCGGCCACCCTCGCCGCCGCCCTGCGCGACCTGACGCGCACCGGCGACGGCGTGGTCGTCCTGTGCGGCTCGGCCTACCGCGACCGCGGTGTCGAACCGCTGCTGGACGCCGTGGTGGCGTACCTGCCCTCGCCGCTCGACGTGCCCCCGGTGTGCGGCACCCACGACGGCACGGAGCAGGAACGGCACGCCGACCCGGCGGCACCGATGGCGGCACTGGCGTTCAAGGTGAACGCCACCCCGACGGGACGGCTGACGTACCTGAGGGTGTACTCGGGCACGATCGAGAGGGGAGACACCGTGTGGAACGCCGGCACCCGCCGCACCGAGCGCGTCGGCCGCATCCTGCGGGTACGGGCCGACCGGCACGACCCGCTGGAACGGGCGGTCGCCGGGGACATCGTCGCCGTGGTCGGGCTGAAGTCTGCCCGCGCCGGCTCGACCCTCTGCGCGCCGGGCGCCCCACTGCTCCTGGAACCCCCCGGCGTCGCCGAACCGGTCGTGCACGTGGCCGTGGAGGCCCGGCGCTCCACCGACACCGACCGGCTGGCCTCGGCGCTCGCCCGGCTGACCGAGGAGGACCCCTCACTGGTCGTGCGGACCGACCCGGAGAGCGGGCAGACCGTGCTGTCGGGCATGGGCGAACTCCACCTGGAGGTCGCCACCGAACGCGTCCGGCGCGAGCACGGGGTGGAGGTCACCGTCGGCCGGCCCGGCGTGGCGTACCGCGAGACGGTCGGCGAGGGAGTGACCGGCTTCGTCCACCGGCACGTCAAACAGGACGGCGGTGCCGGGCAGTTCGCCCACGTCGTGCTCGACGTGGAGCCGTGGGAGGAGGACACCGAAGGCGGCGGCGGCTTCGTGTTCCGTTCCGCCGTCGTCGGCGGACGCGTGCCGCAGGAGTACGTCCGGGCCGTCGAGGCGGGCTGCCGGGACGCCCTCGCCGAGGGGCCGCTCGGCGGCCACCCGGTGACCGGTCTCCGGGTCACGCTCACCGACGGCCGGACCCATGTGAAGGACTCCTCGGACACGGCCTTCCGCACCGCCGGCCGGTTCGGTCTCCGCGACGCCCTGCGCGCCTCGGCGATGGTCCTGCTCGAACCGGTCGTGGAGGTCACGGTCACCGTGCCCGAGGACGCGGTCGGCGGTGTGCTCGGCGACCTCGCCGCGCGCCGCGGCCGGGTCACCGGCTCCGACACGCGGGGCGGCGCGGCGACGCTCACCGCCACCGTGCCGCTGGCCGAGCTGTTCGGCTACGCGACCCGGCTGCGCAGCCGTACCCAGGGCCGCGGCACCTTCACCGCCCGGCCCACCGGCTACGCGCCGGCGCCGCCGACGGCCGTGACGCCCGCGCGATAGGCGCCCCGCCCCGTGCGCCGGGCTGCCCCCGCCCCAGCGGGCGGGGGCAGCCCCGGCACTCAGGGGTACTGCACCACCTGCGACGGCACGGTGTCCGTCCCCGACGTGGGCGAACCCGTGTCGTTGATGACGCACTCGTACTGTCCCTGACCGCCGAGCGACACCACGAGCAGTCCGTGGAAGCGCACCCCGGAACGGTTCGGTGCGGCGAAGCCGTGGTGCTGCACGATGGACGGGTTCACGTTGTAGTAGCAGTAGCTGCCCAGGCCCCAGCCCTCGTGCTCGGTGACGTCGTCCCCGACCTTGTAGGCGGCGTACCCCTTGATCGACCCGTTCTGGACGGCGGCCTGGTCGGGGGCGTCGTACGCCTTCTCGTTCTGGAAGAAGATCGTGCGGCCCCGCTCGCCGTTCCACTGCACGTCGTACTTGTTGAAGTGCTCGACGAACAGGCCGGTGATCAGTACGTCGTCGCCGTTCACGACCACGCCGTAGTCGGCGCGGTTGGTCTCCCAGCCGACGCCTTCGCCGTGGTCGGCGCGCCACACCCAGGTGTGGTCGACGATGGTGTGCCGGCTGTTGACCACCAGGCTGGTGGTCGCCTTCCCGGGGCCCGCCCCGCCGATGCGGACGAACACGTCCTGCACGGTGGTCGGGTTGGCCGAGTGGTCCGCGGACGCGCCCTCGGGCCCGATCTCCAGCAGGGCCGCCGAGTTGACCGGACCGGCGTCCACGAGGAAGCCGGCCAGTCGTACGCCGTCCACGTCGGCGACCTTGAGGGCGGTGACGCCGTTGTCGGGGATGAGGGTGGCGTAGCCGAGGCCGAGGACGACGGTGCCCGCGCGCTTCACGTCCACGGTCTGGCCGACGTGGTAGACGCCCGGCGTCAGCAGCAGGTGCAGGCCCTCCTCGAGTGCCTGGTTGAGGGTGGCCGCCGAGTCCTCCGGCTTGGCGACGTAGAACTGGGACAGCGGGAGCGAGGTGCCGCGCGGGGTGCCGTTGCCCCAGGAGACTCCTCGGGCGCCGGTGCGCTTCTCCGGCAGGAAGACCCGGTACTCGTCTCCGTCGAGGTACAGGAACGGCTTCTCGCGGGAGACGGGAGTCGTCTCCAGCGTGGTGTACGGCGGTTCGGGGAAGCTCTGCGCGGGCGCGCCCTCCACGCCGGAGAACACCATGTTCCACACGGCGTTGAGCCAGCCGCCGACCGAGCTGTCCCGGGTGTACCACTGCTGCTGGGAGTACGGGCCGACCTCGCCGTCGATCCGGCTGTCGGCGATGTAGCCGCCGCTGGCCCAGCCGTAGCCGTCGGGGGCGAGGTTGAGGCCGCCGCGCACGTGCATGCGCCGGAAGGGTGCCGCCTGCGAGACCGCCCAGCGGTTGGTGCCGCTGACCGGGACCAGGGCGAGGTTCTCCGCCGAACGCCAGAAGTTCTGCGTGGCGTTGCCGTCGAACCAGCCGGCGTCGACCGTGACGTCGCCGTTGATGGTGGTGTCGTCGGGGGAGAGGCCGAGGCCCGCGATCGAGGTGTAGAAGCCGAGCTGGGCGTTGAGCCCGTTGTAGGTGCCGGGCTTGAACAGCAGGGCGTAGCGGCCGGTGCCGAACTGGGCCGACTCCTGCTGCTTGAAGATCTCGTCCAGTCTGCCCTGGATGTTCGCCGTGGACGGTTCGAAGACGATGACGTTCGGCCCGAGGTCACCGCCGCCGGGCAGCGCACGAGGGCCGTCGGCGGAGTCGGAGGACGTGGACGCGGAGGCCGAGGCGACGGCCGGACCCGCGCCGGCCAGCGAGGCCAGCACCGGTGCCGCGGCGGCCGCTCCGAGGAGGCTGCGGCGCCGCACCCCGGAGGGTTCGGGCGTGGGGGAGTGCGTGGGGGAAGAGGGCATGCGGGCGGCTCTCCTTGTTCGGAAAATGAACGAAGTGGGGGTGGGGGAGCGCTCTCTGGGTGTGCATGCTTCATCTGCCCGCCACGGGACGTCAAGAGTTGCGACCGATTCCCGTGCGCTGTGTTCAACAAGTGGGGGCATAAAGCACGTTGGTCCCACCCGCCGCTTCTTCTGCCGCATCCCTTGACACCCTCCCCCCGCGCCCTCAACACTCCGAGTCGGGAGAGCGCTCTCCGAGAATTTCCCCGACCTTCCCAGGAGGTCTCCATGCCACGGAGATCGAAAGTTCTGTCCGGCGCCCTCGTCGCGAGCGCGTTACTGCTGACCTCGATCGGCATCGGCACGGTCGCCGCCAACGCGGACACCCCCGCCGCCCACGCCACGGCCGCGCACGCCGGGCACACCATGGCCGTCTCGACCGCCGCCTCGCCCGAGGACCCGGACGGCGACGGCTACATCCCCGCGAACCCGCCGGTCACCGGCGTCACCCCGTCCACGAAGGAGCCGCCGCACCGCTACTTCCACGAGTTCCAGGCCAACTGCGCGGTCAGCCACACGGCGCCCGACGACCCGATCGTCTTCCCGCAGCAGCCCGGCAAGTCGCACGACCACACGTTCATGGGCAACACGACGACCGACGCGAACAGCACCACGGCCTCGCTCGACGCCGGGGACACCACCTGTCTCGCACCCGGCGACCGCTCGGGCTACTGGATGCCGACCATGTTCGACGGCGACCGCCCGGTCCTCCCGGTCGGCGTGCAGACCATCTACTACAAGGCCGGCGTCACCGACTACACCAGCGTGCGGCCCTTCCCGAAGGGGCTGCGCTACGTCGTCGCCAGTCCGATGCAGAGCGCCCAGGACTTCCGCGACCATCCGGGCTTCGTCGAGGGCTGGGAGTGCGGCGACAGCTTCTTCAACGTCGACTTCCCGGCCGACTGCCCGGAGCGCCAGGACGTCCAGGTCAACATCCGCTTCCAGGCGCCCAGTTGCTGGGACGGCAAGAACCTGGACACGCCCGACCACCAGAGCCACATGGCGTATCCGGTGGTCAACCCGGGGACGAACAACAACGTCTGCCCCGCCGACCACCCCGTCGCGCTGCCGATGATCGAGTTCAAGATGGCCTTCCCGGTCAACGGCGACCTCTCCCAGGTGCGACTGGCCAGTGGCGCCGGCTACTCGTTCCACTACGACTTCTTCAACGCCTGGGACGAGGCGACGCTCGACGCCATGGTCGGCCACTGCATCGTCGGCGGACTGCAGTGCGACGCGCGCGGCTACGACCAGACCCACCCCGAGGCGGGAGCGGCACTGAACGAGGACTACGAACTGCCCTGACCCCGCCCCACGCCCGCTCCACCCCACCCCCACCGGACCGGCCCGGCCGTCCACGCCCCGCAACGGCCGGGCCTCTCCCACTCCCCCCCCAGACCGGAGACGCACCTTCATGAGCCGACCCCGCACCCCCACCCGCCGACTCGCACCGGCCCGCAGACTCACCGCCCCCCTGACCGCCGGCCTGCTCACCGTCGGCGCCCTCACCGCCCTGCCCGCGGCACAGGCACACGCCGCCGGCAGCGTCGTGAAAGTGAGCGGAAGCCAGGGCGACTGGCAGCTGACCGTGGACGGCAGCCCGTACACGGTCAAGGGCCTGACCTGGGGGCCGTCCCCCGCCGACGCCGACCGGTACATGCCCGACCTGGCATCCATGGGCGTCAACACCATCCGCACCTGGGGCACCGACGCGAGCAGCCGCCCGCTCCTCGACTCCGCCGCCGCCCACGGCGTCAAGGTCATCGCCGGCTTCTGGCTCCAGCCCGGCGGCGGTCCGGGCAGCGGCGGCTGCGTCGACTACCTGACCGACACGGCGTACAAGGACCAGATGCTCGCCGAGTTCCCGCGCTGGGTACAGGAGTACAAGGACCACCCGGGCGTCCTGATGTGGAACGTCGGGAACGAGTCGGTGCTCGGCCTCCAGAACTGCTACGGCGGCGACGAACTGGAGCGCCAGCGCGACGCCTACACCACCTTCGTCAACGACATCACCAAGAAGATCCACACCGTCGACCCGAACCATCCCGTCACCTCGACCGACGCCTGGGTCGGCGCCTGGCCCTACTACAAGAAGAACGCCCCCGACCTGGACCTGTACGCCGTCAACTCCTACGACGCCGTCTGCGACGTGCGCTCCGCCTGGGAACAGGGCGGCTACACCAAGCCGTACATCGTCACCGAGTCGGGACCGGCCGGCGAGTGGGAGGTGCCGGACGACGCCAACGGCGTCCCCGAGGAACCCACCGACCGGGCCAAGGCGCAGGGTTACACCGACGCCTGGAACTGCGTCACGGGGCACCGCGGCGTCGCCCTTGGCGCGACCCTGTTCCACTACGGCACCGAGTACGACTTCGGCGGCATCTGGTTCAACCTGCTGCCCGCCGGGCAGAAGCGGCTGTCGTACTACGCCGTGAAGGAGGCCTACGGCGGTGACACCTCCGCGGACAACACCCCGCCCGTCATCAGCGGCTTCGGCGTCGCGGGCGACGCGGGCGACGTGCAGGCGGGCAAGGACCTCGAACTGAGCGTGAACGCGACCGACCCCGACGGCGACCCGATCGCCTACGAGGTGCTGTCCAACAGCAACTACATCGACGAGAACAAGCAGTTGACCACGCTGCCCGCGACCGACCTCGGCGGCGGACGCCTCAAGGTGACCGCCCCCGACCGGCCCGGCGTCTGGAAGCTGTACGTGAAGGCCACCGACGGCAAGGGCAACGTCGGCGTCGAGACCCGCTCCGTGCGGGTCGTGCCGCCCGCCGTCGACGGCACGAACGTCGCCCTCGGCAAGCCGGCCACCGCGTCCTCCTTCCAGCCCAGCTACGGCGACTGCCCCTGCACCGCGGCCAACGCCGTGGACGGCAACCCGGACACCCGGTGGGCCAGCGACTGGAGCGACCCGCAGTGGCTCCAGGTGGACCTGGGCGCGCGCACCACGTTCCGGCACGTCCAGCTGTACTGGGAGTCCTCCTACGCCAGGGCCTACACCGTCCAGACCTCCGACGACGGGCAGAACTGGCAGACCGTGTCCACGGTGACCGACGGCAACGGCGGCGTCGACACCCTCGACGTGTCCGGTGCCGGCCGCTACGTGCGCGTCAACGGCACCGCACGCGGCACGGGCTACGGCTACTCGCTGTACGAGTTCGGCGTCTACAGCTGACGTCGCGGGACGAGAAGGAGGAGGGACGCCCGGGTGGGGACGAGTGACGAAGAGATCGACCGGCTGCTCGGCAAACTGACACCTCGCGCCCGCGCGCTGCTGCTGACCGGCGCCACGACCTGGCGCACGCAGGCTGAACCGGCCGTGGGACTGCGGGAGTTGGTCATGTCGGACGGTCCGGCGGGCGTACGGGGCGAGGCCTGGGACGAGCGGATCACCTCCGTGCTGCTCCCCTCGGCCTCGGCGCTCGCCGCCACCTGGGACGAGGCCCTTGTCGAACGCCTCGGTGGTCTGCTCGCCGCCGAGGCCCGGCGCAAGGGCGTGGACGTCCTCCTCGCCCCGACCCTGAACCTGCACCGCAGTCCGCTGGGCGGCCGGCACTTCGAGTGCCTCTCCGAGGACCCCGAGCTGACCGGCCGCACCGGTGCCGCGCTCGTCCGCGGGGTCCAGGCCCACGGTGTGGCCGCCACCGCCAAGCACTACGTGGCCAACGACTCCGAGACCGACCGCCTCACCGTCGACGTGAGGGTGGGCGAGCGGGCGCTGCGGGAGGTCTACCTCGCCCCCTTCGAGGCGGCGGTGGCCGCCGGGGTCCGGCTCGTCATGGCGGGGTACAACGCGGTCAACGGCACCAGCATGTCCGCGAACGCCCTGCTCACCGACCCGCTGAAGAGCGAGTGGGGCTTCGACGGCGTCGTCGTCTCCGACTGGGGCGCGGTGCGCGGCACCCTCGACACCGCCCGAGCCGGTCTCGACCTCGCCATGCCGGGACCCGGCGGCCCCTGGGGCGAGGCGCTGGCACAGGCGGTCACCGACGGCGACGTGCCCGAGGCGGCCGTCGACGACAAGGCACGTCGACTCCTGCGACTCGCGGCCTGGCTGGGCGCGCTGGGTGGGCACGACGCGCCCCGATCGGGGGCCCCGGGCGCGTCGCCTCGCCGGGCGGCCCCGGGCACGCCGTCCCGGGCGGAGGCTGCTTCGGGCCTGCCCCTGCCGGCCGGGACGGGGGTCTCGTCGGGGCCGGTTCCGTCGTGCGGCCAGGACCCGTCGTGCCGCCCGGTTCCGTCGTGCGGCCTGGAGGGTTCTTCGGCCCGGGATGTGCTGTCCGGCGCCGGGGGGTCGCCGGCTTCTGCCCCCTCGCCCGGTGCGGAGGGTGCGCCGGGCCCGGATCCCTCGATCCGCGCGGAGGGCACCCGGGGCCGGGACACGGTGTCCGGCACGGAACCGTCCGGCCCGGATCCCTCGCGCGTCGGCGACGTCCGTGCCCTGGCCCGCCGTGCCGTCGCCGCCGGTGCCGTCCTGCTGGCCAACAGGGACGTGCTGCCGCTCGACCCCGAAGGCGTCGGGACCGTCGCCGTGATCGGTGCGCATGCCGCGCGGACCCGTACCCAGGGCGGTGGCAGCGCGGGCGTGTTCCCGCAGGACGAGGTGTCAGTCCTCGACGGGATCCGGGCCGCCCTGCGTGGCCGCGCCCGCGTCGTCCACGTCCCGGGCCCCCGACCGGACGGCCCCGCACCCCCGCTGGACCAGGACGCCTGCACCGACCCGCGCTCCGGCCTGCCGGGGGTGCTGCTGCGGATGCTCGACGCGGACGGCCACGAGCTGTACGCCGAACGGCGGCGCGGCGGACGTCTGCTGGAGCCCCGCCTGGTGCCGGGCGCGCACACCGTCGAGATCGGCGCCCGGCTGCGCCCCCGCACCGCGGGCCGCTGGAACCTGGGCGTGGCCGGCTTCGGCCGGATGAGCCTGACCCTGGACGGACGCACCCTGCTGGAGGGCGACTTCCCGCCCCTCACCGACGACCCGGCGGTGGTGCACGTCAACCCGCCCGCCCAGTACGCCACCGCAGACCTCGCGGTCGGCCAGGACGCCCTGCTGGTGGCCCGCCGGGAGCTTGCGCCCGGCACCGGCCGGGCGACCGTCGTGGTCGCGGCCCCACCGGCTCCGGACGACGCCGCGTCGCTCTCCGAGGCCGCCCGCGCGGCGGGTGCGGCGGACGCGGCGATCGTGGTCGTCGGCACCACCGAGCACGGGGAGTCGGAGGGTTACGACCGTACGGGCCTGGCGCTCGGCGGCCCCCAGGACGCCCTGGTCCGCGCCGTCGCGGCCGCCAACCCGCGCACCGTCGCCGTCGTCAACAGCGGTGGCCCGGTGGAGATGCCCTGGCGAGAGGAGGCGGGCGCGGTGCTTCTGGCCTGGTTCCCCGGGCAGGAGGCCGGCGGCGGCCTCGCCGACGTGCTCTTCGGCCGCGCCGAGCCCGGCGGGCGGCTGCCCACCACCTGGCCGGCCGCCCTGGCCGACGCCCCGGTCACCCGTACCCGCCCGGCCGCCGGCCGTCTCGACTACGACGAGGGCCTGCACCTCGGTTACCGGGGCTGGCTGCGCCACCACCGCACGCCCGCCTACTGGTTCGGCCACGGACTCGGCTACACCACCTGGTCCTACGAGGAGCTGACCGTCCCGCCCGCGACCCGCGCGGGCGACGACCTCGCCGTGCAGGTGCGGGTCCGCAACACCGGTGCGCGGGCGGGCCGGGAGGTCGTGCAGGTGTACCTCGCCCGGCCCGCGTCGGCGCTCGACCGTCCCGTACGGTGGCTGGCCGGGTACGCGGCGGTGCGGGCGGACCCGGGGGAGACGGTGACGGCGACGGTGCGGGTACCGGCGCGGGCGCTGTGCCACTGGTCGGTGGCGGAGCACGCCTGGCGCACGGAGGAGGGGCGCTGGCGGGTGCTGGCCGGGAGATCGGCGGGGGACGTGCCGCTGGTCGCGGACCTGGAGGTGGTGCAGCCGGCCTCCGCGTGACGGCGGGGAGAGCGCTCTACCGTGCGCCGCACCCGGCCGGTTAGGGTGCGGGCATGAGCAGACAGGCCCCGACCCTGGAGGACGTGGCCCGGGAGGCCGGCGTCTCCCGGGCCACCGTCTCGCGGGTGGTCAACGGCGTCCGCAACGTGGACCCGGCCATCCAGGACCTGGTCCGCCGGGCCATCGAACGGACCGGGTACGCGCCCAACCAGGCCGCCAGGCAACTGGTCACCCGGCGCACCACGACCGTCGCCCTGGTCGTCTCGGGCGCGGGCGACGCCTCGGACACGGAGCAGAACGCGTTCGCCACACGGGTGTTCGCCGACCCGTTCTTCGGCCGCGTCGTCGGCGGCGTGGTCGGTCACCTCCGGCCGCGCAGGATGCATCCGGTGCTGATGTTCGCCGAGACGCCCGAGGCCCGCCAGGAGGTCGTGGCGTACCTCAGACAGGGCGGCGCCGACGGTGCGCTGGTGGTGTCCACCCACCCCGACGACCCGTTGCCCGCCCTGCTCGCCGGCGCCGGACTGCCGGCGGTGCTGTTCGCCCGTCCGGGCCGTCCGGTGCCGCTCAGCTACGTCGACCTCGCCCACCGCGACGGCGGCCGGCTCGCCGCCGAGCACCTGCTGGAGCGGGGCTGCCGGAGGATGGCCACCGTCGCCGGTCCGCTGGCCGTCGCGGCCAGCCAGGAGCGGCTGGCCGGTTTCCGCGACACCCTGGCCCGCCACGGGCATCCCCACGTGCCGGTGGCCGAGGGCGGCTTCACGGTGGACAGCGGCATGGCCGCCATGACCTCCCTGCTCGCCGAACACCCCGAAACCGACGGCGTGTTCACCGCCAACGACCTGATGGCCCAGGGCGCCGTCCAGGTGCTGCGCGACCACGGACGCCGGGTGCCGCAGGACGTCGCGGTCGTCGGCTTCGACGACTCCAGCGTGGCCGTGACCTGCCGGCCCCGGCTGACCACCGTCCGGCAGCCGGTGGAGGAGATGGCGGCCACGATGGCACGTCTCCTCGACGACCACATCAAGGGCGCCCGCACCGAACCCACGTCGGTGATCTTCGACCCGGAACTGGTGGTACGGGACTCGGCGTAGCGGCTCGGGGCCCGCGTCAGGGGGTCGCGGCCTCGACGTGTGCGAGGTGGGCCGCGAGGATCTCCTCGAACGCGGCGCGGCGGTCCGCACCGAGGGGGCGGATCTCCCGGGCGAAGTGGGCCAGGGTGGGGAAGCGGTCGGGATCGGCGCCCAGCACCGCGACCCGGAACTGCTCCATGCCCTGCTCGTACTCCTCGGCGCCGACGGCGCCGAAGCCGCCCTCGGCGGTGATCAGCGAGGCGATCAGGACCACGAGCCGGTGGTAGTGCGCCGGGATCCCGTCATCGGGCAGGCCCGAGGCGCGCAGGGCCCGCAGCACCTCCTCCATCACCAGCCGGGAACCGGCGCCGCCCGATCCGTGGCGACCCCAGACCGCGGCGAGCTGGGGCTGCTGCCCGAAAGCCTCGCGCAGGCGCAGGGCCACAGCGGTGAGGCGCTGCTTCCAGTCGCCCTCGGGCCGGTAGCCGTCCATGGCGGACAGCAGGATCCGGTCGGCGACCGCGCGCAGCAGCTCGGTTTTGTTGCGGAAGTGCCGGTAGAGACTGGAGGAGTCGGTCCCCAGCGCCGCGGCGAGCTTGCGCACGCTGAACGTCTCGGCGTCGCCCGTCAGCAGCAGCTCCGCCGCCGCGTCCAGGATCTGCTCGGTCGACCAACGCCTTCGGCCTGCCATCTCGCCCCTCTCGTCCGGGTCAGTCTAACCCATGCACTTGCCATTGCACGCACCGCGTGCATACTGAGTGCACATGCTTGCCGGGGAGAAGGACGCGGCAGGGGCGATGAAGGGGAGCGACGCGGACATGAGCGAGAACACCGCTGCGAAACGGCCACCGCTGCCGGACTTCGAGACGATCACGACCGGGGAACTGATCGCCTACCGCGAGGCGGAGAACCGCTACCGGGCTTCCGGCGCGGCGCGGGCGATCCTCGGGGAACCGGACCCCGGCGCCGCTGTCGAGTGGCGGAACGTCGCGCTGCCGGGCCGCGACCTCCCGGTGAGGGTGTACCGGCCGCTGCCGACGGAAGACGGAGGAGCCGCCGACCGGACCGGCCTGCCGCTCGTGGTCCACGTCCACGGAGGCGGCTTCGTGGGCACGGCGGTGCAGTGCGACTGGGCCAACAGTCACCTCGCCGCCCGACTGCCCGCGGTCGTCGTCTCGGTCGAGCACCGCCTCGTCGCCCCGGGCAGCCCGCTCGCGGACGCCGCCGACGACGGCTGGGACGTACTGCGGCACGTGCTGCGACACGCCGCGCGGTGGGGCGTCGACCGGGCGCGCACGGCGGTCTTCGGCGAGAGCCTCGGTGCACTGATCAGCGCCCTGACCGCGATCCGCGCCCGGGAGGCCGGCCTGCGACTGAAGGCTCAGGTGCTGGTCAACCCGGCCGTCGACATGACCGCGGCGATGTACGACTACCCGTCGGTCGCCGAGCACGTGGACACCCCGACCCTCGCCATGCCGCAACTCCGGCTGCTGGAACGGCTCGCCTTCCCGCCGGGAACCGACGCCCGTGCCTTCTCGCCGCTGTACGCCGACGACCTGGGCGGGCTCGCCCCCGCGCTGATCGTGGTGCCGGCCCACGACCCGCTCGCCGATCACGGACGCCGGTACGCCGAGCGGCTGCGAGCGAGCGGGACGTTGGTGCGGCTGGACGAACACCCGGGAGCGGGCCACGCGTTCCTCACCCTGCCCGGTGTGGAACCGCGGGCCGAGGCGGCCCGGTCCGAGATCCGGGAGTTCCTCCGCGCGGCCCTGACGGCGTGACGCCGAAAGCACCTTCGACCGTCTTCGACATGAGACAACGGAGAGCAGACCCGTGACCACGACAACCCATGGCCGAGGGGCACTCGGAGCGATGTACGCCGGGCTCGGGCTGACCGTCCTGGCGACGGCGGCCCCCTACGCGGACCTGGCCGACAGCCGTCTGCTGGCCGATCACATCAGGGCCGGTTATCCCGCGTACTCCCAGACGCGGATCGACTCGGCCGTCACCACCTACCTGGTCCTGCTGTCCGTCGTCGGAGCACTCGGCGTGCTCGCCTGGCTCTGGTCGATATGGAGCGTACGGGCGGACAAGCGGTGGGCCCGGCCCGTCGCGACCGTACTGTGCGCGCTCGGCGCGGGTACCGGTTTGACCGGACTGCTCATCAAGGACACCTCCGGGGCGACCGGCCTGCCGTCGGCGCTCGGCTGGGCCGGGACGGCACCCTGCCTGGCAGGCGTCCTGGCCGTCACCCTGTTGTGGAGAAGACCGCGACCGGCATGACATCGGAGGAGGACATGGTGAAGCACATCGGCATCATCGGGGTGGGCGAGATCGGCGGGGCCCTCGTGACGGGACTGCGTCACGGGGGCGGCGCCGCGCCGGAGGTGTTCCTCTCGCCGCGGGGAGCCCGCACGGCCGCGGAGCTGTCCGATCGCCACGAGGGCGTGCGGGTGTGCGCCGACAACCAGGAAGTGGTGGACCGCTCCGGGATCGTGATCCTCGCGATGCGCCGCGAGCAGTGCCGTGAGGCGATGACCGGAGTGCACGTGGGCGACGACAGGATCCTGGTCAACGTGATGGCCGGCATGGGCAACGACGAGCTGCGCCAGACGCTCGGCACCAGGGCCCCACTGGTCCGGGCCATTCCCCTGCCGACCGTCCGCGAACGCCGTTCCGTCACGGTGGTGCACCCCTCGCACCCGGAGGTGGACGCCCTCTTCGCACGGCTGGGCGGAGCGCTCCCCGTCACGGACGAGGCCGCCTTCGACGTCCTGTCCGCGCTGACCGGCACGCTCACCACCCACTACGCCTACCTCGCCACGCTCGCTTCGTGGGCCGTCGGCCACGGCATCGCCCCGGACGACGCGGACCACTACGTCCGCGGCCTCTTCCAGGGCGTCGGCCGCTCCCTGGGCGACGAGTCCCGCTCCCTGGACCGGCTCGCCGCCGACCACGAGACGCCGAACGGGAACAACGAACGCATCCGCACCACCTGGTTCGACCCGGCCAACGCGGAGGCTCTCGCGAAGGCCCTGGACGGCCTCCTCGCCGACCTCGGGCAGTCGCGCCGACGGTGACCGCGTGCGCCGGCGTCATGTCCGGCCGCCGGACCGGTGGTCCCGTCGGGTTCGGTGTCCAGTGCGGTCGCTCTGGCGGTGGCGGTGGCGGATGGCCGTGGACGGCCTTGCCGTTGGTCTCGGGTAGTCGCGTCGGTGGTGACGGTGTGCGTCGGTGTCATGTCCGGTCTTGGGGGGGGGCCGGGTGGCGGGCCGGTCGTCTTGTCGGGTTCGGTGTTCAGTGCGGTGGCTCTGTTGATGCCGATGCCGATGCCGATGCCGATGCCGGTGCCGGTGCCGGTGCCGGTGGCGGTGGCGGATGGCCGTGGACGGCCTTGCCGTCGGTCTCGGGTGGCTGCGTCGGCGGTGACGGTGTGCGCCGGTGTCATGTCCGGTCGCCGGAGGCAACGGGCGGCGGGCCGGTCGCGCCGTCGAGACCGGTGCCCTCACCCCGCTGTCCCGCCAGCCTTCCCCCGAGCGCCGCCCGCCACGCCGGCACCGGCGCGGGCGAGTCGACCGGCACCCGCCGGCCGCCGCGGGCGAAGAACGCCGCCAGGGGCAGGATCGCGGCGCCCACCGTCACCGCGTCGGGGCCGAGACGGCCCAGCGCGATGCCCACGCGGGCGGCGGGGTGGCGCAGGGCGTGGGCCAGGGTGTGGGCCCGCACGGACTCCAGGAAGGGCGGGCCGAGCTGGAGCCCGGCCCAGCCGCCCACCAGGATCCGCTCGGGCTGGAAGAGGTTGACGAGGTCGGCCAGCCCGGCGCCCAGGTACTCGGCGGTTTCGGCGAGGACCTCCGCCGCCACCGGATCGGGCTCGCCCCCGTCCGCGGGCCGGGCGGCGGACAGCAGGGCGGTGAGCGCGGCCTCCTCGTCGGCCCCGGGCGGCGGCTGACCGCCCGCCTCCCGCCACCGCGCGAGCAGCGCCTCCGCGCCGGCGTACGCCTCCAGGCACCCCCGCGCCCCGCACCGGCACCGGCGCCCCCGCACCTGCACGGTCAGGTGCCCCCACTCCACCGCACGTCCCTGCTCCACCTCGTCGGTGACGACGCACGCGCCGACCCCGGAGCCGAAGAGCACGACCACGGCGTTGTGCGCGCCGCGTCCGCCGCCGAACCACATCTCGGCCTGCCCCAGCGTCCGGGCGCCGTTCTCGATGAACAGCGGCACGTGCGCGGGCAGCCGGCCCGAGCCGCGCAGCAGGGCCTCCAGCGGGACCGCGTCCCAGCCGACGGTCTGGCCGTGCACCAGGGTGCCCGCGGCGGTGCGTTCGACGATGCCGGGGACGCCGATGCCGACGCCCAGCAGCTCACCGGGGCCCTGGGCGGGACCGTCGGCGCCGAGCACCTCCGCGACGCCGTCGAGGATGTGCCCGGCGACGACGCCGACGTCGTAGGAGCGCGAGCCGTGCCCGGGCAACACGCGCTCCGTCCGCGCCAGTTCGGACATCGACAGGTCGAACAGCTCGACGCGTACGCGGGTCTCGCCGACGTCGACGCCGACGAGGCGTCCCCGGCCGGCCGCGACGCGGACCAGGGTGCGCGGGCGGCCGCCGTCCGCGCCGAGGCTGCCCGCCTCCTCCACCAGTCCGTCGGCCAACAGCTCGGCGACCACGTTGCTGACGGATCCCGAACTCAGGCCCGCCGCCGAGCCCAGCGCGAGCCTGCTCATCGGCCCGTCGAAATACAACCGTTGCAGAACGGCGCTGCGGCTCTCTCGCCGCAGGTCACGGACCGTGCGCCCGCCGTGCCTGGCCATCAGGACCCTTCCTTTCCTGCTCCCGCGCGTCCCCGGAACGTGCGCGAGACCTTGACGAGTCTTTCTCTCGGGGTTTAACTCACGTCCTAAATTAAGCCATGAGGGGCTTCGGGAAGGAAACAACCGAGGCCGCCGTCGGGAAACTTCCCGACCGACTCCCGGAAGGAACCCAGGAGCCATGCGCAGCATCCGAGCCGCGGCCGTAGGCGCCGTCACCCTGTCTCTCGCACTCGCCGCCACGGCCTGCGGAGGAGGCTCCTCCTCGGGCGGCGGATCCAACGACTCGCCGAAGGAACTCACCTACTGGGCCTCCAACCAGGGCGCCAGCGTCGAGGTCGACAAGAAGGTCCTCCAGCCCGAACTCGACAAGTTCGAGAAGGAGACCGGCATCAAGGTGAAGCTGGAGGTCGTGCCCTGGTCCGACCTGTTGAACCGGATCCTCACCGCCACCACCTCCGGCCAGGGCCCGGACGTCCTGAACATCGGCAACACCTGGAGCGCCTCCCTCCAGGCCACCGGCGCACTGCTGCCCTGGGACGCGAAGAACTTCGAGAAGATCGGCGGCAAGGACCGCTTCGTCGACTCCGCGCTGGGCTCGACCGGCGTCAAGGACCAGGACCCGGCCGCGGTCCCGCTGTACTCGATGGCCTACGCGCTCTACTACAACAAGCAGATGTTCGCCGACGCCGGCATCACCAAGCCCCCGGCCACCTGGGACGAGCTGGTGGAGACGGGCAAGAAGATCTCCGAGGGCGGCAAGTGGGGCCTGGGCGCCGAGGGTTCCAACCTGTCCAACAACATCCACCAGGTCTTCGTCCTCGCCAAGCAGCACGGCGCCGACTTCTTCACCGCCGACGGCAAGCCCGACTTCACCTCCGACGGAGCCGTCGCGGCCGTCAAGCAGTACGTCGACCTGATGGCCAAGGACAAGGTCGTCGCGCCCGGCAACGCGGAGTACGCGCAGAACCAGTCCCTCAGCGACTTCGCCAAGGGCAAGACCGCGATGGTGCTGTGGCAGACCGCCTCCGCCACCTTCAAGACCATGGGCATGAAGGACGACGAGTGGGGCGTCGCGCCCGCCCCCGTCGCGTCCGGCACCCCCGGCGCCGACAAGGCGACCAACTCCATGGTCGCCGGCATCAACATGGCCGTCTTCAAGAACAGCGACAACATCGACGGCGCCACGAAGTTCGTGAAGTTCATGACCAGTGACGCCGAGCAGAAGCTCCTCAACAAGGCGTACGGCTCCATCCCGCCGGTCAAGGCCGCCCAGTCCGACCCGGCGTTCAACACCCAGGGCACCGCCGTCCTGCGCGAGACCCTCGCCACCAGCGCCGCGGCCCTGCCCCAGGTGCCCGACGAGTCGCAGTTCGAGACCGCGGTGGGCACCGCCGTCAAGGAGCTGTTCGCCGACGCCGCGAACGGACGCGAGGTGACCACCGAGTCCGTCAAGGAGAAGCTCGCCAAGGCCCAGCAGCAGATGCCCAACAAGTGAGCGCCCCGACCCCCGACACAGCCCCACCGACTCCGACACGGACACGGACCTCGCCATGACCACCACGACCGCCTCGGCGCAGCCCGGCGAGCGGACGGTCGGCAAGAGCTCCCCCGGGACGGCGCGCGGACCCCGCCGCCGTCCCGGGCGGATCCGCCGCATCGGCCTGCCCTACCTGCTGCTCCTGCTGGCCCTGATCCTCGAACTCCTCGTCCACCTGGTGCCGATGGCCATCGGCATCGTGATGAGCTTCAAGGAACTCACCCAGTTCTACATCCGCGACTGGACCACCGCCCCGTGGACCGGCCTCGACAACTTCACCATGTCGGTGGACTTCGACGCCCCCGTCGGCGAGGCGCTCCTCCACTCCTTCCTCGTCACCTGCGCGTTCACGATCCTCTCCGTCGGCCTGTGCTGGCTGATCGGCACCGCCGCCGCGATCTCCATGCAGGACGCCTTCCGCGGCCGGGGCCTGCTCCGCGCGATCTTCCTGGTGCCGTACGCCCTGCCGGTCTACGCGGCCGTCATCACCTGGGCGTTCATGTTCCAGCACGACAACGGTCTGGTGAACCACGTTCTGCACGACCAGCTCGGCCTCACCGACAAGCCCTCCTTCTGGCTCATCGGCGACAACAGCTTCGTCGCGCTGCTCGTGGTGTCGGTGTGGAAGGGCTGGCCGTTCGCCTTCCTCATCGTCATGGCCGGACTCCAGAACATCCCCAAGGAGCTGTACGAGGCCGCCGCCCTGGACGGCGCCGGCGTCTGGCAGCAGATCCGCCGCATCACCCTGCCGTCGCTGCGCCCCGTCAACCAGGTCCTCGTCCTGGTGCTCTTCCTGTGGACGTTCAACGACTTCAACACGCCGTTCGTCCTGTTCGGCAAGGCGGCGCCGGAGGCCGCCGACCTGATCTCCATCCACATCTACCAGTCGTCGTTCGTCACCTGGAACTTCGGCACCGGCTCCGCGATGTCGGTCCTGCTGCTGCTCTTCCTGCTGCTGGTGACGGGCGTGTACCTGTTCCTGACCTCGCGGGCCGGCCGGACCCCGCGGACCCCACGGAACGCCCGGGAAAGGAAGACGGCCGATGTCTAGGTCCCCGATGGCGGCGCCGCGCTCCTTCACCTGGACCCGCCGCGTCTTCCTCACCCTGCTGACCGGCTTCGTCCTGCTGCCGGTGTACGTCATGGTCTCCAGCTCGCTGAAGCCGCTCGAGGACGTCTCCAGCCAGTTCCACTGGCTGCCGAGCAACCTGACCGTCCGCCCGTACATCGACATCTGGTCGACGGTGCCGCTGGCGAAGTACTTCGTGAACTCGCTGATCGTGGCCGGCGCGGCGACCGTCTGCTCGGTCGTGATCGCGGTGTTCGCCGCCTACGCCGTCAGCCGCTACGAGTTCCGCGGCAAGCGCGTCTTCTCGGTGACCGTCCTGTCCACGCAGATGTTCCCGGGCATCCTCTTCCTGCTGCCCCTGTTCCTGATCTACGTGAACATCGGCAACGCCACCGGCATCGCCCTGTTCGGCTCCCGCGGCGGCCTCATCCTCACCTACCTGACCTTCTCGCTGCCCTTCTCCATCTGGATGCTGATCGGGTACTTCGACTCGGTACCCCGCGACCTGGACGAAGCGGCCCTCGTGGACGGCTGCGGACCGCTGCGCGCCCTGTTCAAGGTCGTGGTGCCCGCCGCGATCCCCGGCATCGTCGCGGTCGCCGTCTACGCCTTCATGACCGCCTGGGGCGAGGTCCTGTTCGCCTCCGTCATGACCAACGACGCCACCCGCACCCTCGCCGTCGGACTCCAGGGCTACTCCACGCAGAACGACGTGTACTGGAACCAGATCATGGCCGCCTCGCTGGTCGTGAGCGTGCCCGTGGTCGCGGGCTTCCTGCTCCTGCAGCGCTACCTGGTGGCGGGCCTGACGGCGGGAGCCGTCAAGTGACCGGCACGCCCCAGCACCTTCACCCCCACCCCGAAAGGACCTTCGTGACCATCGACTTCGCCGCACTCCCGGACGACTTCCTGTGGGGCACGGCCACATCGGCGTACCAGATCGAGGGAGCCGTGGCGGAGGACGGACGTTCGCCGTCGATCTGGGACACCTTCTCGCACACCCCCGGGAAGATCGACAACAACGACCACGGCGACGTCGCCTGCGACCACTACCACCGCACGCACGAGGACATCGAGCTGATGCGGCGGCTCGGCACCAACGCCTACCGCCTCTCCGTCGCCTGGCCGCGGGTCGTGCCGGGCGGCGACGGCCCGGTCAACGCGAAGGGCCTGGCCTTCTACGACCGGCTCGTCGACGACCTGCTGGCGGCCGGCATCACCCCGTCCGTCACCCTCTACCACTGGGACCTGCCCCAGGTGCTCCAGGACCGCGGCGGCTGGCCCGAGCGCGCCACCGCCGAGCACTTCGCGTCGTACGCGTCCGCAGTCGCCGAACGCCTCGGCGACCGCGTCGACCACTGGGCCACCCTCAACGAGCCGCTGTGCTCGGCCTGGATCGGCCATCTGGAAGGCAAGATGGCCCCCGGCTGGACCGACCTGACCGCGGCGGTGCGCGCGTCCTACCACCTGCTCCTCGGCCACGGCCTGGCGATGGAGGTCATCCGCGCGGCGGCCCCGAACGCCCAGGTGGGCATCGTCAACAACCTCTCCACCATCCACGCCGCCACCGACCGCGACGAGGACCTGGCCGCCGCCCGCCGCATGGACGGCCACACCAACCGCTGGTGGCTGGACCCGATCCACGGCCGCGGCTTCCCCGAGGACATGCGGGAGCTCTACGGCGTCGAACTCCCCGAACGCCCCGGCGACATGCAGCTCATCGGCGCCGAACTGGACTGGCTGGGCCTGAACTACTACTTCCCCCAGACCGTCGCCGACGACCCCGCCGGACCCGCCCCGCACGTGCGCACCGTCCGCCGCGTCGGCGTCCCGCGCACCGGCATGGACTGGGAGATCGACGCCGGCGGCATCGAGGATCTGCTGCTGCGCCTCACCGAGGAGTACGGGGCGCGCAAGCTGTACGTCACCGAGAACGGCTCCGCCTTCCCGGACGTGATCCGTCCCGACGGCACGATCGACGACCCCGAGCGCCAGGAGTACCTGACGGCCCACCTCGCGGCCTGCGCCTCCGCCGCCCGCAGGGGAGCCCCGCTGGCCGGCTACTTCGCCTGGTCGCTGCTGGACAACTTCGAGTGGGCGTACGGCTACGACAAGCGCTTCGGTCTGGTCCACGTCGACTACGCCACGCAGGCCCGCACCATCAAGGGCAGCGGACACCACTACGCGGACATCATCGGCCGGGCACGGGGGAGGGAGCGCAGGGCCGCCTGAGACTCCGTGGTGGGTGCGGATGCGGGAGTCCGCGCCCACCACGGTCCGCACGCACGAACGGTTCTGTCAGGTTCATGACATTGTCGAGTCGTCCCAAGGAGAAGAACCGCATGTCGTCCCGTACCCCCCGCACACTCCTGACCGCCCTGACCGCCCTCGCCCTGCTGGCCGCGGTCCCGTCCCTCACCTCCGCCACCCCGGCCGCCGCCCGGCCGGCGGCCGCCGCCGCAGCGGCAGCGGCCTGGGACACCGACCGCGCGGCCTCTGCCCACGCCGCAGACCCGGCCGCGGTCACCGCCTCGGCCAGTGAGAACGCCGGCACCGCACCGGGCCTGGCCTTCGACGGCGACGGCGGCACCCGCTGGTCCAGCGACTTCACCGACAGCGCCTGGATCCGCGTCGACCTCGGGACGACGATCCGCGTCGACCGGGTGACCCTGGACTGGGAGGCGGCCTACGGCAAGAGATACGTCCTGGAGGCGTCCACCAACGGCACCGACTGGACGCCCTTCTACACGGAGACGGCCGGCACCGGAGGATCGGTCACCGCGCACACCTACCCCCAGGAGGTGCGGGCCCGCTACGTCCGCATGCGCGGCGTCGAACGCGCCACCCCCTACGGCTACTCCCTCTTCTCCTTCAAGGTCTACGGCGGCGAACCGGCCCCCGCCGCCACCACCCGCACCAACCTCGCCCTGAACCACCCGGCGTACTCGAACGTCTACCAGCACGCCGGCAACTCACCGGCCTTCGTCACCGACGGCGGCCACCCCGCCGACCTCAAGGCCGACGCCACCCGCTGGTCCAGCGACTGGAACGCCGACCGCTGGGTCTCCGTCGACCTCGGCGCCACCTCCACCATCGACACCGTCGACCTGTACTGGGAGGCGGCCTACGCAGTCGACTACGAACTCCAGGTCTCCGACGACAACCGCACCTGGCGCACCGTGTACCGGCCCTCCGCCGCCGAGGTCACCGCCCGCCGCGCGGATGTCAAGTCCCCGGGCGAGGCCACCGGCCGCCACGACAACGTCCGCCTCACCCAGCCCGCGACCGGCCGCTACGTCCGCATGCTCGGCAAGGAGCGCCGCTCCTTCTACAACCCCGCCCCGGCCACCGCCCAGTTCGGCTACTCCCTCTACGAGTTCGAAGTCTGGGGCACCGGCGGCAGCGCGTCCGCCGCCTACCCGAGACTGCCCGGCGAACAGTCCGGCGCCTACCGGACCACGTTCTTCGACGACTTCACCTCGGCCGCACTGGACCGCGGCAAGTGGCGTGTCGTACGCACCGGCACCGAGATGGGCTCCGTCAACGGCGAGTCGCAGGCCTACGTCGACTCGGCCGACAACATCCGCCTGGAGAACGGCGCCCTGGTCCTGCGCGCCGAGCACTGCAAGGGCTGCACGAAGGCAGGCGGCGGCACCTACGACTTCACGTCCGGCCGCATCGACACCAACACCAAGTTCGACTTCACCTACGGCCGGGTCAGCGCCCGCATGAAGCTCCCCGTCGGCGACGGCTTCTGGCCCGCCTTCTGGCTGCTCGGCAGCAACGTCGACGACCCCTCCGTGTCCTGGCCGGCCTCCGGCGAGACCGACATCATGGAGAACATCGGCTACGGCGACTGGACCAGCAGCGCCCTGCACGGCCCCGGCTACTCCGCCGACGGCAACATCGGCGCACGCCAGGTGTATCCGGACGGCGGAAGGGTCGACCAGTGGCACACCTACGCGGTGGAGTGGACGCCGACCGGCATGAAGTTCTCCGTCGACGACCGTGTGGTCCAGGAGACGACCCGCAACAAGCTGGAGTCGACGCGCGGCGCCTGGGTCTTCGACCACGACCAGTACGTCATCCTGAACCTCGCGCTCGGCGGCGCGTACCCGGCCGGCTGGAACCAGGTCACCAGCCCGTACTGGGGGCTGCCGCAGTCCAGCGTGGACCGGATCGCGGCCGGGGGAGTGCAGGCGGAGGTGGACTGGGTGCGGGTGGAGCAGAAGGGGTAGCCGCTCCTCAGGCCCCCTTCCGTGCCACTCCGCCGTAGATGCCGATCGGCGGGGCGTCGGGGCGCCGCGCCTCTTCGGGACGCCAGTCGGTGACCCGGACCAGGCCCGGCTCCACCATGGCGAAGTCGCCGAACAGGTCGAGGACCTCGCCGTGCGAACGCAGGTTGAGGGACGCGGTGGCACCGTTGTAGACGGCCGCCGCGTCCTCGCGCCGGTCCTCGTGGACGTCGCCCGTCGCGTGCGACAGGACGAGGTAGGAGCCGGCCGGCAGCGCGTCGCGCAGCGTGGCGACGATGCCCGCCGGGTCCTCCGCCTCGGCGACGAAGTGCACGACGGCCACCAGCAGCAGCGCCACCGGCCGGTCGAAGTCGATGACCGCTCGCACCTCGGGATGGTCGAGGATCGCGCGGGGGTCGCGCAGGTCCGCCAGGACCACGGCGGTGTCCGGGTCGTCCGACAGGGCCCTCGAATGGGTGGCGACGATCGGATCGTTGTCGATGTAGGCGACCCGGGTCTCCGGGGCGAGAGACCGCGCGACCTGGTGCACGTTGGGTTCGGTGGGCAGACCCGTGCCCACGTCGAGTATCTGTCGGACCCCGCCCTCGGCCACCACGTGACGCACCGCCCGGTGCATGAAGTGCCGGTTGGCGAGGACGCCCTCGCGCACCTCGGGGGCCGCCTTCATGAACTCCTCGGCGGCCCTCTGGTCGACCTCGTAGTTGTCCTTCCCGCCGAGGAAGTAGTCGTACATGCGGGCGGGATGGGGCCTGCTCGTGTCGATCCGGTCGGGGTGGGCGGCGCTCTCACCACTGCTCAGGGAGGTCATGCGGCCTGACTCCGTCCTCAACTCGTGTGCCACACACGGCACATGCCTGGCATACGCGCGGTGAGCACCTGCGTGAGTGCCTGTCGGAACGTCATCTTGGCACGAGAACGAGCCGCGGCGGGCCCCGCCCGCCCCTCACCTGCCGGCGCCCACCGCCAACACCTCGTGACCTGCGCCGGACACGGGCTAGGGTGACGACCCGACGGTGCCGTTCCGCGTACGGAGGAGTGTCCTGTGACCGCCGGTGTACCCAGACCCCACATCGACACCAGCAAGCCCCACCCCGCCAGGGTGTACGACTGGCTGCTGGGCGGCAAGGACAACTACCCCGTCGACCAGCGGGTCGGCGAGACCCTCCCGGCCCAGGCACGGGGCAACGCGGCCCGGAACCGGGCCTTCATGCACCGCGCGGCGGCCTGGCTGGCGAAGGCCGGCGTCGACCAGTTCCTGGACATCGGCACCGGCATTCCCACCGAACCCAACCTGCACCAGATCGTGCAGGCGATCAGGCCGGACGCCCGGATCGTCTACGCGGACAACGACCCGATCGTCCTCCGGCACGCTGAAGCGCTGCTGACCAGCACCCCCGAAGGCGCCACCGACTTCCTCCACGCCGACGTCCGACAGCCCGCGACGATCCTCGAACGCGCCCGCGAGGTACTGGACTTCGAGCGTCCGATCGCCCTCTCCCTGATCGCACTGCTGCACTTCCTGCCCGACGACGAGGACCCGTACCGCCTCCTGCACACCCTGGTCGAAGCACTGCCCTCCGGCAGCTACCTGCTCCTCTCGCACGGCACCGCCGACCAGCACCCGGAGCTGAAGCGGGAGACCGAGGCCGCGTACAAGAAGGGCGCGATCCCGCTGCGGATGCGCACCCGCAGCGAGGTCGAGCCCTTCTTCGCCGGACTCGAACTCGTCGATCCCGGCCTGGTGTTCGCCACCGAGTGGTACCAGGAGGAACCGGCACCGGCGCGGGAACGCAGCGGCTTCTACGTGGGCGTCGCGCGGATCCCCTGAGGAGTCGCCGGGGCGGCACGGAGAGGGCCCGATGCCCACCGGGCCGCCTTGACGTGAGCCGGAACCGGCCGATACTTGTGCGCAGCATGGGTCGGTCGGTGTCCGTGGTCGGTGCGAGGCGGGGCAGATGAGGAAGAGACTGTGTGCCACGGGTGCCGTCCTGGGCGTCCTCACCGCGCTGGCCGCCCTCCCACCGGCCGCCGGGGCGTCCCCGCACCCGGGGGCGCGTCCACCGGCGCCGCCCCGGCAGGCGCTTCCGCTGGGCCCCGCCGGCCTCCCCGAGACGCGCACCACGACCACCCTCCAGCCGGGCGTCACCCTGACCCGGATCGTGCGCGGGAACACCGAAGACCCCGCACTCCACTGGACGGTGGAGGTCTCCATCCCCGGCGGCGACACCTCCCCTGACCCCGACGCACCGCCGACGGCGCTCAAGGACCGGGTGAGCGCCGGCGAACTGGCCGCCGATCTGCGGCGGGACGGCTTCCGGGCCCGGGTGGAGGAAGTGCGGACCCCGGAGACGGCCGACCATCCAGGCGGCACCCTCGGCTGGCGGGTCCGCATCGGAACCTTCGGCTCGCAGACCACCGCGACGGCCGAACGCACCCGCCTGAGTGCCGCCGGCTACTCGGGCTCGGCGGTGTACACCGGCTGGGACGGAGAGGCCACGGACCGCGGCCCGTGGCACGTCGACGTACTGACCGTCGACCCGCGCGGGTTCCGCGGCACCCTGGACGCGTCGTACGGCCCCGACCTGGAGAGGCGCGAGACGACCAGCGAACTCTCGGCGTCCGCGGCCGCGACCGCCGCGGTCAACGCCGGCTTCTTCGTCCTCGACCCCGAGGCGGGCGCACCGGGCGACCCGGCCGGAGTGGGCGTCTACGACGGACGCCTGCTGAGCGAACCGGTGGCCGGACGCCCGAGCCTCGTCATCCACGACGACGCCCGCCGCACGGAGATCACCCGCCTCACCTGGCAGGGCCGGGTCACCACCCCCACCGCCTCCCTCCGCCTGAACGGCATCAACCGCGTTCCCGGCCTGATCAGGAACTGCGGCGGCACCGAGGGCGACGCCCCGACCTCCCTGCCGCTGCACGACGTGACCTGCACCAACCCCGACGAGCTGGTCACCTTCACCCCGGACTACGGCGCCCGCACCCCCGAGGGCGAGGGCGTGGAAGCCGTACTGGACGCCCACGACCGGGTCGTGGAACTCCGCTCACCACGAGGAGGGACACTGCCCCCGGGCGGCAGCTCCGTCCAGGCGACCGGCGAACGCGTCACGGACCTGACGGCCCTGGCCCGCACTGGGCACCGCCTGCGGGTCACCACGACCCTGCTGGACGCCCGAGGCCGCCGAGTCACCCCGTCCCCCCGCACCGACATCGTGAACGCCGGGCCCGAACTGGTCCGCGACGGCCGTATCCACGTCACCCCCGCCACCGACGGCATGGTGCACCCCGACGACCCGAGCTGGTACTACGGCTGGGTCCACAAACGAAACCCCCGCACCCTGGCAGGCGTGGACGCCGCGGGCCGCACCGTCCTCGTCACCGCCGACGGGCGCGGCACGGACTCGCTCGGACTCAGCATCGGCGAGAGCGCCGAGGTCGCGAGGTCACTCGGTCTGCGCGACGCGGTCAACCTGGACGGCGGAGGCTCGACGACGATGGTCGCCGACGGAGCCGTGCTCAACAGCCCGTCGGACGCCACGGGTGAACGCCCGGTCGGGGACGCGCTGTTGATCCTGCCGCGCGGGCACCGGCCCTGACCCGCACGCGGGCCACCGCCTGCCGCGAGCACCACCGCGCCGACGCACCACCGCACCACGATCAGCAACCCACCCAGGGAGCCGCCGTGTTCGCGAACGTGCCCACCGTCCGGAACCCATTGCGGGCCAGAGTCCTCCTGGTCCTCGCCGTCCTGCTGGCCGTGCTCACGCCGACCGCCCCCAAAGCGCCGGCCGCGGAGCAGCCGGACACCACCCGGCACACCGGTGCGGAAGTCGTCGGCGTCACCCGGGTCGCGGACCGGCAGGTCGACCTGTCGGTCCGTTCGACGGCCCTGGGCGGCCGCACGGTCGCAGTCCGCCTCCTCACCCCCGACGGCTGGACCGTGAACGACCGGCACGGCCGCGATCACCGGCAGCACTGGCCCACCCTCTGGCTCCTGCACGGCTGCTGCGGCGACTACACGTCGTGGACGAGCATGACGGACGTGGCGGAGACCGACAGCCTGCGCGACGTCCTCGTCGTCATGCCCGAGGCCGGCTGGAACGGCTGGTACAGCGACTGGTGGAACCACGGGCAGGGCGGCGACCCGGCATGGGAGACGTTCCACACGAAGGAACTGCGCCGGCTCCTGGAACACGACTGGGGCGCGAGCGGCAACCGCGTGGTCGCCGGCCTGTCCATGGGCGGCCAGGGCGCCCTGCTGTACGCCGCGAGGCACCCCGGGATGTTCAAGGCGACGGCCGCATACTCCGGTTCCGCGCATCCCCTCCTGAACGACGAGTCGATCGACCGCATCATGGGCTTCTTCGCCGGCCAGGACAACGACCCGCTCCGCGTCTGGGGCGACCCGGTCGCCCAACGCCGCATCTGGCAGGCCCACGACCCGTACCACCTCGCCAAGCGCCTGAGGTCGATCCCCGTCTACCTGTCCTGCGGCGACGGAACCACAGGACCCCTGGACCCGCCGGGCAGCACGAGCGCCCTGGAAGCCGACTTCAACCGCCAGAACCACGCGCTCGCGGCCGAGTTGAAACGCGTGGGCGCGAGGCACCTGACAACCGACTTCTACGGCCCGGGGACCCACGGCTGGGCCTACTGGGAGCGGGAGCTGCACGCATCGCTGCCGATGCTGCTGGGGGCGCTGCGGGTCGGCGGCTGACCCGGACTAGGTCGGGCAACTCCTGAAGGGCGCCGTGTGCGTGCACGGGCCTCCGCGCGTCCCAACGGCCCTTGCCAGAAGCTTCGTCGCCCCCTAGCTTAATCGCCGACTTAACTTCACTTATGCATCCAGTTATGTCGATCGGTCGGGGAGAGCTCCGTGCACACAGGCATTCGCAGGTCGGTGCTGGCGACCGCTCTGGTCCTCGCCCTCTCCGCCCCCCTGGCCGAGGCCGAGGCCGCCGGCGCGGTGGACGCGCCGATGTCGGACACCGGCTCGCACGTCGACGTGGAGTACTTCCCCGAGCCGGCCGGCGAGGGCGCGCGCACCCGGGTACCGGCGAGCAGTCCGCACGTCCAGCGGGTCCCGGCCGACGCCCGCCGACGCACCTCCACCGCGGTCCGGGACGGCGAGGTCGTCCCGCTCGCCGAGACCGGCCCGACCGCCGACCGCCTCGACGTGACGATCATCGGCGACGGCTACACCGCCGCCGAGCAGGACGACTTCCTCGCGGACGCCCGCACGAAGTGGGACGAGGTCACCGACATCGACCCGTACAAGAGCTACGAGGGCCTCTTCAACGTCTGGGCCGTGAAGGCCGTCTCCCAGGACTTCGGCGTCACCGGCGACCCGGCCCAGGACGTCGTGAAGAACACCGCGCTCGGCTCGTACTTCTGGTGCGGCGACACGGAGCGCCTGATCTGCGTCGACCTCGACAAGACGAAGACCTACGCGGACAAGGCACCGGCGACCGACCTGGTGATCGTGGTCTCCAACTCCGCCAAGTACGGCGGTGCCGGTTACTCCGGACTCGCGGCGGACTACGGCTACGACGGCGTCTCCACGCTCTCCTCCGACAACGACCGGTCCACCCTGATAGCCGCCCACGAAATGGCCCACTCCATAGGCCTCCTGGCCGACGAGTACCAGTACGAGGGCTACGGCGACTACCCCTACCCCGAGCCCGCCCAGCCCAACGCCTCGACCCTGACGGCGGACGACATGGCGAGGCAGCGCACCAAGTGGGCGCCGTGGCTGGGCGAAACCGACCCGAGCGGCGGCGTCGTCGGCATCTTCGAGGGCGCCGACTACTACGAGTACGGGGTCTACCGTCCCACGGAGAACTCCATCATGCGCTCACTGGACACGGACCGGTTCAACCTCCCCGGCCGGGAGGCGATGATCGCCGGTTTCTACCGCTCGGCCAACGCCCTCACCGCACTGCGGGACACGACCGTCAAGACCTCCCGCTTCACCCGCCTCTCCGTGGAACTCGCCGGCCTGGGCCCCGGCACGGGCCTCTCCCGCCCGCAGCTGCGCTGGTACGTCGACGGACGCGAGGCCAGGCACGCCCGCGGCAGGACCTCCGTCCTCCCGGCTGCCCTGGGTGTCCCGGCGGGCAGGCGCACCCACAAGGTGACCGCCACGGTGACCGACACGACGACCGCCGTCCGCAGTCACGCCGTCCGGGACCTCACGTCCAACTCCGTGACCTGGACGGTCGGCCGCTGACACGTCGGACCACCGCCCCCTGCGAGGATGACAGCAGAGCCGACCGGCTCCTGACCGACACGCGAGGGGGCAGGTCGAGATGACCGACGAGAACGGCCGGCGCGACAGGGCGCTCAGGAGGGAATCCCGGGTCCGGGGAATGATGCTCGGGACGGCAGTCGGCGACACGCTGGGGTCGCTGCGGGGGAAGGCCCCGGCGAGCGGACCCCTGCGAGCCGGCGTCAGTACGCAGCTGGCCTGCTTCACCGTGGAGGGGATCATCCGGGCGATGGTGCGGGGGAAGCACAAGGGGATGTGCCATCCACCCTCGGTGGTCCTGCACGCCTATTGCCGGTGGGCGGCCCTGCAGGGCGTCGAGGTCGAACTGATGCGCCGCCGCTGGGCTTCCGGCGTTGTCGACGGCGCGTGGCCCGACGGCTGGCTGGCGGGTGTGCCCGCCCTGGCCGAGCGGCGTGGCAGCGCTCCGGCAACGGTGGCGGCCCTGTCCCGGATCGGCGGCCCCGTCGACCGGATGGCCACCGCCAGCCGCGGCTGCCACGGCCTGACCCGATCACTGCCGGTGGCGGTCGCCGGAACGAGGTGGGCCGGGCAGGCCGGAGAAATCGCCGCACTCACCCACGGGGATCCGGCCGCACGGTCCGCCTCCATCCACGCGGCCCTGCTGGTCCATCACTGCCTCACTCACGCCGCACCCGACGACGCGGACCACTTCGTCCGCGAGGCGATGGAGGCGGGGATCGCCGCGCTCGCCACCACGGACGAAGCGGCGACCGGCGCTCAGCCCCCACCCCTCGCGGAAGTACTCCAACACGCCCTCGACCAGCCCGCACAGCCCCGGGACCTGGCCCGGTTGGCGCCGGACGCCACCGCACCGTCGGCCCTGCGCGGCGGCGTCTACGCCGCGGCCTCGTTCCCCGGCCGTGCCCAGTTCCGGACCGCGCTGGAGTTCGCGGCGGGTGCACCGGACGGCAGTTCGGTGGCATGCGTGACCGGCGCACTGCTGGGCGCCGCGCACGGCGTCGAGGCGTTGCCCGTGGACCTGGTGAGCCGCCACGAACTGTCCTGGGTGATGGACACGCTGGCCCGCGACCTGCTGACCGAGGTGACGGACTCACCGAGCGGCAGCGAGTACGTCTCGGGCTGGGACCCGTACTGGTGGTCCCGCTACCCGGGTTGGTGAGCGGGGGCCGCGACACCGGCATGTCGTGCCCCCCGTCTCCCTGAGGTGCCTCAGAACGACCACCGCGTATGGCTGTAGACCCCGTCGTCCCGGCCGAACCCGTACGCGGTGACAGGAGCTACCGCGAACAGCACCGCGTCTCCGCTCCGCATGGCGTCCCCGATCCCGTGGAAGGTGCCCTCGGCCGACGTGATGTGCGCCCCGTACTTCGCCTCGTACGCCGCGATCACCTCCTCCAGCACCGCCGGATCCCCGACCGGTTCCGCCTCGCCCTCGACGACCAGGTCGAACCCCTCGGTGAGTGAGTTCGAGCCCGTGAGCAGCGCACAGTGCGCGTCATGGGCCAGGTTCCGGGCCTTCTGCTCACCCGGTCCGGTCGAGAAATACGGCACACCGGCATGCCACGCCGCGATCACCGGCGTGATGTGCGGCCCGCCGCCGGGCCGCACGGTGACCACCCAGAAGATCTCGGCGGCCGCCACGCGCCGTCGGGCCTCGGCCCACTCGGTGGCCGTCACCTCCGCGGCGCCCGGACGGGGATTCAGCGCGGAGCTGTAGCGGGCGTCGAGCTCGGTAGTGGGCTGCTGTACGAAGGGTCGTTCGACGGACATGACAGATCTCCTCGCTCTCGTCCCCACAACGACTGCCGGCCGGCCCGGACATCATCGGTACGCCCGGCGGGGGTACGCAGATCCGGCCGGCGCGGCGAGAATCGGGTGCCCGGCCGAGGCTGCCTCTGCGGCCGTGCTCGGTCAGGGAGTACAGCACACTGGTCGACCTCGGCTCCGACCCCGGGACTGCCGGGCACCCCGGCACACCTGGGCGAGGACGCGGGCGTCGAACCCTGCCCTGAGGAGGCACCCTCGTGACCGTCGATCCGCAACCGCGTGTGGCCCTCATCGGGGGCGGTTTCTCCGACGACGAAGACGGTCTGCTCGACGACTGGGTGCTCGGTCGGGTGCGGGCCTCCAGGCCCAAGGTGTGCTTCGTTCCGACGGCGAGCGGCGACGCCCCCGCCTACGTGGAGCGATTCCTCGCCGCCTTCCGGGAACGCCCCTGCGAGCCCAGTGTCCTGCCGCTGTTTCGCCGTGAACTCGACGACGAGGCTCTGCGCGCATTCGTGCTCGGCCAGGACGTCGTCTACGTGGGCGGAGGCAGCACCGTGAACCTGCTGGCCGTCTGGCGCGCGCACGGCGTGGATCGGCTCCTGCGCGAGGCCTACGGCCGCGGGACCCTGCTGTGCGGCATCAGCGCGGGCGCCAACTGCTGGGCCGAGGGCTCCCACACCGACTCCTTCGGCCCGCCGACCCACCTCGCCGACGGGCTGGGCCTGCTGCCCGGCTCGGTCTGTCCGCACTACATCAGTGAGCCGGGACGCCGGTCGTCCTACCTCGCTGCCGTGGCGAACCGCGCGCTTCCATCCGGCTGGGCCCTGGAGGACGGCGTCGGCGCCCTCTTCACCGACGGCCGGTTGACGGACGCCGTGACTCGCTCGCCCCGGGCCCGGCTCCATCGGGTGGAGCCGGACGGGGACGGCGGAGCCACGGAGCGAGCTGTCCCGTGCCGTCTGCTCGGACCGCACCGGGTCACTGGGCGCGCGAGCACGAGCTGACGGATGCCGGTCCACCCGGACCGCCGCCTCCCGGCGGCACCCGCCCGCCGGCGCAGTCGGTACGGACGCCGCGGCAGGGCAACCGCTCCGAGCGATGTGTACAGCGCGCCGCGGTCGCGCCGGGCCGCTTGCGGTCACGACGGTGCGCGACGGACCACGGGCTGCCGGCGGCACGCACCGGACGGCAGGTGTCGGCGGTCCGAACCCGGTGCGCGGAGCCGGAACGGCAGACCGGAGACGCGGGTTCACCCGTGGTGACCGCACGCGAGGTGCCGTCCAGCGGCAGGAGGGCGTGCAGCGCGGCCAGCAGGGCCAGGACGTTGAGGAGGGGAGCCGGCATCAGGGGCGGCAGCTCTTCCACCAAGGGCACGTAGGCGCACAGCAACGCGGCGGCCCATCGAGCCGTCAGTGCCGCCCAATGCCTGGCACGGCCATGGCAGCCGTGCACGGAATTCTTCTTTCCGTTCTTTCGCACGATCCTCTCCCTCCTGGGAACCGGGTTGTCTTTCATCAGGAGATCAGCCCCCGCGAAACCTCTGCAGGGCTCATGAGGGGGCTCATGAATCGCGGCCGACGCTCACGCCAACTGAGCGCCCCTATAGTGGCTTTAACGCGTAGTCGGCCCTCGGAGGAGGTGGGCGCACGTGACTGACGTGGCCGCGGAGAAGCAATCCCGACCGCAGCGAAACGTCCGGCTGGAGGCTCTGATCGAGGAATCCGGTATCAGTCACAAAAGACTTGCCCACCGCCTCAATCAGATCTGCCTGTCGCACGGAATCACCAGTGAATACACGCACACCTCCGTGGCCAACTGGTGCCGGCGCGGCGTTCGCCCGCGCTGGCCCGTACCGCAGCACATCTGCGCCGTGCTGGCCGAAGGGCTGGGCAGGCCGGTCGGCCTGGGGGAGACCGGCATGGAGCGGCCGGGACACCTGGACCGCGACGCCGGCCTGGAGTTCCCCAGGGGCCAACGCGACGCGATCAGCGAAGCATCGTCGTATTGGAGCACAGTGAACCGGCGGACCTTCCTCGCCAGCTCTCCCTTCGTGGTCTCGGTCTTCTCGGAACCGGTGACCCGGTGGCTCGTCAACCCGACCGAACCCCTGTCACCTCCCTCCGGCCGGATCACGGTCGACCGGACGCACATCCAGGAACTGCGGGAGGCCGCCGACTCGGCCCGCCTGTGGGACTCCCGGTTCGGCGGTGCGACATGGAAGTCACGATCACTCAGTGCCTATCTGTACGAACGGGTCACTCCGCTCCTGGACGGCCGGTACACCGAGCACGACGGACGCGACCTGTTCTCGGTGACCGCCGAGATGGCCAGGCTCGCCGGCTGGACCGCCTTCGACGCCGGCCAGCACCAGGCCGCCCAGCGGCACTTCATCCAGGCACTGCGGCTCGCCAAGGCGGGCAGCGACGTGCACCTCGGCTCGTACGTGCTCAGCACCATGGCCATGCAGGCACTGATGCGCGGCTTCACCTCCCAGGCCATCGACATGGCCCAGGGCGCCTACGAGCGGGTCCCCACCGCAGACCCGCGCGTGCTGGGGTTCGCCAAGCTCATCGAGGCACGCGCTCACGCCCGGCAGCGGGACGCCCGGGCTGCCGCCACCTGTCTCGCGACCGCCGAGCGGCTCCAGGAACGTGGCGCGGCCGAGGGAGTCGGTGAGCGTCCCTGGATCGAGTTCTTCTCCCGGCAGCGGATCGTCACCGACGCCACGGAGATCTTCCGCGACCTCGGCCATCCCCGGGCCACCTTCTCCTGGCACGCCCTGGGCTCGATGCCCGGCGACGCGTACGCGCGCTCCCGCGGCATCCGGCTGTCCGTCCTGGCGACCGCCCACGCCCAGTCGGGCGAACTGGAGCACTCGCTGCGGCTGGGAGGCGAGTCCCTGCGGCTGTTCGCCCGGCTCCAGAGCATCCGCGGACTCGACTACCTGAAGATCTACACCGAGTCGCTCACACCCTGGCGCCGCGAGCCGGCCGTGGCCGCCTACCTGAAAGACGTACGAGCCCTGGCCGGGCAGCTCGCGACCGCCGCCTGAGCCGACAGCCGACCGACGGAGAACGTCCATGAACCGACTGAACCGTCTCAACGGTCCGAACCGTCGAATACTGCTTTCCGCGACGGGCGGCGCCACCCTTGCCGCCGCCCTGCACCACCCCGGCCGATCCCCGGCGCAACCGTCCGGACCGCCGGACCGCCACCGGGTCCGCCGGGAGGAGATCGCGGCCCTGCACCGCGCCGCCGCGGCCGTCCGGCACGGGGACTCCAGGTACGGCGGCGGCAGCACCCAGGCCCAGGCCGCGGGCCATCTGCTCGACCAGTGGGCCCTGCCCCTCTTCGGCCGGCCCCTGTCGCCCACCCGCGAGCACGAACTGTGCGCGATCTGCGCCGAACTGGCCCGCCTGACCGGCTGGGCCGCACTCGACACCGGGCGGCACACCGCCGCCCGCCGGCACTTCGACCGTGCCCTGTACTGGGCACGCGCGGCGGAAGACCCCGACGCGACCACCTACGTCCTGGCCACCATGGCCCTGCACGCCGCCCTCTACAGCCGTCCCGCCACGGCCCTCGACATGATCCAAGGCGCGCTCGGCCCCGCCACCCACCACGCGAGCACCCGCGCACTGGCGTTCACCCGACTCGTCGAAGCCCGCGCTCACGCCCGCGCGAACGACGGCCGTTCGGCCGGTGCCTCCCTAGCGGCAGCAGAGCGTCTCCTCGACGCCGCACACCCCGACGGCGCACCGGAGTGGCTCGACTTCTTCACCCACCCCCGTCTCGCCGCCGACGCCGCCGAGATCCACCGCGACCTCGGCAACTCCCGGGCCTGCCTGGCCTGGCACGAGCAGGCGGAGGCGATGGCACCGAACGCCTTCACCCGATCGGTGGGCATGCGGCTCGCGGTCGTCGCCACCGCCCACCTCAACGCAGGAGACCTGGAACACAGCCTGGCAGTCGGACACCGCTCGGTGGACATCCTCAGGCAGGTCGACTCCCGCCGCGCCCGCGACTACGTTCTCCGGCTCGTCCACACCCTCACCCCGCACCGCGACCTGCGCGCGGTCGGCGCCTTCCTCACTCGGGTCCGACAGGAACTGAACGCCCCGGTGCCGTAGTCGAACACCGCACGAGCGCCGACCCCCCGCCCCCTACCCTCCTCCCATGAGCCGCCCCCCGAACCTCGCCCTCCCCCCACGGACCCGAGCGGGACTCCTGAAGACCGGCCGAGGGTCCTTCGCCGTCCTCGACTCCACCCCGCCCGCGGGCGTCCCACACCTCGGCACCGTGCTGCTCGTGCCCGGCTTCATCGGCAGCAAGGAGGACTTCCTGCCCCTGCTGCGGCCACTGAGCGACGCGGGCTACCGCACGGTGGCGGTCGACGGCCGAGGCCAGCACGAAACCCCCGGCCCGGCGGACGAGAAGGCGTACGCGCAACCCGAACTGGCCGCCGACGTACGCGCTCAGACGACGGCACTCGGCGAGGCACCGGGCACCCCGGTGCACCTCCTCGGCCACTCCCTGGGCGCCCTGACCGCCCGTGAGGCCGTCCTCACCGCGTCCGCTCCCCGCCCCTGGGCTTCCCTGACCCTGATGGGATCGGGTCCGGCCGCCGTTCGGCCCGAGCAGCAGGAGCGCGTACGGCTGCTCGTCGAGTGGCTGCCGACGCTGGGCAAGGAGATCCTGTGGCGGGAGATGCAGAAGTCACCGCGGTCGGAGCAGACGGCGGCCGAAACCCCGCCCGACGTCGCGGAGTTCCTCCACCGGCGCTGGCTGAACACCGCCCCCGAGCAACTCGCCACGACGGGCCGCCAACTCCTCACGGAACCGGACCGGGTCGCCGAACTGGCCGCCGTACCGATCCCCAAACTGGTCCTCTCCGGCAGCAGCGACTACGCCTGGCCGGTCCCGTGGCAGGACGACATGGCCACCCGCCTCGCCGCCGACCGGACGATCGTCGAAGGCGCCGACCACTCTCCCAACGTGGAACGCCCCACCGAGACGGCCCGCGCACTGATCGCCTTCTGGCAGCGGCTCGACGCGGGCGAAAGCACGGTACTGCGGCACCACGGCGCTACGGCGCAGCGCTCTTCCGCTCCGCGTCGGTGAGCGGCGGCCCTTGCAGGTGCGGCCTTCTGGGGCCGACGAGCATGGGGACGAGCATGTCGGGGGAGAACAGGCGGGTCGCGGGCCGCTCCAGGCTCATGACGTCCAGCAGGGCCGCCATGGCGCGCGGATTGCGCGCGCCGGTCTCCACGGCTTTGTCGACGAAACGCGCCAAAAGACGTTCGACGCTGTTGGGCCGGGTGCCGGTGGCTCCCGGATACAGGGCGTCCTGGCCGACGGCCAGGTCCCAGGCGGCGGCCACCGGCCGTGCGGCGGCGCGCTGCAGACGGCGTGCCAGGCCCGGGCTCCCCACCCCCGTGACACCGAGCGAGTCGCGGACGGCGAGGGCGCACTGGGCGGCGACGGTCAGGCCGTGGCCGTAGACGGGGTTGTAGCCGGCGACGGCGTCCCCGAGGACGAGGAAGCCGTCCGGCCAGTGTTTGACCTGCTCGTAATAGCGACGGCGGTTGGCCGTGGCACGGGTGGTGGTGACGTCCCCGAGCGGCTCGAGATCCTTGACGAGTTCGCCGATCACGGGATCGTCGAGACCGAGTGCGAAGTCGACGAACGCCCCCGGGTCGTCGCCGGGTTCGCCGCCCCGGGTGCCGCTCAGCGTGACGATCCAGCGGTTCCCCTCGACGGGCAGGATGATGCCTCCGCGCCCAGGTGCCTTGGCCGGGTTGGCCTGCACGTTGACGAGGGGGAAGTCGGTGCCCCGGGTCGCCTCGGGGGCGCGGTAGAGGCGGGTGGCGTAGACGAGACCGGCGTTGACCTCCCGCTCCGGGACGCGAGGCGCTCCCAGCGCGGTGAGCCATTGCGGCGCGCGCGACCCTCGGCCCGAGGCGTCGACGACCAGGTCCGCACCCAGAGTGCTTTCCTCGCCGCCGGAACGCAGGCGGACGCCGGTGACGGCGGCGGCTTCGCCTTCCAGGCCGAGCGCGGTGGTCTCCTGACGGAGTGCGATGCGGTCGTCGGCCAGGACGCGGTCGCGCAGTACGGAGTCGAGGAGGTCGCGGGAGCACACCAGGTTGCGGTGGTGGGTGGCGGTGAAACGGCGGAACCACACCTCGTTGGGGGCCCGGGAGACCATGTCGCCCATGATGTGGACCAGACGGCCGCCGTGGGCGACGATCTCCCCGGTGAGACCGGGGAGGAGGTCGTCGAAGGCCTTGACTCCTCCGCTCCACACCAGGTGCGCGTGGCGGGCCTGCGGTACGCCCCTGCGCGGTTCCGGCCCGTCGGGCAGGCGGTCGCGTTCGACGACGGTGACGTCGGCGAAGTCCGCGAGGGCCGCCGCGGCGAGCAGACCGGTGGCGCTGGCGCCGATGACCACTGCGGTGGGCCGGCGGGTGAAGCTTCCTTCAGCCATGGTGTTGGGCGCTTTCTGTGCGGGGCATGCGTCGGCGGACGTCCTGGAGAAGTCGGGGTCGATGCAGGGCGGACGCGATGTCTTCGATACGACCGCCCACGACCACGCCCGACTGCGGCTCCCGGAGGTGGGTGAGCGGAGGCCCGCCCTGCTGGTAGGCGCTGATGGCGGCACCGATCGCGATGGCTCCGGCGACACCGTCCGCGTCCGAGTCCGGGACGCCGTCCCCGGCCCGTGCGGCTTCGCGGGCCCGCTGGTAGAGGACCGGGTCGACGTACGGGCCGAGCATGCGCAGGGCGTCGTGGATGCGCTGCCGGCGTTGCAGCAGGCGCAGGTCGAGCGGGGTCCACGGGCCGAAGCGGGCTTCGGCCGCCGCTGGGGTGAGGATGCGGAGCGCGTGCCACAGCGGCGCGAGCCGACGGTATTCGCGCCGGTCCCGGATCCACTTCTGGAGGAAAGGCCCTGTCTGGGGGACGATGAAGCCGAGCGCGACGAGGGCGGCCTCCATGAGCGCGAACGGAGGCGCGGCCTGCGTGCTCAGTACGTCCCAGTCGTGCCCCGACCAGCGGGCGCCGATCGCGGCCAGTTTCGCCCCGTCGAAGACGAGCCCCGAAGCGAACCCCAGTTGCAGGAAGACCACTCCTGCCTTCAGCCAGCGGTTGGCGACTTCGGGGAACCACCGCCACAGCATCGAGACCGCCACGAGGGACGAGACGGTGTGCGCGGCGATGTAGAGGAGGATGTGCTCGCGCATCCAGGGTGTGCCGGCGTAGTAGGTGTCCAGGTCGTAGACGCGCGCGGTGGGGACGTCGGCCAGGAAGAACGTCAGCCACAGGAAGACGACGACGCCTGCGTAGAGCCAGTAGATGCGGCGGATCGCGCGCCGCCGTCCGGCCGAAGGCTCCTCCCGCCAGCGCATGATCATGGTCAGGCCGGTGGCGCAGAATGCGGTGAGGAACGAATAGGCCCACGGGGAGGCGATGTTCGGTATTCCCGTGAGGACGTTGAGCCGCTCTATGTTGACCGGCGTGATCACCACCAGGACGGCGGTGGCCCAGGTCAGCAGGAGCATGGTCGCCCTGACCTCGGGGTCGCGCGAGGCCCGCAGGAACGTGGGGAGCTTCAGCACGAGGGCCAGCGCCAGCAGCACGGTGGGCACGATGTAGGGGACGTGGAAGGACGGGCTCATGACAGCATGTGCCCGGCGCGGTTGCTCAGGGACAGATTGATACGGCCCTCCACGGTGTCCGCGCTGACCGGACCCTGCGCGTAGCGGCCTTTCGTCCAGGTGCGGACTTCCCGGCCGAAGAGCAGCCCGAACGTCTCGGCGTCCGCCTCGTGGTCATCACGGTCGTCACGCGATTCGGTACGGGCCGCGACGGCAAGCAGCGCGTCCGGGGGCACCTCGTGTGCCGCCAGGATCTGTTCGACGGCCCGCTCGATCACTTCCCCGGCCCGCTCGGTGGGCAGGGCACGGGCGGCGGTGGGCATCCCCGCGACGTGGTGTCCGCAGTCCCCCTGCTCCTCGTGCCACAGCTCATGGCCGAGAATGACCAACTGGGCTTCGGGGACCGTGTGTTCCTCCACGACGACGATGGAGTGGTCCCCGCAGTCCAGACGCATGCCGGAGACCGGAATGTCCGGCGGGAACCCCCGGAACACGAGGCGGATCGGCCTGCCGGTCCGTGCGCTCATCGCCTCGCAGAAGGCCTCCATGACCTCCCGCGGCTCGGCCGGCCGCTGAACGGCCCCTGCGGCGTGCCGCCCCAGGACCGTGAGTAAGGTCTTCATCGCCTTGGTGCTCACGGCTGCTCCCGACCTCCGTCCGGAGGCACGACGGACCGCAGGACCCCTTCGAGAAGGCGTTCCAACTGCTCGCGGGTCAGGGAACCGTGCACGCGCAGGTCGGCGGACCGCACACCGTACCGGTCCATCAGGGCGAGCACGGGGTCGCTCTCGGGGTGTTCCAGCTTGTCCAGGAGAGGAAGCAGGGCCCGGTTGAGCGCGTCGGCGGCCGACGCGGTGAAGTACGCCTCCCCCTCCTCGACCCCGAAGTACTCGACGAGCCCGTGGAGCAGCTCGACGCTGGGCACCTTCTTGCCGTCGCATACCTGACGGGCCCAGTACGCCGAGACTCCCAGCCGCTCGGAGATGTCCGAGGCCAGGTCGGACATACGTTTGCCGGTGACGGCCATCTCGGCTTCGGCGAGCGCCGCGATCCGCGCCCGGACCCGGTCGTTGACGGAGTCGTCCGGCGGCGCACCGCCGCGGAGCAGGGTGCGGACGGTGGACACGGGAAGGGCCGTCCTGGCGGCGAGGTCGGCTACGTCCAGCAGCTCGGAACGGACTGCCTTCTCCTGGACGACCTTGTCGAGACGCCGCAAGGTCTCGGAGAGGGGAGAGGGTGATGCCACCGTCGCACTCCTGGGTCGTGGACTGACGCCTGGGTCATGGCCGTGGTGTCGTTGGCGGGACCCTATGTGATGAACACGCCGATGAGCAACGGTCGTTGAGTCGGGATCATCGATGCTTGTCCGGATCGAGCGCCCGGCGACGTCTTCACCGGTCCGGACGACGGGGCAGGCTCAGGCACGTGGCCGGGGCCGGTTCCCTTCAGCCCCTGGGAGGCAAGCCCCGAGGGCCCGAGGCGAGGAACGGTTCGAGAAGGCGTAGCAACCTTTCGGGACGATGCAGCGGGATGATGTGCCCGCAGTCCTCGATCACGTGGCCGACCAGGCGATCGGCGACCGGACGCAGCTGCCGTTCGAGAGCCCGGCCCACCGGATGCGCGCCGACGGCCATGGTGGGGACGGTCAACCGCCCACCGTCGACGGCCTCGGCGATCTGCACGCTGCTCGTGGGCAGGGCCCGGTAGTACGAGAAGGCGCAGCGCAAGGCCTCGGCCCCCGTGTACGCGCGCACGAAGGAGTTCCGGACGGCGGCATCGACACCCTCCCCGAGGGAACCGGCGTCCAGGAACCAGTCGACGTACTCGGCCTCGTGCCCGGCCAGCACCGTCTCCGCGAGACCCGGCACCGCATGGAACCCGAACCACCAGGGCACTCCCCGCGCGAGAAACTCCTCGGCCCCCGGCAGCCTGCCCAGCAGCGATTCCATGACCACGAGCCGCCCGACGAGGTCGGGCCGACGCATCGCGAGCAGAAACGCCGGTGGAGTTCCGGCATCGATGCCGACGACAGCGGCCGAACGTACATCGAGAGCGTCCAGCAGCGATTCGGCATCGCAAGCGAGGGTGCCGGCGTCGTAACCGCCCGTCGCACGCGTACTCGCTCCCGCTCCTCGCATGTCCGGTGCGATGACCCTGTGGTGTTCCGCCAGGGGGCCCATGACACGGGTCCACAGCTGCCAGGTGTGCGGGAAGCCGTGCAGCAGCAGCACGGCGGGACCCTCGCCGTGGAGGGCCACGTTGATTTCGACGCCGTTGACCGCGAGGCGCCGGAGTTCGACGCCTTGAGGCTGGAGATCGGAGGGGTGGTGAGGTGAGTCGATGGACACGGCTACTCCTGCAGGTGGTTACCAATGGTGACAAGAAAACGATAGGTAACTAGGCTGGGCGATCCCAGACCGCACTTCTGCCACAGGTGGTGAGCTCCAGGTGACCTCCTCCACGTCACGCGCTCCGAAGGTCCCCCGGGGAGACCTGTTCGACCCCCAGTGCCCCACCCGCCGACTCCTCGACCGGATCGGCACCAAGTGGACGTCCATGGCCGTCAAGGTGCTCGCGGAGGCATCCCCGGAGGAGGTGCGCTTCGCGGAACTGCAGCGCAGGATGGCCGGCATCTCGCAGAAGATGCTGTCGGTCACCCTCCAGAGCCTCACCCGCGACGGCCTGGTCGACCGCCGAGTCGAGGCGACCGTCCCGCCCCGCGTCCACTACCGGCTGACCCCGCTCGGCCTGACGCTGGAGGAACCGCTGGCCGCACTCCGTGAGTGGGCCGAGGCACACATGCCCGAGGTGGACCGGGCCAACCGGCGCAGTCAGGAAGACACGGCCGACTGAGAGGAGACCGTTCCCGCCCCGTTCAAAGATTGTCTCGATTGCTTCACGGTGCTGTCGCGGTTGCGATCCGGCGGTGTGGGCGTCACGGGAGTCCGGCTAACGTTCCTGGTCGCAGAGGCGTACGTGCGTGTGTTCGGTACGGCGTGGGCCTCCTGCTCGGGTTCCTGCACCGACGAATCACGGGGGTACGGCACATGACCATGCGGGACAGCACGTCGGACGACAGAACACCTGAGGCGGTCCCCTCTTCGTCCCGACGGCGTGTACTGCGGTGGGCCGGCGGCGGTCTCGCACTGGTGGCGCTGACCGCCGGTACGGTCGGCTGCGAAGACGACGCCGTGGACGTCGAGGAACCGGGAAGCGCCGGCGGTGACGAGCCGAAGGGCGACGGCAAGGGCTCCGACGACGGTGGCGGCACCGGCAAGAAGGGCCAGGCTCCCGAACCTCTGTGGACGAAGTCGACCTCGGCCGAAACCTACGGGGACAACGACGAACTGGTGGCCGCGGGCGGCGTCGTGATCGCCAGTGGCAGTCCGCTGGCCGCCCTCGACGCCGCGACCGGCGGGCAGAAGTGGTCCCTGCCGGGCGGTGCGGTCCCCGGCGCACCCCTGCTGCTCAGCGCGGACACCCTGTACCTGGCCAGCAGCGAGTACGACGGCTCCGTCATCGGATACGCCCCGGCCTCCGGCAAGGAGACCTGGCGCAGCCGGCTGGGCAAGGAGTACCGGCAGCCGCGGCCGATCGCGGTGGACGGCGAGCAGGTGTACGTGATCGCCGAGATCCTGGAGGACGACGGTTCGTCCAGGACCAACGTCATCGCCGCCCTCAACAGCACCACCGGCAGGGTCGCCTGGAAGGAGCAGCGCGATCTCGGCACCGAGCAGAACGGCATCCACGCCGCCGTCCGGGGCCGCCACCTCGTCTACACCGACTTCAAGAAGAACCTCACCGTGCGCGACACCGCGAGCGGCGGGCAGGTGTGGACACACAAGACGACCAAGACGAACTACGGCTTCTTCACCGTCCACCAGGACCTGGTCATCGTCCCCCAGGGGAACGCACTCCAGGCATTCGACCTGGCCGACGGCAAGGAGAAGTGGTCCCTGGACGCGTCGGACGGGTCCCTCTTCAGGGAACCGGCGGTACTGGAGGACGTCCTCTACATCGCCGACAGCGCCAGAACCATGTGGGCCGTCGACCCACGGACCGGCAAACAGCTCTGGAAGTCCGAAGCCCTGGCGGACGCGGGGCTCCAGGTACCGCGCCAGTACGTCAAGGCGGGCGACACCCTCTACGGCGCAACGGACCTGGACAAGCAGGGCGGCATCATCGCCATGGACGCGAAAACCGGTGCGGTGCGCTGGACGTTCAACGACAAGACGGGCGACTATCACGCCTGGCTGGTGGCGACCGACGGCAGGCGCGTCTTCGCCCTGCACGGGAAGAAGCTGCATGCGCTGCCGGTGTGACGCGGGTCGAGCGGCAGCGGAACAGTGGCGGACGCCAGGCCCCGCCCGTAACGGCCACCGTGCGCTGTGGGGATGCATCGACTCGATGCCTGAGTCTCGAAGCGAACGGGCTAGCATCCCAATCGTTCCGCTGCCTGTGCAGTCCGGCACGTGTTTTACGAGTGGATCGCCCCAATGTGCCGTTAGCGCAGTCAACGAAAGGTTCATTGAATCGGCGGTAGGCGGTGTGTACGGTTACGGACTATGGTAGACACTCCCGCGGTCCCGGACGCCCCCATGGTCACCGGCTCCGAGATCGCTCGGCTCGCAGGCGTCACCCGTGCCGCGGTCTCCAATTGGAGGCGGCGGTACGAGGACTTTCCCGCGCCTGCCGGTGGAAGTGTGAACAGCCCGCTCTTCGCTCTGGCTGATGTGCAGACGTGGTTGAGCAAGCAGCGGAAGGGCCAGGACGTATCCGAGGAGGTACAGCTCTGGCAGGCGTTGCGGGCGACGTACGGCGAGGACATGGTCCAGGGACTCGCGGCGGTTGCGCAGGTTCTCGCCGAGGGGAAGGCGCCGGAATCGTGCGAGCTGCCGGCAGAAGCCGTTCGCCTGGCGCATGTCCTCGCCGAGAGGGGACCGGCAAGCGACGTGGCGGAGGCTCTGGCGGAGCGCTTCACGGACTCCGTACGCAGGGCCGGGTCGGACCAGGTCACCTCGCCGCGCATCGTCCGGGCCCTGCGCCACTTCGCGGGCGAGGTGGCCTCCGACGCCACCGTCCTCGATCCGGCGTGCGGCATCGGTACTCTGCTGCTCGCCGTCGGTCCGGACCGCGGGCCGCGACGGCGAGGCCAGGAGAGTGAGCCCCACAGTGCTCGGTTCGCCCAGTTGCGCGCGGATCTCACGGGACGTACCGACGTGGACGTCGTTGCCGGAGACTCCCTGCGCGACGACAAGTGGCCGAGCCTCAAGGCGGACCTCGTTGTCTGCGACCCCCCGGTGGGAGACGCAGACTGGGGTCGGGAGGAACTGCTTCTCGACTCCCGCTGGGAGCTCGGAACACCCTCGCGCGCCGAAGGCGAGCTCGCCTGGCTCCAGCACGCGTACGCCCACACCGCCCTCGGTGGTCGGGTCGTCGTGGTCATGCCCGCGTCGGTCGCATACCGCAAGGCGGGCCGGCGCATCCGCGCCGAGCTGGTACGCCGCGGCGTCCTCACCCAGGTGGTCTCCCTGCCGGCGGGCAGCGCGGCCTCGCACGCCCTCCCCGTGCACCTGTGGCACCTGCGCCGCCCATCGACCGTCGGCGACGCCGCGACGAGCGTGCGCATGATCGACCTGACCGCCAACGACCCGGACGGAGATCTGGAGCCGGCACCCGAGCAGATCGCGGACGTCCCGCTCATCGATCTCCTCGACGACACGGTCGACCTCACGCCCGGCCGCTATGTGGAGGAGTCGCACCGCGACTACGCGACCGAGTACGGGGCCATTAGGCAGGAACTGAGTGAGCAGGTGCGCCTGCTGGCCGAGTTGCTGCCGGAGCTGATCGCGGGCGAGGGCCCCGGTGCTCTGGACGGCTCCTCCGTGAGCGTGTCCGACCTGGCCCGCGCCGGTCTCGTCGAGTACGGCGGCCTGGAGCCCGTCTCGACCAGCGACCAGCTCGACACGGACTTCCTACGGGGTTTCCTGCGCAGCACGTCCAACACCCGGCGTTCCACGAGCGCCAGCGGGACCTTCCGGCTTGACGGAAAGGGAGCCCGCATTCCGCAGATGGACATTGCCGAGCAGCGCCATTACGGAACCGCGTTCCGCAGGCTGCAGGAGTTCGAGGAACGGGCGCGCCGGGTTGCCGAGCTGAGCAGGCAGGCCGCCGAACTGGCCCGCGACGGCATCGGCAACGGCGCGCTCCAACCGCGAGGGTGATGCCCCGTCACGACCTGCTGTCCGGTACGAACTGACTCCCGGCCCCGCTCCACGAGACCGCCAGCGCCTCACGCGCCCTGGTGCAGGCGACGAACAGAAGGCAGCGTTCCCGCAGCAGGTCGGAGTCGTGCTGCAACGCGTCCACGGCCGCGGGAGTCACCTCGCGGGCGAACGGCACTGCTCCCGCGGTCACTCCGAGCACGGCGACACAGCGGAACTCCAGCCCCTTCATGGCGTGCATCGTGGCCAGGCGCACCCCGTCCGCGCCGGGCGCCGGCTGGTCCTTGACCCGAACCACGGGAACGCCGGCCGCCGTCAGCTTGTCGTAGGCCTTGTCCAGGAGCACGTTGAACCGGGCGCACACGCCGATCTCGGAGGGCTTGATGCCCTGTGCGATCCACCTGCGGACCTGCTCGACGAGCGCCGCGATCTCCGCGTGCTCCGAGCCGTGCCCTCCGACCTGTGGCCTGCGCCCGTGCAGCAGCGAACGGTAGCCAGCGAGCGTGTCGCTGCCCTCACCGCCCAGGTCGTCGACGGAGACAGGGCTGAGGATGCCCGTGGACCAGGCCAGGATCTCCTCGGTGCTGCGGTAGTTGATACGCAGCCGGTGGGTGCGTCCCGCCACCGCGATGCCGAGCGAACCGAGCGAGACCCTCGAATCGTAGATCCGCTGATGCGGGTCCCCGGTGAGGAACAGATCGTCACTGCCCGGTGCCACCGCGCCACGCAGCACACGCCACTGAGCCGGATGCAGGTCCTGCGCCTCGTCGACCACCACGTGGTCGTGCGTCGGCGCCGACGCCGCGAGCAGTTCGGCCGCCCGGGCACACACTTTGAGATGCGTCGTCGCCCTCTGGTCGCGCAACATCGATTCGAACATCTCGACGGCGGGCCACAATTGCTCCCTGCGGATCGGCGACAGCGCACTGCCACGACCACGGCGGGAGGCGGCTCGGTACGCGTCCAGAGTGCGCAGGTCCTGGGCGAGGACGACATGCCGGTACTCCTGCGCCAGGAACTGCCCCGTCCACGGAAGCCCGAGCTTCTTGACGACCCGCTGCCACACCTGCCGCTCCTCCCGGTCACCGATGGGGGAGGGCACCTTGCCGTCGTGACGGGCCACCACACCGTGCGCGTACGCGTTGACGGTCGTGACCTCGACCCGGCCGAGCAACGACTCGTCACCGTCCAGGAGGAGGGCCAGGTTCTCGCGCAGCGAGGCGGCCAGCGCGTTGGTGTACGTGGTGAGCAGGACCCGGGTGTCGGGCGACCGGGTCAGCAGGTGCTTGACCCGATGCAGGGCGGCGACGGTCTTGCCGGTCCCGGGACCGCCGGTGACCTGCACCGGACCGCCGTAGGACACCCGGTAGGCGACCCGGCGCTGTGAGGGATGCAGGAACACCCGCCAGGCCGCGAACGGCTTCTCCAGAATGTCGGCAAGTTCGTCCGGCCCGCTGACCAGCGTGATCCGGCTGGTCGTGTTCACGATGGCAGCGGCGAGGGTCTCGTCCGGGTCGGGCCCGGCGTCGACGGGACGACGTACGGCGACCACGTCCCGGTACACCTCCTCGGGCGGGAACCCCTCGGCGAGGTACTGCAACGCCTCGAACTGGTCCTCCGGCAGTAGCGTCCCGAACGCCTCCAGCTGAGCCTTGTCGACAATCGTCCGCACCGCCCGCAGCACCTGATCGTCGATGCCCAGCTCGCGCAACACGGTGTCCGAGTACTTGGCGAACAGCAGCGACTCGGCCGCGGCGGCCGCCTTCTCGAGCTGTGGGGTCAGTTGCTCGATCGCCCTCACGTTGCGGACTTCCAGGGCCCGCGTCGCGGAGTTCGTCGTGTACAGCCGCTTGGCCGCCCATGTGTAGGCGTCGTCGTGCGCCACCACGTTGACCAGCAGGAAAACATCACTGCCGTCGTCAGGGGCAAGTACGACGCCCCGCCAGAAGTCGTTGATGCGGATGGTGCGCATGCGGCGGTCGGCGGCCTTCTCGACCGACTCCAGGTGCAGTCCCTTGTCCTGCTGCAACTCAGGAACGGTGAGTTGCTGGAACTTCTGCATCGCCTTGCGCACGCCATTCCTGACCGGCTTCTCGAGAGCGTCGTAGCTCTCCCAGAAACTGTTGGCAAACGCAAGCTGCGGCACGATGCGCACTCCCCACCCCGGACTGACACTGCGTGGTCGATCATACGGGCGCTGTGGCGGCGGGGACCCGGCGCGGTTGCGTCAGCCGGCCCCCATCCGCCGTGCGACACCAGCGATGTCTTCGAGCAGTCCCGCCGGGCTCTGGTCCAGGTCGAGCGCGTGCTGGTGGATCAGGATGCCGGCGTGACGCACCCGGTGGGCGGCGTGCGAGGCGTTGCCCTTCGCGTAGACCAGGTGCCCCTCACCCAAGCCGAGCGCGGTGCAGTAGGCCAGCATCTGGTAGAGGTCGGCATCCGGGTAGCCACCCCGCTTCTCCACCTTGTACTTGGCGTCCGCCACCGCACACGGGGCGCCGTCCGGCCCGTACAGCACGAAGTCCGGCCGCATGCGGATGGCCGAGGCCTCGTCGAGGTGGTGGCTGTCCTGGAGCCGGCCCAACCGGCCCGAACCACGCAGGGCCTCGCGCAGCGCGACGGTCACGAAGTCCTCGAAGAGCTGGTTCATGTCGAACAGGAACCCGTCGACGCGCAGCCCGCCGGGAGCGTGCTCGACCGAAGCACCGCCGAGGAGGACCCCGGCGAGACGCAGGGCGCTCTGATACCGGGCGTTGAGCCGGGTCGGCTGCCAGCCGGGCATGGGCTGCCCCCGTACGACGGGCGTGACCTCGGCGAGCCGGGCACGCTGGTGCAGCAGCCGGCGCCGCACCTCGCGCGGGACACCGGGCAGCCGGAGCAACCGCTCGACGGCCGTGCGCAGGATGCGGTTCTCGGCGATGTCGGTGGTGAACTCGTCGTGCGCCACCTCCACCGGCAGCATCGCACCGAACCGCCGCCGGATCTGCTCCGCCTCCCTGATCCGGCCGCGGACGACCAGGGAGCTCTCCTCGGCAGCCCGGTACCCTTGAAGCAGCCCCCGGCGCAGTGCACGGTCGACCCGTCGCTCCACGGCATGGGCGAGGGCGGGCACCACGTCCCGGTGCTCGGCCACGTCCACTTCCCTGTCACGCCATCCGCCCGTGGGGTCGAGGCTGTAGCCGAGCAGGAAGAAGAGCCGGGCGATGGGCACCTTGGATCTCACTCGTACGGTGAAGGGTTCCCGCATGCCCGGCAGGGCGATGTTCACAGCCCCGACCTTGCTGCCGGCCCGCACCGTCCAGCGGCCGGGCGTGTACGGGTCGGGCGCCGCGTCGACGACGTCTCCGGCGGCCAGCACCTGCCCCACACCGTCGGGCAGGGCGAGGCCGGCCGCAGCAACGTACTCGACCAGCTCGACGCTGGACAGCACCTCCGCTGTCGCGGGTTCCGCTTCCGCGCGAGCACCGTCTCCGGCGGTCGTCATGCCAGTGACTCTCGCAACGCGGCCAGCCCGTACCGCGCCTCGACGTCCACACCCTCGCCGTAGTGGTGCTCCTCCAGCAGCGGAAGGATCTTCGTCCGCCAGGTCCGCTCCAGGCCGCCTTCCCGGAAGACGCCCTTCTTCATCAGATACGAGGGCCCGATGCGGAAGTCGAGCTCGTCGATACGGGAGTTGAGCGCTTCGAGCAGATCGGCGGGCTCAGGCTCCCTGCCCTCCCGCTCCAGCCAGCGACGCAGCAGCCCACTCGTCGGCTCGGTACGCGGCGACAACTCCACGAACGCGAACCGTCGTCGCATGGCCGCGTCGACGAGGGCGATCGAGCGGTCCGCGGTGTTCATCGTGCCGATGACGAACAGGTTGGGCGGCAGCGAGAAGTCGTCCCCGGAGTACGTCAGGCGTACCGACTTTTTGCGGTACTCCAGGAGGAAGTACAGCTCGCCGAAGACCTTGGCCAGGTTGGCGCGGTTGATCTCGTCGATGATCAGGAAGTGCGGGATGTGCCCGTTGCCCTCGCGGGAGGCGAGGTCGGCGAGTTCGCGCAGGGGGCCGGCGGTCAGCCGGAAGGCCACCTGCCGGGTCTCCGTGTCCTCCTGCGGCCGGAACCCTTCGAAGAAGTCCTCGTAGGCGTACGACGGATGGAACTGCACCAGCTTGACCTGCTCCGGGCCGCCCCCCAGAAACTCGGCGAGCTTCAGTGCGAGGTAGGTCTTGCCGGTGCCTGGAGGTCCGTAGAACACCAACTGCCGCTCGTCGGCGAGCAGGTCACGCACCTCACGCAGCCACGCCGTATCGTGGACGAGCAGTTCGGTGGCCAGTTCGTCCGTGGGCTCGGGCAATTCCGGGTCACGGCGGGCGACGATCGCCGGTACCTCCGTGGTGGGGTCCCGGTCTTCGGCCTCGGCCTCCTCGGCCAGCTCCTCGTCGCTTCGCCCGAGCCCGTCGATGAGGGGAAGCACGGTGGTGAGGTCCACGACGTCATGTTGCACGGACAGCTTCTGCTGGAGGGCCTCCGGCAACTCGTCGTAGGGCACATCACGCAGCCAGGTCACCTTCCGGCGCAGATTGGTGAGCCCGCCCTCGGACTCGACCTGCTCGGCCGTGCTGTCGACGAGTCCGACGTGGAGGCGTCCGCCGGAGATGGTGCAGACGGTGTCGCCGGTACGCATCTGGGTGAGGAAGTAGTGCAGTTCGTCGACCATCACCTGCTTCTGACTGTAGGAGGCGCTGGCGTCGTAGCCCTCTTGCACGTATCGGCGCAGGGCACTCTTGGTGGGGTCGTCCTCGCCGACCGGCGGCAGGTGTGTCGCCGCGAGCGTGACCAGCCCGTCGGGCAGCCACAGCCGTCTCACCAGGTCGCGCCCCGCCACGTTCGATCCGCGCACCAGCCACGCCTTGCGGGGCAGACGCCACGAATGCCCCAGATAGTCGACGAGCGGGAAGTCCTCCTCCGTACGCCACTCGGTGAGAGCGTCCGAGCCACGCCCGGCCACGATCGATGCCGCGGCCGACGGCGAGTTGCACTCGATGTCCCGGCCGGTCTCCAGATGGCCGGGCCACCGCTCCGACTCCCGGATGGCCCCTTCCTCGATCAAAGCCTCCCGCTGCGCCGTCGCGTACGGCCCCGCGCCCGGTAGGACCTCCCGGCGTACCGGCGAACCGGCCAGCACCAGAAACTTCGGACTCCCGTTCATCCCCTTCGAGGGCAACACACGCCCCCGCGCGTAGGGCCCGCCGTTCGGCAGCCGCAGCCGGAACTCGGGATACTCGTCGGCCATGTGCCCCTCACCTGCTGATCCGATCCTTCTCGCAGCGTACTGGCAGGCACCGACAGCGAGCTCCGAAACTCTTGTCCCCGTCCGCGACGGGCCTGGCCCCTGACAGTGCCAGTGCGGCGTCGGGGGCCAGGGGGATTGGAACCACTGCGGCGTCCATACGACGAGGCGGGCGCCGCAAATCGGTGGGGGCCGGTGTCGGCCTGATACAAGGAACCAGAGTCACACCTCTTCGTCGGTGTCCGTGAGACCTTGGATAACAGGGACGAGAAGTGGATGGACCTTGAATCCGGTGGCGCGGCCCGGGCCGTTCTCGTATTCGGCTTTGAGGACAGGGACTGCTGTGTCCGGGACGACTCCCTGTTCCATCAACTTCCTACTGATCCGCGTGATCGGCTTTGTGAAGCCCCGCAGGCTGCGGTCGTCGTCGTAGTCGCAGATTTCGTACACCGACGTCGCTTCGACGGGCCCGTCCATGTCGGCCGCGAAGCGAATGACGTCCACGCGATTGCCGTAACCCTCGTAGGCAAGTCCGTTGAAGAGGGCTTCGAGCGCCGCAGCGGTCCAGCCGCCGTTGGAAGAGTCGGCCTCTATGCGATCCACCCGCTCGATGTCCTCGACGGAACCGGCCTGGACGTTGAGTTGCAGAATCGGCGCGGCGACCTTCAGGAAGTCGTTGGGGGAGAGTAGGAACAGGCGCCCCCCTCCTCGTACGCGGAGTTCCCCCGTCAGCTCCGGGCGAGGACCGCGGTTCAGACCGCGTTCCTTGCGCCACCAGTCTTCCTTCGCGTCTGCGGTCACGAAAAGCACGTCGCATTGCCGGCCGGTAGCTTCGCGGAGCAACTGCTCCCAGACGAGGAAGTCACCGACCGCTCCATCGCCGTCCTTCTTGGCATCCATGTAACCCGGTGGCACGCGGTCTTTGACACGCTGCTGCCCGCGTGCGACGAGTTGGACGAGTTCTTCGGCGTCGAAGGGCGTGCCTACACGACCGGCCAGTGCGGTCTCCAAAGCGGCGATCACCGGGTCGGCGTTGGTGTCAGGAGTGATCTGTTGCCACTCGCCCTGACCGACTTCGTTGATCTTCTTCTCCACCTCGCCGAAAACCTCCGTCAGGCGATGGCGGAGGTCTTCGACTGCCTCTTCGCTCAGGGCCACACGGTTGCTCCAGGTTCGCAACGTCCTGACGGCGGAATCGGCGTGCTTGCTCATGTCTTGGGCCGCGCTCTCGCTGGTCGACCGAGCATCGCCGATGACACCCTCGCGGTTACGCCAGAACTCCTCGAGCACCTGATGGGGGACCCAGAGGCGTTCCCCGAGTGCGCTGAGCGCTCCGAGGAGGTCGGTGCGTGCCTGCTCGGTGTAACGGTAGAGGTTGAGCAGCACGTTCGCGTCAGGGGAGACGAGACCCCTCGCAAGCACGGAGGCGTAATCCGCTCTCGTCGGGGTCCGGAAGGCCCCGAAGTCATCAAAGAGCCCTCGCCCGCCCTCGGAGATCGGCACACTGCTCATCACGGCCCCCAGCCCCTCCGCCCGAGCTCTATCGCCAAGGCGCCCGGTTGTGACCCTAGCGTTACGTGTGGAGCGGCGGAGGCGAATGTCGGAGGTTACTTGCGTCCTATGTCGGTTGCTCATTCCGGCATGTTTCGCAGGGCGCCTGTGACGAACACCGTGGGATGCGACAGCACGGTGCTCGCCGACCGGTGGGACACCTCTGCCCAGACGGTCTTGCCGCCGGGTGGATACGGTTCCGTACCCCAGCTGTCGGCGAGGGCGGCGACGATGAGCAGGCCGCGGCCCGACTCGTTGTGGAGGGGAGTGACAAAGTCCGTCACAGGAGAGGGAAGCACGTCCCCGCGGGCGTCGGTCACGGCGATGCGGAGAACGCTGGCGGCGGCCAGGTCGTGAGTGAGGGAGAGGCGGAAGTCCCGCCCTTGGACCCGGCCGTGCAGAGCCGCGTTGGCCGCGAGCTCCGCCACGATCTGCTCCGCACGGTCAGCGACGTCGGGTGACATCTGCCAGGTACACAGCTGCTCGTAGGTGAGCAGCCGGGCGAGGCGGGCGCCGCGACGAGTGGACGAGAACTGCTGCGTGAATGTCCGCACGGTGGCAGGAGACTGGGGCGTGGTTGCGCTCATGGGGCCACGATGACCGGCGAGCGGGGGCGCAATCCAGGAGTGCGGACCGTACGCAGAGTAAGCGTACGCGCGGAATTTGTAGGCGGTACGCGGGCCGGGCGTCACGCTGGGTACAGATCAGCGGCCGCTGCGGGCACGGATCGCGGCCTCGCAGAGACGTCCACGTACGGTGCGTCACCGTACGGGCACTTTCGGTGGACTACGCGGGTTCGCATCGGTGACGCTGGGTGCCGGCGATCGCTGGGAGACGGGGCGGGCACGAGGTGTGCTTTTGCGCCCACGGTGGTTGCCGCAGTGTTCCCATGAAAGGGGTGCTCTTGATGACGACGCCGATTCCGAGGCCGTGGGGCCTGACCCGGATGAAGCCGTTTCCCGTGACGGCCCTACTGGCCGCGGCGACGGCCGTACTGGACGCGGACCGCCAGGTCGGGCGGTGGATCGGACCGGACGGCCTGGACGTTCCGGCTCTGGACCGGCACAAGCGCAGCGAGACCTCCAAGGAGACGAAGACGAAGACGTCCATGGACGGCACGCAGGACGAGGGAAGCGACCAGTCGGGAGACAGCGATTGAGCGCGGCATCGCCCGTCCTCGTCGTCACGCGGCTGGACGACGCGACGGCGGACGTCGTCGTCGAGGAACTGGGCAGGCGTTCGGTGCCGGTCGTCCGACTCGCCCCGGGCGACTTCCCGGCGACGACGACCGTGGCGGCGCGCGCGGAAGGCCCGCGGCTCACCGGTGAGGTGCTGACGGGAACCCGGAGCGTGGCGCTGGACGCAGTCCGATCCGTGTACTGGCGCCGTCCGCGCCCCTACTCCGCGCCCGACGGCCTGAAGGGACCGGACGCAGACTGGTGCGCACAGCAGGCACACCACGGCCTCGGCGGGATTCTGACCACTCTTCCGGGAGCGCACTACGTCAACCACCCGTGGCGCAATCGGGCTGCCGAGTACAAGCCGGCTCAGCTCACGGTCGCCGCACGGTGCGGGCTGCACGTACCGCCGACACTGCTCACCAACGATGTCGAGCGGGCACGGCAGTTCATCCGTGATCACGGCCCGGCCATCTACAAGCCGCTGTACAACGGCGAATACGTCGGCCCGGACGGTCAGGGCCTGACGGTGTGGGTCGAAGAAGTCGCGATGGCCGACGTCGACACGGGTGTCGCCCACACGATGCACCTCTTCCAGACCCGCGTGGACAAAGTCGTCGACGTACGGCTCACAGCGGTGGGGAACCAGCTGTTCGCCGTGCGGATCGACGGGTCCCCGGGACTGGACTGGCGCCGCCACTACGACGACCTTCACTACAGCCTCATCGACACGCCGCCCGACGTGGCGAAGGGCGTACACGAGTACCTTGCCGCGTTCGGCCTGGCTTATGGCGCCTTCGACTTCGGGCTCGACGCTGCCGGGCGGTGGCACTGGTACGAGTGCAATCCCAACGGGCAGTTCGCATGGTTCCCTGACCCCATCACGGGCCGGATCACCGCAGCGCTCGCCGACCAGCTTCAGTACTCCTCAGACCGGGACGGCCGATGACCAGCACAACCCATCTCCGCCACGGCCTCGCCCGCGAACTCGCCGCACGCGGCCTGCTCACTGACCCGGCACGGCGCGCCGCCGTCGAGGCGGTGCCCCGCGAACTGTTCCTGGGAGACGCCGTATTCCGCTCCAACGGCACCCACTGGGAGCCTGCACGTCGTGAGCAACTCGGCGAGGACGAGTGGCTCAGGATGGTCTGCTCGGACACCACCTGGGTGACGCAGGTCGACGGCATCAGCGCCCAGGAAGCCGCAGGCCCCGTCTCAGGGCGGCCGACCTCCTCCAGCACGCTTCCGTCGCTCGTCGTGCGGATGCTCGAACTCGCTGATGTCCGCGAGGGCGACATGGTCCTTGAGATCGGCACGGGAACGGGCTACTCCACCGCCGTCCTCTGCCACCTCCTCGGAGACGGGACGGTGTACTCCGTCGAGTACGACCAGGAGCTGGCAGCCACTGCCGCGCAGCACCTGCGAGCCGCCGGCCGCTCCCCGCATCTCGTCGTCGGTGAGGGCCTGGGCGGTCACCAGGACGGCGCCGACTACGACGCGGTGATCGCGACGTGTGCTGTGCGCACCATCCCTCCGTCGTGGCTGTGGCAGCTCCGCGACGGGGGCAGCATCACCACCACGATCAGCGGCTGGATCCTCGGCTCGGGCCTGATCCGCCTCGTCCTCGACGAAGAGGGCGTCGCACGCGGTCGCTTCGCCGCCGACCCGGTGTCGTACATGCTCGCCCGTCCGCACGAGCGGCCGCCCCGCCCCACCTTCTACGCCCACCCGGGCAGTAGGCGAAAGGCTCGGGTGAGCCCGGACCTGCTGGACGACTGGACCGGCCTCTTCGTCGCGCAGCTCGGCGCGCCGTCCGCCGAGTTGGTTCGTACGGAGGCCGGTCCCGCCCTGGTCGACGCGGCGACCGGCTCCCAGGCCTGGGCCGAGCCGGACGGCAACGGTTGGACGGTGCACCAGGACGGGCCGCTGAGGCTGTGGGACCAGGTCGAGGACGCGCTTGACGCGTGGCAGCAGGCGGGGGCGCCTGATCAGACGGCGTTCGGTATGACCGTCACGGAGTGGGACCAGGTTGTCTGGCTGGGCGACCCGGAGGGCCCCTGCTGGCGGCTGCCGGTCTGAAGGGCCCCCGATCACGTGCCTGGTCGTCGGCGCTGGGGAGCGACCTCGCCGCCGAATGTGCGGTTCCCGAACCCGGAGAGGGCGACGTACCACCGGGCGATGGTTCGGTTCACCGAGTCGGTTGCCCACCGCGTGTAAGGCCCTCGACGAGCCCTGCATTCAGAGGGGGAGCCTTGTCGCCGGACCCGGTTGGCGAACCCTTCGCCGGTCAATGATTGCGCAGTTTGTCCCGGGAGAGACGCTGCGCGGGCGGCGTTTCGCCGGGACAAGCTGTCCAATCCTGTTGCCGGGCTCAACGGCGCGGTGGTGTCCGGCCGTCGCGGTGGCGTTTGCGGGTCCCACGGTTCACGAGTGCCAGCGGTCGCGGCCGTCACGGCCGGGTCCGCAGACCATCGGGGTGCCCTTCTTGGTCACACCGGTCGCGCCGGGCGGGGAGCAGAACGAGCCGGGATGCACGACTCCGACGCCGCCGCCACCGGTGGAGCCACCTGACGACGTGGAGGAATCGCCGCCGGTGGTGCTGTTGTCGTCGCTGTCACTGTGGCCCTCGTAGTTGGGGTCGCCGGCGGGGATTTTGTATGTCGTGTCTTTCTTCGACGGGCACTTCTGGACGACATCGGCGTCGGTCCACTCGCCCAGGTCGAGGTGAACCGTGGTGGTGGGGGTGACTTCGCTGTTCTCGTCGGGGCGTTGGAAACACACGCGCCACTCGTCGCCTTCCTCGGCGGCCTCGTCGGCCGTGGGCGCGTCGAGGTCCAGGTAGACGTCGTCGAGTGTGACGCTGTCGAGGTCGATGCCGGCCCGGTCCAGCGCCTTGACGGCCGTGTTGTAGGTGTCACCGACGACATCCGGCATCGTCGGCCAGGGGAGCGGGGCGCCGTCCTTCGTGGGGCAGGGCTCGCCGTCCTTCACGGCGGCGAAGACGACGGACTTTGCAGCGGTGTCGGTCGTCTGGAAACACACCGTCCACGCCGACCGTACGACGATCGCGCGGTCTTCCGGGGACGCGTCATGCCGGCCGGGTGTGAAGTCGGCCGCACGGGCGCCCTTCTCCGCCTCGGCGAGTGACTTGCCCGTGTAGTCGGTGAGCTCAGGGACCTTCGCCTGGGTCGGGGAAGGTGTGGCTCCGACGGCCTTGTCGTCCGTGTCCTGTGGGCCGGCCACGGACTTGTCCGGCCCACTGTCGTCGAGTTGCCCGCTGACGCCCGCGCTGATCAGCATCAGGAAGAAGGCACCGAACGTGGCGCCGAGTTTGGCGTACCAGCGCCATGCGGGCAGCACCCACACGGCCACCATGGCGCCGATCATCACGAGGAAGCCGAGCGGGAAGCTCACCGCACTGAGCAGGGCCACGAGGGCCAGGAGGCCGAGCAGGGCGGGGGTGGTCTTCCACCAGGGCCGGGAGGACGGGGGTGGAGTGGTGTTGTACGGGTTCACGGGTGTTCTCTTGCTCCGGTGTTCAATCTGGGTCGGGTGGACCTTGACTCACGTCAGGGGCAAGGCGTTCAACAGCCGTGGCCGCGTTGTTGTTACGCGAGCAACCTGATCCGTACGCTACGTAAGCGTACGGGCACATTGCGTGGACGGTACGTCGTCGGATCCGTCAAGCTGGGCTTCTGTCGATCGTGGGGGCCGACGGGCGACGTACAGAGGCAAGCGGAGGTGGGCGCGTATGGCAGCTGGCGCGGGTGTGGGCGGCGAGACGGCGGCCTGCGAGGCGGAACGGGAGCCGGACCCGTCGGACAGTCTCCGGACGTTCGGGGCCGTCGTCCAGGCGCTGCGCGAGCACGCGGGGCTGAGCAGGGCGCAGTTCGGGGACCTGGTGCGGTTCTCCAAGCACACGGTCGAGTCGGTGGAGTTGGGGCGGCGGATGCCGGATGCGTCCTTCGTGGAGCGGGCGGAGGAGGCGTTGGGGAACACGGGGGCGCTGCGGCATTCGGCGCGGTTTCTGACGCGGGGGGAGGCGGGGCTGGCGGCTTGGTTTCGGAGGTGGGCTCGGCTGGAGCGGGAGGCGGTGAGTCTCGCCACCTATGAGTGCCGGTTGGTGCCGGGGCTGTTGCAGTCGGAGGGCTATGCGCGGGCGGCCTTCGAAACCCGCATTCCACCCCTCTGTGACGAACAGATGGAGGCTCAGGTGGCGGCCCGGATGGAAAGGCAGGGGCTCATCCGGGAATTGCCCAACACCAGCTTCAGCTTCGTGATGGAGGAGAGCATCGTGCAGCGCCCTCTTGGAGGTGAGCGCGTGCTGCGCGACCAGTTGGACCACACCTTGGATCTCGCCAGGCTCCGCAATGTATCCGTGCAGGTCATGCCTACCCGCACTGTGTCTCATGCGGGTCTGGATGGCCCTCTGGCCTTGCTGGAGACCCCGGAGGGGAGACTCTTGGCATACTCCGAAGGGCAGGAGAGCGGCCGATTGATTGCTGATCCGAAGCAGGCTGCCGTCCTCCACCGGAGGTATGCGACACTCCGCGCACAGGCCCTCAGCCCACACGACTCCGTGGGCCTGCTGGAGCGGATCAGAGGAGAACTATGAGCGGCACGCAACTGGCCTGGTTCAAGTCCAGTTACAGCGGTACGTCTGGTGACAACTGTGTTGAGGTTGCTGTCACCGAACAGACCATTCACGTGCGGGACTCCAAGGATGTGACACGACGCCCGTTCGCCGTGAGGCGCGAATGCTGGTCATACTTCGTTGGCTTCGCAGTGGAGTCTTGAGCCACCCCGTCCCGGCGGTTGCATAGGTAGCGCTCACCGCCGGGACACCAGGTCAGCGGAGGTCGGGGCCGCCTGCCTCGGCGAGCTGGTCGAGCACGCTGATCTCCTCGTCGGCGTCGTCCGCGGCGTCCGTGCTGGTGTCAGTGAACGCTTCGGGCGCCTCCTCGTCGGCGAGATGCGGGTACTTCTCCAGAAGGAACCGGCGCCGGTACGCCATCTCGGCCGCGTCGACGACTCCCTCCAACGTGGCCCAGTTCAGGGTGCCGCCCATGACGATCCCAAGGGCGGGTACAGCCTTGCCGAGCCCCTTCTTGGTCAGACGGAAGTGGAACGCCTTCGCGAACTGGGAGGAGACCTTGGCGAGAAGCGTCTCGTTCAGCACCTCCCACGTCTTGCCCTTGAAGAGTGCTTGCGTGAGCTTCGAGAGGTCGGCCATCGCAGCGTTCTTGGCGGTGGCCGAACTGGCCGTACCGACGTTGACGACTGACATCACGAAGAGCTTCTCGGCAGGGTCTTCGGGGTCGTAACCGTAGGCCAGCGAGACTTGGCCAACGGCGCGGGACGCGAGTCCTAGGACGAGTGCGGCATCGGCGAGGAAGGCACCGGCGATCGCCCCTCCAGTTGGCGCAGCCGCGGCCCCGGCGGAGGCGGCGATGACCAACTCTCCTCCGGAGATCGCGAATGCCGAGCCCGCTCCGGAGAGCGCGGCGGCGGCAGGGTAGTACCAGCTCGCCGCCCGGCCGTGGACCGTGTCGACCTGTTCGAGGTCTAGGCGGCGCAGGTCGGAGAGCGAGGTGACGTCATGCCCGCGCTTGTTGTGGAGCGCCACCACTCGCTTGGGAGAGAGCCCCGCTCGCGATACTCGTCCCACGGTCTTCCGTACGGACTGCACGGCGGTGCGGCCCCAGTCCGGCATGGCATCGGCGGCAACGCGCGCGCCGGCGCCGATCTTGGAAGCGCCCTTTGCGGCGAATTCCTGTCCACGTGCAACCGCAGCCGCAGCCCGCGGCCGCTTCTCCAGTTGCTTCGCGGCACGCTTCCCGAGTTGTGCGGCGCCGTTCGCCATTCGCTCGCCGGCGTTCTGCATGCCTTGTGACAGCGGGCGGCCCTTGAACTGCTGGATGGACTTCCATGCCGCGAGTTCGTACTCCGACGGAAGCGGATTGGGCGGCTCCGGCTTGCTCATGTTTCCCCCTGAGGTGTGGATGGTGATGCGCGAGTGGTGGCTTGTCATGTCGTCGAGGGCTGCAGAGCGGGGTGACGGGGGCCGTGGCCAGGGGCCGGGGTGAGGCTGGAGGTGTAGTTCTCGCCGTCGACGAGGGGATTCTCCAGGGTGAGGCCGGTGGCTGTCATGCGGTCGTACTCGGCGAGGATCAGTTCCTTGGTGCGGTACGTGTTGTACTTGGCCTCGTCCTTGCGGCGGACGATGAGGAAGGTATCGAGGATGTAGTCGACGTCGTCACGGGAGATTCCGTAGAGGTGGAAGAAGAGGGCGTCGAGTTCGGCGCGGATTTGCCTGCGGCGGTCCGGGCTCCAGCGGAAGGGTGCGCCGGTGTCGCCGAGGTGCTCGGCAAAACCGTTCATGTCATTGGCCGTGTAAGCGAGTTCCAGGATGCGAGGAGTGATGAAGGGGGCGTGAGCTGAAAGCTGGACAGGTGTGGGGGTGGGGAGCTGCTTGACGATGAAGAAGCTCATCGACGTGCCGCCAATGCTCTGCCGTGCCGCGTAATCAAAGGCGAACGACGACCACACGGCCCCCAAAAGCTCGGGAAGCTGGCACATAGCCAGAAGAAATTTGTGGCCGACGCCGACTGCGGGGAGCCATGAGCTGATCATACTTCGCTCATCGGTTGCTCGACAGATGTCCCGCCAGCCGAGGAGGAAGCTATGCGGCCAGTCCTTGTCGGCCAAACGCTTTCGGATTCCCGGAATGGGAATGTCCTCGCCATGCTTATCGAGCTTGCCCGACGGCGTGTCCTCCTCGGCAACCCAGTACTGGGGCACCACGAGCGTGTTGGGGTTGTTCTTGTCTGCGGGCGACAGGGAGTGGGCGCTACCCGCGTCGTCGTACGTGGCCCATCGGTGGTCGTAGTGGTGAAGCATCTTTGCCTCGTACAAGGGGAGCATTCGCTTCCCGTTCCTGGTGAAGATGTTCTCTTCCAGGGTCCAGCCGGTTTCCTCAAGTTCCTTGCGTGGATGCATGAGAGCCGAGTTGTGTCCCATGTTGAGAAGCCCTTGTGAGAACGACACCCGCCACGGATTGCCATCAGGGTCACCTTCTCTCCATAGAACCGAAAGCCGTCGATACATACCGAGCGTGATCTCCGCATCCTGCCTCGACCTAAACACGGGGAGCGTGCCTGTGTTCGGGTTTAGCAGTGCGATCTCTTCCGGCGTCAGCGTGAATGTCTTGTCCGCGTCGTCCAGTTCAGCGGGGTCGTGCAAGAAGAAGGCGAATTGGGCTTCTGGTTCGCGCAGGGATGGGCCGACCAAGGACAGAATGCTGAACTTGAATGAGCGGTGAACTCCAGGAAAGAGAGGCGCTGCGTTCTCGAAATCGTACAGCGCCGCAATCGCCCCACTCCGCACCAGATCCCCGGAGAAATGCTGCGTGCGCGCGTCCGTCGCGATCCCCGTTGGGACGATCACGCCCGCCCGGCCCTTCGGTCCGAGCAGTATCCGGTCCGTCTCCGTGAACACCGCGTAGGTGTTGAGGTTGCCTTGCCCGGTCAACGGGACCCGCCCTGAGCGTCGCAGGAAGTGGCTTTCCGCGTACACTCTCCGCTTGCCTGCCTCGAACTCCTTATACAGGGGAAGTGTGTCCGGGGAGCCCTTGAGCGCGTCGATCATCCTCTTGCGCACCGCCGTGCGGGACGCCTCCGCGATCTCCGGGGCCCGCTGTGCGAAGAACTCCTGCTCGCGGAAGTCCACGCTGTCCCACGGCGGATTCCCCACCACGCAGTCGAAGCCCCCGGCCCACCCGGTCGCCGCCGACACGTCCTGGTCGTCCTCGGGCACGGAGAACACCTCGGGGAACTCCAAGTGCCAGTGGAAGAAGGAGAACCGCATCCGTAGCTTGCTGATTTCGGCCTCGGTCTCCGCTGGCACGTTCTGGGCGTCCGGGTCCTCCAGGGCCTTGAACAGGGCGTGCGTCACCGGTCGCGGTGCTTCCGGCGTCTTCAGCCATACGAACGCGGCGCACCAGGCGTCCGCGACGAGCTGAGCACGCTGGTAGTCGGAGGACGTCGTCCAGGCCCCGTACGCATCCTCCTGTCGGCGTACGTCGGTGAGTTCCCCGGCCTCGACGAGCGTGATGGACCGCAGACGCTTGGCGAACGTCGTGTTGGCGACCTTGACCGACTCGCTGCCCAGGTCGAACAGGCTGCCCTGGCCGACCCGCTCCTGCTGGTTGATCTTCTCCAGGGCCTTCGCGTGCTTTTTGTCGTCGCCCTCGGTCGGGATGAACGCCTCGTCGGGGATGCCGCCCTGGAGCAGCTTGGGCGTGGTTCCGATCAGACCGTTGCCCTGCTTTACATGTGCGTCCAGGAAGCTCAGTGGTTTGCCCGGCTCCAACGCCTCAAGCCACAGAGAGACCTTGGCCAGGTCCACTGCCATCGGGTTGAGATCTACTCCGTAGATGCACCGGGCCACAACCTCGTGCAGCGCGTGGCGGACCGCGTCGAGCGTCGGCTCGGGGTTGCGTTCCCGTACCGCCGCCACCTTCTTGGCGATACGACGAGCCGCAGCCACCAGGAAGTGTCCGGATCCGCACGCCGGGTCGCAGACCGTCAGCGAGAGCAACTCGTTCACGATTGCGTCCGCCGGATCGGCAGCGCCCGCTTGCGCACCCGCCTCTTCACCGCGCTTCACCGCATCCTCGATCACCGGGTCCAGGCTGGAGTTCAGCAGACACTCGATGAGCGACGACGGGGTGTAATAGCTGCCTGTCGTCTTACGGGTGTTGCCCGCGACCTCGACGAGTGCGAAGGTGCGGTCGGCCGCACTGTGTTTCGGTTCCAGCTCAAGCAGGGACTCGTACACCGACCCCAGCTCCTCGGCGTCGAGGTGCCGGTAGTCCACCGCACGCCAGCGGCCCGAGCTGCCGTCCCGTACCTGGGACAGGTGGCGTACGGCCGTCAGCAGGGCCTCGTTGGAGAGCTTCAGGTCGTGCAGAGGGGCGTCTGTGTCTGTGTCGTTGAACAGGCCGCCGAGCCCGGGGAGGGCCAATTCGGGGCGGCCCTTCTCGTCGCCGAGGGCTGCCAGGACGATGCGCAGGGCCTCGTACAGGTCACCGTGGGCCGTTCCGCGCCGCTTCCGGGCGTGGGCGCGGAGCCGGGCCGACGAGAAGTAGTTCGCGTACCGCTCGCGCGCGATCCCGTCAGCACCCGGCGACAGCAGCGCGTCCCGGTCCTCTGCCACGAAGACGAACAGGAGCCGGTACACCAAGCGCAGCAGCGCCTTCTGCAAGGGCTTCGGACGGACGTCCTCGCGGAGTGATCCGTTCTCCGGATGCCGCAGGAAACCCGTGCCCAGCGCCGTGATGGCCTCCTGCACCCCCTTCCGCAACTGGTCCAGGGCACGCGTCCCGGACGCGATAGCCTCCCTGCGCCACTTCTCCAGCCAGCACGAAGACGGCGCCGCCCCCTCCGTCACCTCGACCCGCGACACATGCAGCAGCCGGTACAGCAGCACGAACTCGCTGAACAGTTCCCCGTCGAAGATCGCCTCCAGGTCGAACTCGACGTACGACGCCGTGGCCAGCGCGCTGGAGTCGCGCAGGAGGCGGACCTGGCGGCCGTTCGTCAGGACGCCCCACAAGTGGGTCTCCGTCCGGTTCAGGCACTCCTGGAGCATTGACTGGGGCGGGACCGTGCCCGCGCCGCCCGGGCGCTTGTCCAGCTCGGCGTTCCACGGCGTCTGGTGGATCAGGACGTGGCCCCAGCGGTGTGAGACCGGGAACTTCTTCTCCGCGTCCGAGTCGGCCGTGATGCCCGCGGGGCCCACCGGCGTCAGCCGGCCGAAGCCCAGTTCCTGCCACAGTGGCGCCAGCCAGTCGGTGTCGGCGCGGCCGGTCGGGTCGCTGGCCGGGACGCCCGTCTCCGGGTTCTCGGGCAGGTGCTTGCGCAGGTCGCGCCAGAGGGGCTTCAGGTACTCCCAGCTGCGCTCGGCCTCGTCCCGTACCGAGCGCGACGACGGCATGCCGTAGTCGGCGGGCTTGGAGCCGGGGACGTCCTTGCCCTCGGAGATGCGGACCAGCATGTCGGCCGGCAGTAGGCCGCCGACGGTGTGGACGGCGGTGAACACCTGGTTGCGGGTGGTGGCGGACATCAGGCGGACACTCCAGCGGAAGCAGAGACAGTGGAGGAAGCTGCGGGCAGGTAGACGTAGGTGCCGAGGATGTCGGCGGGCTTCTGGGCCGTGACCGACAGGCCGCGGACGATCTCGCCGGAGGCGGTCCGTACCCGGCGGTGGGAGGCGTCCAGCTCGGCGGCCAGTTCGTCGCCGTAGGACTCCAAGTGGGCTGTCGCGTCACCCAGTTCACCGAGAATGCGCTTCATCGTGCGCTCCCCGGACGCCGCCGCCGTGTTCTCCGTCGCCCGCGCCTCCAGCAGCTCCACCGCCCGCTCCTGCGGCAACCACACCGCGTTCCTCGGGGCGCCCTCGAAGGCCAGCAGGCGGGCGTCCTCCGCCACCACCTGCTTCTCACCGTTCCGGGACGGCAACGTCAGGTGGAAGCGGTAGCGGACCAGCAGCAGCGTCGTACGCGTCGTCACCGCGTCCGTCGTGACCACGCCGCAGCGGCGGGCGGGGCGGGCGCCGTCCGCCTGGGTGTCCAGGGCGGCGTTCAGTACGTGCGACGCCAGCGCGCCCACCACCGGGTCCGTCCGGACCAGCGCGGCCTCGCCTCGCGCCACCGCCGAGGTCGAGCGAAACGGGATCGGACGGTCCCGGTCGATCGTCTCTGCGCCCACGACCGGCGCCAGCGCATCCTGCAAGCTCAGCGGCGTGCCCCTGACCTGCGCCGTGAAGTCCTCACCGGAGTCACGGAGCACCGCGCCCAGCGCGTTCAGCGACTCCCGTACGAACGTATCGATCTCGCCCGCGCTGCCCAGCGCATCCCGAACGGCTGCGACCTCCCTCGCCACCTCCTCCGGATGGATGGAGCGCTGTGCGAAGCGCGACCGGGACGCCTTCTCCCTGTCGGCCGCCGAGTTCCAGTCCTGCTCCAGGTCCGCGAAGCTCTGCTGGAAGGAGTCCGACTCGAACAGCGCCTCCTGTTCGCCCTGCCTGCCGCGCAGCAGCAGCCACTCCACGATCGCGTCCGTCACGCCCGTCGACATCTCGTCCGGAACCGAGACCGAGATGCCCAGGTCCTTCTTGATCTGGCGGTGCTTCTTGATCAGCACCTCCAGGACCTTGCCGTCGATGCCGTTGTCGTCGCCGTAGAGGGTGATGACGCGGACCTCGTCGCGCTTCTGGCCGTAGCGGTCGACGCGGCCTTCGCGCTGGTCGTGGCGGGTGGGGTTCCAGGCCAGGTCGTAGTGGAGGACGGCGTCGAAGTGGTGCTGGAGGTTCACGCCCTCCGAGAGGCAGTCGGTGGCGATCAGGACGCGGCGGGCGGCGGTGTCCTCGCCGGCCTCTGCCGCCAACTCCTCGATGCGCTCGATGCGCTGCTGGGGAGAGAGCGTGCCCGTTACCGCCTTCACCACCGTCTTCGCCCCGAGCGGGCCGCGCTTCTTCGTCTCCGGGTCGTTGCCGAGCTGCTCGGCCAGGTACTCGGCGGTCGGGATGTAGCGGCAGAAGACGATCGGGTTGTAGCCGTCGGCCAGCAGGGCCTTGAGATGCCTGATGAGCGCCTTCAGTTTCAGGTCCTGTGCCGGGCCCTCCAATGCCTGCGCCCGCTCCGCGAGTTCCGCCAGGCGCGAGCCCGCGTTCTCCTCCGTCTCCGCGCCCGGGGCCACGTCCATTCCCTCCAGCGCGTCACTGTCCGCCGAGTCGCTGGTCAGCGGGGCGCCGAGCCGGTCCGCCTCCTCCGCCGACGCGGCCACCGCCGCCGCCGACCTGGTGCGTAGGGTCTGCGCCGCCGCCCTCGGTGACGACACCATGGAGCGCAGCAGCGCGATCGCCGACCACCAGGCGATACGGGCCTCGCGTCGGCCCTGGCCGTCCGCCTCCTCGACGCGCTCACTCGCGTAGGCGATCGCGTCGTCGAGCAGTGCCCGGTACTCGGGGGACAGCTTGTACGTCTCGTCCTTGAAGTAGCGGTCGGACGGGAACGCCGTGCGCTCGGCGAGCGAGTCGTCCGCCAGGCCGTCCTCCTTCGTCAGGTACTGGCGTACGTCCGCCCGCTTGCGGGCCACGAAGTGTTGGGCCAGGAGCTTGCGGCCCTTCTCCGAGTCGAGGTCCACCTGGGCCAGTTCCGGCTTGACCAGGCCCAGCAGGTTCCGGAACGCCGACTCCTTGCCGCTGTGCGGGGTAGCCGTCACCAGGAGCAGGTGCCGGTCGGCGTTCTCCGCGACGCGGCGCAGCAGCTCGTAGCGCAGTTGGTTCTGCGTGCTCACCTTCGTGTCGTCGGAGGTCACGCACGTGTGCGCCTCGTCGACGATCACCAGGTCGGGGCAGTGGCGTACGAAGTCGTCGCGGTGGCGGGTGGACTTGATGAAGTCCGTCGACACGATCACGTGCGGGTACTTGTCGAACAGCGACTGGCCCAGGTCCAGGCCCCGTTCCAGGCGCGACACCGTCGACGACAACACCAGCTCCGCGTCGATGCCGAACTTCGTGCGCAGCTCCTGCTGCCACTGCTCGGCCAGCGCGGGCGAGCACAGCACCGCCAACCCCGTCGCCTCGCCCTGCGCCAGCAACTCGCTCGCGACCAGGCCCGCTTCCACCGTCTTGCCGATGCCCACGTCGTCGGAGATCAGCATGCGTACTGTCTTCTGGCGCAGCGCCATCAGCAGCGGGACGAGTTGGTACGCGCGCGGTTCGACCGCGATGCCCGCCAGCGAGCGGAACGGGCCCGCGCCCGAGCGGAAGCCGACGCGCAGCGCCGTGCGCAGCAGGCCGGCGGCCCGCTGGTCGCCGAGGTCGCCGGGCTCCGGGGGTGCGAACTCGGCGCCCTTCACCGTCTCGAAGGCCGGGAACACCGCCGCGATGTCGTCGTCGGAGCCGCCCAGCGGGCGCAGCACCAGCAGATCGGGCTCGCTCTCGGGGAGCACGACCCATTCCCGGCCGCGTGCGGTGACCAGCGAGCCTGCGGAGTACGTGAGTGCCATGTCAGTCGTCAGATCCTCGAAAAGGCCTAGGCAAGCGGTCAGTTGGTCGTGGGGGAGCCGAAGCAGTCGGCGTAGGACTCGGCGAGTGCGTCCCAGTCGTCGCCGGGGCGGAAGCGGACGTACTCCCAGCCGGCGTCGAGGAGTCGTTCCCCGGCGTCCTCGTCGCGCAGGGCGGTCTGCTCCGTGTCGGGAAGGTCGACGAAGACGGCCAGGCGCATGCCCGGCTGCCGGTAGACGTAGTCGGGCGCGGCGTTGGCCTCGGTGAGGAAGGCGGCCGTTTCCGTCGGCAGGTTCAGGCCCTTGGCCTTCACCCAGCCCAGGAAGTCGCCCGCACCCGCCAGTTCCGTCGTTGCCGCGGCCTCCACCGGGGTCGGCTTCGTCGGGGATGGGGCGGCGGTCTGGGCGATCAGCCGCCGGTACTGCTCCGACCGGGACTCCCCGCGGGCCTCCCGCGTCGCCGTCGCCGACGCGAAGCGGACCAGGAGGGCGGCCACCGTGTGGCGGTTGATCCGGGCGTGGTCCAGCTGGTTGCCGTACGTCAGCAGGCACTCGTAGCAGCCCAGGGCGCAGGCGCGGTCGCCCCGGTGGGCTTCGTCGCCCTCGTCGGTGCCGTCGGCGGCGAAGTGGCAGATCTCCAGGGCGCGGCGGGCCGCCTTGGCCACCGCGTCGGTCTCCGCCTGGAGGCGACGCAGTACGCCCGCGCCGCCCTCCGCGGCCTCCATGAACAGCATGCGGCGGCGCGGACCGTCGTCCGGCGGGAGGAGCTCGGCGGTCAGCTCGGCGTCCTCCAGCTCGAACGCCGCCTCGATACCCCGCTCCAGCGCGTACATCAGCGTCAGCGCGATCGGCTCGGGCAGCGCCTCGTCGAGGGTGACGACGAGGATGTTGCGGCGGTCCTCCACGAAGGGGATGACCCGCTTCTTGCGGCGCCGTTCGTTGCCTTCGGCGTCGATGACCGGGAGCTCGCTGGAGTCGCCGGAGGCTTCAGAGGCGTCCTTGTCGTTCATCCAGCGGCCGTCGGCCAGGTCGAGCCAGTAGCCCGGTGGCTCGTCCTTCTTGGCGCGGACCCGGCCGGTGTTGGTGATGCGGACGGTCGCGGAGTCGCCGTACGCGATGTCGGCGAGCCTGCCGCCTGCCGCGTCGTCGACCGTCGCGTTCAGGCGGCCCCTGCGGGCGCCGTGGTCGTGGAAGCGGTACGACGTCTCCAGCTTGAAGCCGGCGCGGCGCCGCTCCTCTTCGTCGGACGAGATCCGCTCGCGGCGGGTGGTGTACACCGTGTGGAGGTGGAGGAGGCCGTACGTCGCCGAGCTCAGCGGCTCGTCGCAGAAGCCGCAGCGGTCCTCGCGCTCCTTCGGGTCGTGGTGGTAGCCGCAGTGGGCGCAGCGGCGGGCCTCACCCGTCGTGAGCTCGCCGGAGGAGTCCGGGGGCAGCTGGATGCGGGTGACCTGGTAGCGGGCGCCCTCGTGGTAGATCAGCGAGCCGGGACCGAACTCGCGGATGGCGAGGAAGCGGGGCCGCTGGAGGTAGTCGCCGTCTCCGCGGCGGCGGCCGATCGTCGGGATGTACGCGGCCAGCGGCAGTCGCGGGAAGCTGTAGCCGGGAAGGAAGCCCTCGGAGGCCAGGTAGCGGTACGGGTTGAAGTCCGACAACACCGACTTGCTGTCCACGCTCTCGTTCATCAGTAGGTTGAGCTGCGTTTCGGCCTCACGGCGGCGGGCGTTGGCGCGGATGCGGTCGCCCTCGGTGAGGCTGTAGTCCAGACGGCGCTTGTTCTGGACGTACTGGTCGTCCAGGGCGGCGCGGAACAGGCTGCGCCAGCGGTCGAAGGCGCGGTCGAAACGCTCCGGGACCGTGCGTACCTTGTCCTGGATCCAGTCGTCGTGCCACCAGGTGGTGTCGACGAAGTCGGGGAGGAGCGGGCCGAGGACGCGCAGGGCCGCGTCGACCGTGCGGCGCTGGGCGCCGTCGTCGTACGAGGCCGCCTGGATGTCGGGGAGCAGTTCCAGAGCGGGGTTGGGGCGGTCGCCGGTGTCCGGGTGGGAGACGTCCAGGACGTCGGGGATGGCGCGGCCCAGGCGCAGGCCGGCCTCGGCGATCCAGATGCCCTGGAGGTGGGAGAGGACCAGGTCCTCGTTGGCGAGGTCCAGGCGGGGCGGGGCGACCGCGCCCGCGACCATGCGGTGGGAGCGACGGAAGTAGTACTGGTCGTGGCTGTTGCCCGTCGCACAGTACGTCGTCACCAGTGCCGGCTGGCCGCTGCGGCCCGCGCGGCCCGAGCGCTGGGCGTAGTTGGCGGGTGTGGGCGGGACGTTGCGCATCATCACGGCGTTCAACGAGGAGATGTCGACGCCCAGCTCCATCGTGGGGGAGCAGTACAGGAGCTTCAGCTCCGCCTTGCGGAAGGCCTCCTCGCGCTTCTCGCGGTCCGCCGGTGCGACCTGCGCGGTGTGCTCGCGGGCGAACAGGCCGGACAGTGCGTCGGCGGTCTCCCGGTACAGCTTGAGGAAGAAGGTGTTGATGCGCGGGCCGTCGCCGCTCTGGTAGGTGCGGGTGAGGGGGTCGTGCGCGCCCGACTCGCCCTTGCCGGCCCGCCAGACAAGAGACTGGGCGGCCACCCGGTATCCCGTCGTCGTCGGGCCGGACGCACGGCGGTAGCGGCCGGGGCGCTGTGGGGCGGTCTCGACCTCCTTGACCAGGCCCGCCTTGGCGAGGACGGTCAGCAACTGGGCGATGATCAGCTGGAGGTCGTCCTGGTCCAGCTCCGCGAAGGAGCTGTCCGCGCGCTTCAGGTACTTGCCGTACTTGCCGCGGGCCGACAGGAACAGGCTGGACCGGTCGGCGCCCGGGCGGGAGGGGTGCGGGTAGGCCGTGCCGATCCGCGGCTTGTCTCCGGCGGAGAGGACCCAGGGGTCCACCAGCCGTTCCTCTGTGGCGCGTTGCAGCGACTCGAAGGTGTCGTCGCGGAAGTAGGAGACGTCGATCGCCAGGGAGCGGCGCATCTCGTCCAGCAGCGCCTTGACGACCTCGGCGCGGAGTGCGGGGTCGGCGTCCCGCAGCGCCGGGTGGGCGGTCTCCCAGCGGTCCTGTTTGCCGGCCACCCAGTGCAGGTCCTCGTAGTCGATCTCCAGCAGGCCGGTCTGCTCCAGGTTGGGCATGGTGATGCGCCAGCCGCGCTCCAGGTCCAGGTAGAGCCGGAAAGCGATCACGTCGCGCAGTGTGCGGGCCGCGTTGCGGGCCAGGCCGGGGGCGAGGTCGGCGTCGCCGGTGTATTCGCCGGGGGCGAGGGCCAGGGCGTTCGTCACCGCCGAGGCGAGTTCCTCGTGGTGCACGCCGTCCTCGCCCGCGTCCAGGGCCGCCCGGTACAGCGCCCCGCGCAACTGGGTGATCTGGACGAAGTCGTTGAAGTGGCCGGCCTGGAGAGAGGCGTCCTGCCGGTTGTCGACGAAGGTGAGGAGCTTGCGGGCCTCCTTGTCCAGGGCCTCCTCGGGCACCGACTTCAGCGAGCGCACGATGGACGCCGAGACGAGAGAGGTTGCCGACGAGCGGCCCTCCTGGTCCAGCGTGGCGAGCTTGGCGAAGTCCTTGCCGCGTGTCTGCTCGTACGCCACCCCGCAGTGCAGGCAGAAGAGGAAGGGGGACGGGACGAACGCGGCCTTGAGGTCGCCCTGGCCTCCCCGTCCCTCCTGTCCGTACGGGTCGACGGTGACCGCGCGCGGTACCCGGTCGCGGTAGGTCCGCTTGACGACTTCCTGGCCCCGGTCGTCCAGCTCCAGCCAGGACTCGGGAAGTCGGCGGTCGTCTACGGCGTACTGGACGTTCGACGGCCACTCCCGCTCGTGGTCGACGTAGAGGTAGCCGTCGCCCTGCCGGCCGCCGGTCGCTGAGGTGTCGCGGCGGGCCTCGTAGCGGACCTCGCCGTCCTTCTCGGTGCGCCACACCGTCAGGTACTCCTGGCCGCACTCGCGGCAGAAGGCCAACGGCATCAGCAACTTGCCGCCGCTTCCGGGCTGTTCGAGCTGGTAGGAGCGGGTGAGGTGCCGGGAGAGCTTGTCCTCCAGGGTGACGTACACGGTGTCGCCCTTGGAGAGGAACTGGTGCAGCCGGAACGCGAACAGCGGGCGCTCGGTCACCGGGTGGAGGGCCTGTGAACCGGCCTCCAGGGTCGCGCGGATGGCGGCGACGCAGTCCGTCGCGGGGACGCCCGACCGCTCACTAAGCTCCCTCGCCGCGACCTCGATCTTCGCCGGCCGCTGCCGTACCAGGCGACCCGACTCCTCGTCCTCGACCAGCCCGAAGCGGCTCTCGATCCAGCGGGCCAACGGGTCGCGTACGAGGTCGTCGTAGGCGCGCGGGGCGGCGGGGGAGGTCAGGCGCTCCGCGGGTACGGCATCGGGTGCCTCGCCGGTCGCGCGGACCAGGGTCTCGCCGATGACGTGCTGGGGGCGCACCTTCGTGCCGAACAGGGTGCTCGCCACCTCGGCGACCACGTCGCGCTGGTCGTCCAGCGTGCCTTCGGTCGACATGGTGGCCGAGGTGCCGATGCACTGCAGGTCCGCGGCCTGGCAGGCCTCGCGGACTCGGCGGATGAGCAGGGCCACGTCGGCGCCCTGGCGGCCGCGGTAGGTGTGGAGTTCGTCGAAGACCAGGAACTCCAGGCCCCGCGCCATCCGGATCAGGCTCGCCCGGTCGGCGGGGCGGGTCAGCATCAGCTCCAGCATCACGTAGTTGGTGAGCAGGATGTCCGGTGGGTTGTCGCGGATCTCCCGGCGTTTCTCGTCGTCCTCCTGGCCCGTGTAGCGGGCGAAGGTGACCGGCTCTTTGCCGGCGCCGTAGCCGTCGCGCAGGTACTTCTCCAGCTCGCGCAGCTGACTGTTGGCGAGCGCGTTCATGGGATAGACGATGATCGCCCGTACGCGCTTGGTGGCGTCGGGGCCCTCCTGGTCGCGCTCGCGCAGCACCTTGTCGACGATCGGCACGATGTACGCGAGCGACTTGCCGGAGCCGGTCCCGGTCGTCAGGACGTACGAGGCCTTTGAGGCGGCGGCGTCGATGGCGTCGCGCTGGTGGCGATGGAGGGTGAGCGGGCGACCGTCGCAGACGGTGCCGCCCTCGGTCTTCTTCGCCTGGAAGATGCGGGCGCACTCGGCGTGCAGCACCTTCTGCTGGGCGAGTTCGACCACGGTGCCGCCGCCCTGGAAGAACGGGTTGAGCGACAGCCACGGGTCCGGCCACTGAGACTTGGCGTCGAGGTCCTTCTCGACGTGGTCCGCGATGCGGTCGTCGCGGATGACGGTGCCGCCCTCGGTGAAGGAGCGGTAGTCCTTGATGAGCGCGCGGTGCACGCCGAAGACGTCCATGACGGCGCCCGGGGCGGACCTCGTCTGCGGGACGACCTCTTCCGGGGCGGCGGGGGTCGCCGGCGCCGGTGCGGCGTTCCGCAGCGGGACCGTCGGGTCCAGGGCACCCCAGTGCGGAATCAGGCCCTCGGCGCCGGACAGGGCGAGCGGGACGAGCGCGTCCCGGACGGTCACCGCGTCGGCGGGACGGTCCGCCGGGTCCTTGGCCAGCAGGCGTTCCACGAGGCGGGCGAGCTCGACGGGAACCTCGCTGCGGATCACCCGGACGGGAGCGGGCTGCTGGTTGACGTGCCGGTCGGCGAGCTCGTACGCGGACTCGCTGGTGAACGGTGGAACGCCGACGAGCATCTCGTAGAGCACGCAGCCCAGCGCGTAGAGGTCGGCGGCCTGGGTGACCTGTTTGGCCAGGCACTGCTCGGGGGCCATGTAGCGGGCGGTGCCCACACTGACGCCCGTGCTGGTCAGCCGGGTCTGGTCCGGATCGTCGACGATGCTGCCCATGCCGAAGTCGAGGACCTTGACCGTGCCGCCCTGGGTGAGCATCACGTTGGCGGGCTTCAGGTCGCGGTGCACGATTCCCGCGGCGTGCGCGGTCGCGAGGCCGGCGGCGACCTGCGCGCCGATGGCGGCGGCCCATGAGACGGGCAGCTGCGGTTCCTCCTCGACGAGGTCGCGCAGGGTCTCCCCGTCCAGGAACTCCATGGCCAGGTAGAGCAGGCCACCGGGAGCGGCGGAGTCCTGTTCGATGCCGCCGGCCACGAGACGGGTGAGGTTCGGATGCAGGAGTCGGCGCATGATCCGCACTTCGCGTTTGAACCGCTGCACGGCCTTCGCGTCGCCGCCGGTGTCGATCTGCGCGCCAGTGCGGCGGCGCAGGATGGTCTTGACGGCGACGCTGCGCTCCGGCGACCCCTCCGGGACCTGGAGGTCCTCCGCCTGGTGAACCTCCCCCATGTTGCCCCTGCCGATGACGCGCCCGACGCGGAATCTGCCGTCGACCAGCCCGTGGCTCACTGCCGCTCCCTCAGTCCTAGTCCCGCGTTGCCGGACGAATCCGCCCGCGGGAAGCCCCCTGACCCGCTGCCGCACGCACGTCCCTCACGGGGCCTTGTCGATCGTCGTGGTCATGGTGGCAGAGGAACGGTGCGGCGAACGTCACCGTACACGAACCGCCGGTAATGTTGATAGTTGTATGCCTGTTGACATCATCAACATGCCATTCTAGCGTCGTCTGTGAAATGCCTTGGGGGTGGCGGGATGGTGCTGCGAACAGCGGGCGAGGCGGGCTCGCCCGGCATGAAGGCCGTGCTGGGTCAGTTGCTGGCCGGGCTGCGACAGGCGGCTGTGCAGGGCGTTGTCCCGGAGAGCGCCTTCCTGGAGGGCGTGCGTGCGCTCTCGCTCGGCGACGGGGAGCGGGAGCGGCTGCGTACCGAGCTGGGCCGGCTGGGTCTGCCCGTGCGGGACATGTCTGTGCACACAGAGAGCGACAAGCGGAATGGTGAAAAGGTTGCACCGAACTGTGAGGAAAATGTGTCCCCGCGGCTTCGGTCCGTTCGGCATCTGCTAGAGCGATACGCGGACTCCGACGGCTGCGTCACCATGTCCGCGGTGGACGGCGTGGCCCGGCTGGCGGGGCTCACCACAAGGGAGGCCGCGGTGCTGCGCGCGGAGGCGCCGGTGCGCGGCCGTGACCTGCACAGTGAGGGGAGCGGCGCGACCGACGCGTCGGAGGGCGCCGCTGCGGATCCACGGTCCTCCCAGGAAGCGGAATCCGCCGGGGACGATCTTTCCGGGGCCCTGGAGGTCGGTGCGGAACACGAAGAATCGGACCCGGAGCTCACGCCTGACCTGCCGCGCGGAGACCTCGCCGACGCCGTGGCCGCCGCGCATGCCGTGCTGGCCCGGGACCGGCGTGAACGGCGTCCCGGCGCCCGCCTGCTGGACGCGCAGGCAGAGGTAGGCCTCGCCGTACTGCTGAGGGGCGGGCCGGACCGGATTGCCGAGGAGCCGACCGACGACGACCTGAGGGCGCTGGCGCCGGAGGACCTCAGGATCCGCGCCCGTGACTGTCTGGTCGTACACAACCAGCGCCTCGTGCACTCCCTGGTCCGGCCCCATCTGGAACAGGGACTCGACTACGACGACCTGCTCCAGCACGGCTTCCTGGGCCTGCTGAGGGCGGCGCGCAAGTTCGACGCAACCAAGGGCTTCAAGTTCTCGACCTACGCCACCTGGTGGATCCGTCAGGCCATCACCCGTGCCATCGCGGACGAGGGTGCACTGATCCGCATCCCGGTCCACATGCACGAGCAGATGCGCAAGGTGGCCCGGGCGGAACGGAACCTGGCAGGCGAGGGTCGGCCGGCGACCGCTGCCGACGTGGCGGTGGCGTGCGACATGGCCCTGCAGAAGGTGGAGGAGATCCGGCGCCTCACCCGCCGCACGGACTCCCTCGACCGCGTCATCGGCGACGGTGCGACCCTGGCCGACTTCGTGGGGCGCACGCACACCGTGCCGTCCGTGGAGCAGCAGGTGGTGGGAGACCAGTACATGCGGGACGTGCTGGGCGTGGTGGACACGTTCACCGAACGGGAGGCGCGCATTCTCGTGCGACGCCTCGGGCTCGACGGGGACGATCCCCTGACGCTGGACGAACTCGGACGCGAGTTCGGTGTCACGCGGGAGCGTATCCGGCAGATCGAGGGCAAGGCGCGCCCGGCGTTGCGGGAGCGTCTGCGCCAGGCGGGCCTCGCCGGTGGGGACGCCGTGTCCGAGGCGGCCGAGCGCAGGGCGGCGGAGGCGGCCGAGGCCGTGCGTCTGGCCCGGTTCGAACGTGCCACCCGTGCGGCGCGGGCCACACGCGCCCGACTCGCCCTCCGCAAGGTCAGGGCGCAGCGGCTGGCACGGACTGACGAGGAGCGGCGCCAGGACGTCGCGGTTGCGGCGTGGACGGGAACTGCGGAGGAGCGCGAAGAGGACGGCGGCGCGCCGATCGACGTCGCAGGGCCGGAGATCCACGGTGTCGTGGCGGAAGAAGACAGTGCGCGGGGTGAGACCGCGGGCGAGACCGGGGAGACGGGCGGCGCCGAGGCGTCGGACTTGGTCGTCGCCGACTGGGAACAGGCATGTCGGCTGGCGCAGGCGCCCGTCGACCAGATCTCGTGGCTCGCGAACTACGCACGAGTGGCTGTCGGCGACGAGGGCCTCGTCGACTTGCTGGGGCAGCCAGCCGCCGAGATCGTGACGCGGTACGCCGGGGACGGCGCGCCTCTCCCGCGTCCGGTGCTGACGGCGCTGGAGGTGCTCCGCCGTGTCTTCGACGCCGTGGCGATGGCGGGGCAGCGCCCGGAGGACTTCTTCGACCGTCCTGCTGAGGCGCTCCGTGGGGCGGTGCCCCGGACGTACTTGAAGGGCAGCCCGTTGGTGAGCGGCGAGTCGCGACTGGCGGTGCGCGACGCTCTTCGGGAGTTCCTCGCAGTCGCGACGCCGCGCGCGGAGCCGGAGCCCTTGGCGGAAGGCCGGGACACGGAGCCTTCGGCCGAAGGCGGGGACGCGGAGCCCTTGGCAGGGGACCGCGACGCGGAGCCGTCGACCGAAGGCCGGGGCTCTGTGCAGAAGACGGAAGGACGGCCCGCGGAGCAGGAGTCGAGGACACCGGGCACGGAGCGCCCGGTCGGGCAACCGCAGAGCACCGCCGACTGGGACATGGCCCGGATGCTGACGCAGCCGCCTCTCGGCGGGGGAGTGGCCTGGCTTGCCGAGTACGCCTTGTTGGCCTTGGGGCACCTGCAACTTTCCGTGCTGCTCGGCCCGTCCGTCACGGAATCCGTGGTACGGGCCGCACGGCAACGGGGAGTGCTCGACCGCCCCGTGGTCGAGGCCCTCGAAGTGCTCAAGGAAGTCCTCGACACCGTCAAGCGGTGGGAACTCCGGCCCGAGCACTTCTTCGAGTGGCCCGCCAACGCGTTGGCCGGCGTGACACCCCGGGCGTACCTGGCAACGAAGCCCTTGGTGCGTGCCGTGTCCCGCCTCGCCGTCCGTGACGCCCTGGGGGAGTTCGTCGCGGTACGTCCCGGGACCGGGTCTGTGCTCGGGCGCAGTCCGGACAAGACGAGTGAGTCGTCCGCGCAGGCGCCGACCGACGCCGAGGAGCCACTCGCCTCGGCGGAGATCCGGCACCAGGCCGAACTCGCCCAGTTGGCACAGGAACACGAACGCCGACTGGGAGGGGTGCGCAGCGCCGCCGACGAGCGGGTCGCGGCTGTCCGGGCGGACGCCGAGCGACGGCTCGACGCGCTCGAGGAGGAACTGCTGCATCGCGCGGACCGGGCCCTGGACCGACGCGAGGCGCATGTCCGGAGCCTGGCCGAGGCCCGCGTCGCGCACCTCAAGGAGCAACACCGTGAGGCGCATGAGGCGTTGCTGCGCAGGGCCGAACGAGCCGAGGAGGCCGCGCGGGAGGCGGCCGTCAGGGACCGGCGGGCAGCCGAGCTGGAGCATCGGCTGCGCGAGTACCGGGAGAGCGCCGAGGCCCGCATCCGGGACCTTGAGGCAAGGCTCAGGAAGACGGAGGAAGAGTCTGCCGAGCGGGAACGAGCCGCGGCGTCGTCCCGGCAGGAGTACCGCCAGGGTGTGCAGGTACGGGTCACGGAGATGGAGACGAGGCTGGGGGAAGCGGAGGCGGCCGTCGCACAGCGGGACCTGTTCGTCGCCGCGGCGCGCAAAAGCGCGGAAGAGACCGAGCAGCAGGCGGCGCAGCGCATCGCACAGAGCGAGCACGACGCCTGGCTTCGCATCACCGATCTGCAGACGCAGCTCAGCACCGTCCAGGCAGAGCTGGCCGCCGCACAGGAGGAGGCTGCCCAGAGTCGCACGTCGCTCCGGGACCGCTGGCGTCGGTCATGAAGCGTGCGTCCGCCCCTCCCGTCCATTCGTCCGAGCACTCCACAGCCCCGACCACCAGGAACACCATGGATCCCCGACAGGAACTCGTCTCCTACCTCCGACGGCAACTCGTCGGTCCGGCCGACGGCGAACACGAGACGCTCGACGCGCCGCCCGACCGGCAGTACCTCATGGGCACCCTCTACCCGAAAGAGGCGGACCTGCAGCGGCAGTTGAACGTCGCGGCCGAGGAACTGGAGGGCATCGGCACCGAGGGGCACGCCGAAGACACCGCTCCCGCCACCGACCCGGTTCCCGAGTCCAACTCCTGGCTGCCGTCCTCACTCGGTTTCAGCTTCTACACCGACGCGGAGAGCGTGGAGGTCGAGTGCTCGGCCGCCCGCTACGAGACTCGCGCCCGCACCGGCGAGCGCGGCCGGAACTGGCAGCGGATTCCGCTGCCCGCCGAGACCCATCGGCTGACCCCAGAACAGGACAAGGTCACGGTCCTGGACGGGCGTGCCGAACTCCGTGTCCGGCGACGCACCTTTGGTACCGGCCGGCTCGTCACCGTCGCACTGGTCAACACCGCCGACCACGAACCCGGCCTCGGCACGGCCGCCCAGTGGGACCGGATGCTGTTCCAGGTCGAGCTGTGGGCCAGACCGGTGGACGGACGGGTGCTCCAGTACCCGAGCGTCAGGCTGGCCAGCCGCGACCCGGAGGAGCAGGAACTCCGCCTCCAGTACCGGCACGTTCGCACGCACGCCGTCGGCCACGGATGCGCGGTCGAGGAGCGGTACGACGACGCCGGCGAGCAGGTGACGGAGCTGAGCGCCGCCGTCATGCCGGAGGCCGAAGTGACCGGCGTACGGGCCGCCGGACTCAGAGGATCGCCGGTGCTCAACCTCCTCCACCTCTCCGATCCGGACGTCCCGGTCGAGCAGCTTCGGGAAGAGCTGACAGAGTTCGCCGCGGACTACCGGGCGTGGTACGTCGGGCAGCTCAACACGGACGTTCCCGCTTGGGGGCGCGAGGCAGCCGACCGCGTCCTCGACCGCATTGGCACCGCCGTCACCCGTATCGAGGCCGGCGTCCGCACCCTCTGCGACCCACGCCGCCCCGAGCTGCTGCACGCCTTCCGGGCCGCCAACCGCGCGATGGCCCTGCAGATGCGTCACTCCGCATCCGACCTGGCGGGCACCCGGCGCTCGCCCCGGGAGGCAGTGCCGCCCGATCCTGAGCCGTACCCCGGGGCCAACTGGCGCCCTTTCCAGCTGGCGTTCTTCCTGCTCGCCGTGGACGGCACAGCCGACCCGCAGCACGCGGACCGCGCCGTGACGGACCTGATCTGGTTCCCGACCGGCGGTGGCAAGACCGAGGCCTACCTGCTGCTGGCGGCCTTCGTGATGGTGCTGCGGCGGGGCGAACCGGACGGCGGAGGCACCGCAGTGCTCAGCCGATACACCCTGAGCCTGCTCACCACCCAGCAGTTCCAGCGAGCCGCCACCACCGTCTGCGCCCTGGAGACACTGCGCCGCGCAGACCGTCGGGCATACGGCGCGGAGCCGTTCTCCATCGGCCTGTGGGTGGGCGAGACCACCACCCCGAACACGTACGACAAGGCGCGCACCGCTTTCGAGAGCGCCCGTCAGGCCGCCCAGCCCGACGACGTCTTCATCCTCGACCGCTGCCCGTGGTGCGGCACGCGCATCCTGCCCGCGCACAAGTCGCCGGACATGGGTGACTACGGCGTGCGCGCCACGGCCGACTCCTTCGCCTTCTTCTGCCCGAGACAAGAGTGCGTCTTCCACGACGAACTGCCCGTCGCCGTCGTCGACGAACACCTCTACGACCGGCCGCCCACGTTCGTCCTCGCAACCGTGGACAAGTTCGCCCGACTCGCCTGGGAACCGCGCGCGGGAGCGCTGTTCGGTGTGGGCGGTGCGAAGGGCGCCCGGAAAATGCCGCCGTCTCTCGTCATCCAGGACGAGTTGCACCTGCTCACCGGCCCGCTCGGTACCACCGTCGGCCTGTACGAATCGGCGGTTCTCGGGCTGTGCGCCGGACCGGACGGCATCGGTCCCAAGGTCGTGGCGTCCACAGCGACCATCCGCCGTTCCGGGGAGCAGGTCCGCGCGCTGTACGGCGGGGATGTCCAGCTCTTCCCACCGGCCGGACTCGACGCGCGCCACTCCTACTTCGCCGAGCCCGACACCTCCAGACCCGGCCGCCGGTACCTCGGCGTCATGGCCCAGGGGCACACCGCCGGCCGCGCCGCCGTGGCCACCGCCGCAGCCCTGCTCCAGGGGGCATGGGAACTGCCCGAGGAACACCGGGACGCCTACTGGACCCTGGTCGCCTACCACCACAGCCTGCGCGAGCTCGGCCGTACGGTCACCGCCGCGGCCGACGACATCCCCGCCCAGCTCGCCGGACTCGACACGGGCAGAGGGGTACGGGCACTGGCGGACCACCAGGTGCAGGAACTGACCAGCAACCTTCCGCGCGCCGAACAGCCGGTCCTGCTGGACCGGCTGGAGAAGGACTGGGACGATCCGCAGTCGGTGTCCTTCCTGCCCTGCACGAACATGCTGTCCGTCGGCGTCGACGTCAAACGGCTCGCCCTGATGCTGATGCAGGGACAGCCCAAGACGACCGCCGAGTACATCCAGGCCACCAGCCGCGTCGGCCGGCACACCGTCCCCGGACTCGTCGTGACCTTCTTCAACGCCACCCGGCCCAGGGACCGTTCGCACTACGAGACCTTCGACGTGTACCACCGGTCCCTGTACCGGCACGTCGAACCGACCAGCGTCACCCCCTGGTCCGTGGCCTCCCGCCGACGCGCCCTGCACGCCGCACTCGTCGTCCTCGTACGGCACCGGCTCGGTCTCGCCGCCGAGAACCAGGCCGGGCACGTCTTGGACCGCCTTGCGGAAGTGGAGTCGCTCGCCGACGAGTTGGCCGTACGGGCCGAGGCCGCCGAACCGGCCGTCGGCGATGCGGTCCGCAAGGAACTCGAGGGCCTGATCGCCGACTGGGAGGACGCGGCGCGCGAGGCCCGCAAGGACGGCCGCGAGCTGTACTACCGCAGCCAGGGCAAGGGCCAGTCCAACCTGATCAAGAGCTTCGAACAGAAATACGGTCTGTGGGAGACGCCGAACTCCATGCGCAACGTGGACAGGGAATGCCAGGTGACGGTGAAGGGAGCCGACCTGTGAGCCGCACACTTCGGGTACGCCAGTCGCAGACGGTGGTGCCGTTCGGCGTCGGCGCCGTCTTCGACATCCAGGGCGAGTCCTTCGTGGCCACCGGCATCGGGGACTGGCCCCCCAGGGGCAGGCAGAAGCTGGAGTCCCCGCGTCTCGCCTCCCGGCTGGGCGTGTCCGGCTTCTACGCCGCCCCGGCAACTGCCAACGACCGTTACGACCTTCCCGACGCACCCGGGGCGCCGTACATCCGCTTTCCGTCCTGGCTGTTCTGCGGCTCGTGCCGCCGGATGAAGCGTTGGCGGATCGCCGACGAGAAGCCCGGGCAGCCGCCGCGCTGTCCGTCCTGCTCACCGGCGCGGATGATGGCGCCCATGCGGTTCGTGCAGATCTGCCAGGCCGGGCACCTCAGCGACGTCGACTGGTGGTTCTGGGCCCACTCGCGGCGCGACGCCGGCGAACGGCGACGCTGCGAGGAGCGCGACCGACTGCGCTTCCTGGTCTCCGAGCGGGCCTCCGGCCTTGAGGCACTCTCCGTCGCCTGCACCGCCAAGGGCTGCGGCGCGTCGCGGGACCTTCTCGACATCCTCGGCACGCACGGCATGCGCTGCTCGGGCCGCAACCCGTGGCAGCGCGCCAACGAGCGGGTGGACTGCCCCCGGCCGGTGCAGATCGTGCAGCGCACGGCCGGTAATCTGTACTACCCGAGCGTCCACTCCGCCCTCGACATCCCCGAGACCGACGTCCCGGCCGGCCACGGAGACGAGGCCCTCGCGGCCAAGGTGCGGGAACACGACCTGTGGGTGTCGCTGTGCCGGGTGGCCGCCACGCCGCGCGCCGCGGTGTTCCGGACGATGATCCAGGAGGACACCGACGCCGACGACGCCCTCCTGGACGCGCTCATCGCAGAGGAGACGGGACAGCCCCTGCCCTCCCCGGACGCGTCGTCGACCGATGTACAGGCCGGGCCCGCCCGCCCCGACCTCAGCCGCGAGGAATGGGCCGCCTTCACCGCACCCACCCCGCCCGCCACCCGGGACTTCGCGCTGCGCGAGACCACCCTGGGGTCGTCCGGGGAGACCGTCGATCCGTGGGCCGCCCTCAACCGCCGTTTCGGCAGGGTCGTCCTGGCCGACCGGCTCCGCGAGGTGCGCGCTTTGTCCGGCTTCAGTCGGGTCTCCCCGGACGCCACCGTCGTACCGGCCGACACCACCCGCCGCCTGAAGTGGCTGCCTGCCGTGGAGGTGTTCGGCGAGGGTGTCTTCCTCACCTTGGACCGGGCCGAACTCGCGAGTTGGGAGGGGGACACGGACGTACTCAGACGCGTCACCGGTATGCGGGCCGACCTGGACCGCTCCTTCCAACGGGACCGCCTGGAGGCGCTCACCGGCCCCGAACTCGCCCCACGCTTCGTCCTCCTCCACACGCTCGCGCACCTGCTGATCCGCCAGCTCTCCTTCGAGTCCGGATACACCACCGCGAGCCTGCGCGAGCGGATCTACGCCCGCCCCGAGCAGGACCAGTACGGCATCCTCGTCTACACCGCCGCGGGCGACGCCCAAGGCACCCTCGGCGGGCTGGTCCGCCAGGGCGAGCTCCCGCGACTGGCGGAGACACTACTGCGCATGACGGAGGCCGCCGCCTGGTGCTCGGCCGACCCGCTCTGCGCCGAGCACACCGGCCAAGGCTTCGGCAACCTCAACCGTGCGGCCTGTCATGCCTGCGCTTTGCTGCCTGAAACCAGCTGCGAGACCGGCAACACCCTCCTGGACCGTGCCCTTGTCGTCGGTGGCGAGCACGTGCCCGGCTATCTGGAGTCCATCGTGACCGCCGCACGCGCCGCCGCGGCCGACGCACTGGAGCAGACATGACCCTCGGCTACCTCGACCTCACCCCGGAACAGCGCACCAGCCTCGACGAGCTGCCCTTCGACGGCAGCCACCTGGTCAGCGGCCCGCCGGGCAGCGGCAAGAGCCTGCTGGCGGCGCAGCGGGCCGTCATGCTCGCCCTCACCGGGACCTCGGTCGCGCTGCTCACCCGCTCCAACCTGCTGCGCCAGTCACTGGCCGCCACGGTCCACGTGCTGGGCCCCGCCGACCGCAGTGTGCGCGTCACCACCGCGCACCGCTGGCTCGCCGAGTGGTACGGCGACGGGGCCCCGCGCAGTGAGGACGGCTGGTACGACTGGAACGCGCTGTTCGACCGCGCTGCCGACACCGGCCCGGTCCCCGGGCTCACCCTGGTCGTCGACGAGGGGCAGGACCTGCCACCCGAGTTCTACTTGCTGTGCCGGATGCTCGGGGCCCGTACGACCGTCTTCGCGGACGAGTGCCAACGTCTCACCGACACCAACTCCACCCTGGCCGAGATCTCGCGCAACCTCGGCCGTTGCAGCCTCCACGAACTCGAAGGCAACCATCGCAACACGCAGCAGATCGCATCCTTCGCCGCCAACTTCCACACGGGCGCCGGTGCGCCGGTTCTGCCCGAGCGGCAGGGGCCGTCGCCGCGTCTGCACCGGTTCCCCGAGCGTGGCGCCGCCGACCTGCTCGCGCTGCTGGCGGAGCGGCAACCGAGGGACACCATCGGCGTGATCGTGGGGTCCAAGCACACCCAGTTCTCGCTGCTCGGCAGCCTGTCCCGTCGGGCGCCGCGACTGAAGCCGCAGCTGTACACGTCCGAGGCGAAAGGCGGCCAGTACCGCAACCTCGACCTCGGCCGCCCGGGGATCGTCATCGTCCACCGTGCCAGTGCGAAGGGGCTCGGCTTCGACACGGTCGTCATCCCCGACACCCACACGGACACGGCCGATGATCCCTCCTCCGCCGCCCTGCGCATGACGTACTACGTCCTGGCGACCAGAGCCCGGCGTGAGCTGCACCTCGGTTATGAGGGCGAAGCGGAACCACCGCTGATGTCCCAGGTGGGCAGGGGCGAGTTGCTGCGCGGCTGACGGAGGGGGCGGGGCGTAGCCCAGGGGGACGCTGATCGAAGATTCCGCTTAATGCCTATGATGTGCAAGTGCGCACTCCGGACTACAGCATCAGGACAGCAACCCCCGCCGACCTGGCCCCCGCCCGAGCCGTCATGCTCGACACCGTCTACCGGGACTTCGGTACGGGCTACGTCCCCCGCTGGCACGGCGACGTCATCGACCCGGCCGGGGCGTATCTCACGCCCGCCCGGCACACCCTCCTCGTCGCCGTCGACGTGGCCGGTGAGGTCGTCGCCACCGGTGCTCTCGACGCCCGCGGGCCCGCGCACCCCCCGAACCCCGCGCACGTCGCCGAGCGGTACCCCTCCGGTGTGACCGCGCAGCTGCGGCGGGTGTATGTGCGGCCCGAGCATCGGCGGCGTGGGCTCGCGCGTCGGCTTGTTGAGGAGTTGCTGGCGTTCGCCGTCGCGGACGGGGGATACCGGGCGGTCTATCTGCATACCGACCCCGCCGTCACCGGGGCCGAGCCCTTCTGGCGTTCGCTGGCCAAGGTGGTGCACGACGAGCGGGAGGATGCGGGAGGCGGGCAGGGGATCGTGCACTTCGAAGTTCCCCTGGGCTGATTTCGTTGTGAAAATCGTTCTCATGTAGGGTCCGGTTCGCTGCCTCGTGCCCTCCTGGCCTCCTGCTGTCCCGTCTGCCCGCCCCGCCCCGACCGATCGATCCGAGGACCATGCGCTCCCTCCGCCGCCCCCGGCTGCTCGCCCCCTTCCTGCTCGTCCCGCTCATAGCCGGCTGCTTCGCCTCCGGAGGCGGCGGAGACGACGCGTCCGGTGACGGGAGCGGCGGCGACGGCGCCCGTCTGCGTGTCGGCCTCGCCTTCCCTCCCGCCGAGAACCTGTCCCCGTACGGCGCCGACGCCACCCTGCTCAGCCGGCTCGGGGTCACCGAGGGACTCACCGCCCTCGACGCCAACGGCTCCGCCGCGCCCGCGCTGGCCGAGTCCTGGCGCCGGGACGGGGACAAGGTCTGGGAGTTCACCCTCCGCGTCGCCACCTTCCAGGACGGCGGCGACGTGACCCCCGCCGCGGTCGCCGCATCCCTCACCCGTGCCACCGACGCCAAGCCCGCGCCCGCCGCACTCGCCGGTGTCAGCCTCAGTGCCAAGGCGGGCGGCGGCGACCGGGTCGTCCGCGTCACCACCGCCGAGCCCGACCCCGTACTGCCGCTGCGGCTGTCCAGTCCCAGCCTCGCCATCCTGTCCAAGGACGCCTACGGGAAGAGCGACCGCGTCGACCCCGTCGGTCACGCCACCGGGCCCTTCGCGCTGACCAAGGTCAACGGCGCCGCCTCCGCCTCCCTCGACCGGTTCGACGACTACTGGGGCGGTCGCGCCCAGGCCTCCGGCATCGACGCCCGCTTCATCGCCGACGGCACCGCCCGCGCCAACGCCCTGCGGACCGGCGAACTCGACATCGCCGAGGCCGTTCCCGTCGCGCAGGCGGCCTCCCTCGACGAGAAGACCCGGCGCGACACCGCCACCACCCGGACCACCAGCCTGCTGCTCAACGCCTCGTCGGGGACTTTCAAGGACGCCGGGCTGCGGGCCGCCGCCAGGTCCGCCCTGGACACCTCCGTGTTCGCCAAGGACGTCTACGAGGGGTACGGCGATCCCGGTGCCGGTGTCTACGGGCCCGCCGTCACCTGGGCGGAAGGCAAGCGGACCGCGCCCGTCGGGCGGGCGGCGGCCAAGAAGCCCCGGGACGGTGACACCGTCAACCTCGCCACCTACGACAACCGGCCCGAGCTGCCCGAGGTCGCCCAGGTCGTCAAGCAGCAGTTGGAGAAGGCGGGGTTCACCGTCGAGCTCACCGTGCGGGAGTACTCGCGGCTCGAAGGCGACGCGCTGGACGGGAAGTTCGACGGCTTCGTGCTCGCCCGGAACACGCTGCTCGACACGGGTGATCCCGTCGCCGTTCTCGCCAGCGACTACACCTGCGACGGCGGGTTCAACATCGCCCAGCTCTGCGACAAGGGCGTCGACCGCGCCGTCGCGGACGCCGAGAAGATCGCCGACACGGCCGAGCGCCAGGACGCCGCCATGGCCGCCGAGGCGCGCATCCTCGGCAGTGACGCCGTCGTGCCGCTCGTGCACCAGCGCATCATCACCGGCGTCGCCGGCTCCGTGCAGGGCGTGATCCTCGACCCGTACGAGCGCACCCTCGTCGGCACCGGCACCCGGCACTGAACCATGTGGCAGCGGGTGGCCGGCGCCGGATGGCGGATCCTCCTCGGGGTCGGGCTGGTGTGCGGGATCGGCCTGCTGCCCTGGCTCACGCACACCGACCCCGCGTACACCGTCCTCAAGGCACGGTCCGCCGAACGCGAGCCCACGCCCGAGGTGCTCGCCGACATCCGGCGGCAGCTCGGGGTCGACGGCGGGCCTCTGCACGTGCTGGCCCGCTGGCTGGGCGGGCTCGTGCGCGGGGACGGCGGGCAGTCGTGGATCTCCGGCGCGGACGTCCTTCCCGACGTGATGCGGGCGCTCGGTGCCTCGCTGCTGCTCATGGGTGTCGCGCTGGTCGTCGCCGTGCTCACCGCCGTGGTGATCTGCGCCCGCACCCTGCGGCTGGGGGCCCGGCGGCGGCTCGGGGGGCGGCGCAGCGGCGGGAGCGGGTCCGCCGTGCTCGCCTCGCTGCCCGAGTTCCTCGTCGCCTCCGTGCTCGCCACCGTCGTCGGGGTGCAGCTGGGGTGGCTGCCCGCGCTGGGGTGGTACGGGCCCCAGTGGACCGTGCTGCCCGCACTCGCCCTCGGGCTGCCCGCGGGCGCCGTGCTGGGGCGGCTGCTCGACGATCTGCTGCCCGGTGCCTTCGGGGAGCCGTGGGCGCTGGCCGCCGCGGCCCGTGGGCTGACGGGACGGTCCATCGCCCGCCAGGCTCTTCGGCGGTGCGTGCCCGCGCTGCTGCCCAACCTCGGGCTTTTCGTCGTGGGGCTGACCGGCGGGGCCGTCGCCGTCGAGCAGGTCTTCGACATTCCGGGGCTCGGGCGCACCACCCTCCAGGCCGCCCTCGCCCAGGACCTTCCCGTCCTCCAGGCCGGCACCCTCGCCCTCGTCCTCCTCGCCGCGCTCGCCACCGCCGCCACCCGCGTCGCCGCCCGGCTGCTGACCGGGCCCGCGCTGCGGGACGGCGCCCTGTCCTCGCTGCACCGGCCCGCCCCGCCCGCCGGGGGAGTGCTGCCGCTCCTCTACGGTGGCGTCCTGATCGCCGTCGTCGGGGTCGGGCTGGCCCGTGATCCGCTCGCCCTCGACACGGGGGACCGGCTGCGGGCGCCTTCCCTCGAGCATCCCTTCGGGACCGACGCCCTCGGGCGCGATCTGCTCGCCCGTGTCGGCCACGGGGCGCTGGACACGCTGCTCCTCGCCGCCGCGATCAGCGCCGCCGCCCTGCTCCTGGGCGTGCTGCTCGGGCTCCTGCCCCGGGTCTCCGCGCCGCTCGTCGACACCGTCAACGCCGTACCGCCCGTGCTCGTCGCCCTCCTCGTCACCGCCGTCGCGGGCAGCGGTGGGGCCACCCCCGCGCTCGCCGTGGGCGCCGTCGCCTGGGCGCCGCTCGCCGCCCACACCGCCTCGCTGCTGCGGCAGGAGCGCGCCACCCTGCACATCACCGCCAGCAAGGGGCTGGGCGCGGGGCCGGCCCATCTGCTGCGGCACGAGTTGCTGCCCGCCGTGATGCCGCCGGTCCTGCGGCACGCCCTGCTGCGGCTGCCCGGTGTCGCCCTCGCGCTCGCCTCGCTCGGGTTCCTCGGACTCGGTGCCCAGCCGCCGTCCCCCGAGTGGGGGCTGCTCCTCGCCGAGAACCAGCCCTACGCCGAGCGCGCGCCCTGGGCCGTACTCGCCCCCGCCGCCGTACTCGCCCTGCTCGGCGCGCTGGCGGTCAGCGCGGCGGGCGGGCTGCGCCGGCCGGTGCCGCGACGCCCGTCACGTGCCGGCACGGAGGGAACGGGCGAGGCTGAGCGGCGGTCCGCCGCGGCGCCGCAGAAGGAACCGGCCGGAGCCCGATGACATGACCTCCGCATCCTCCAGCTCCGGTTCAAGCTCCACCTCCACCTCCACCTCCGCCGGGCGGTCCGTGCCGGCGTCCGGCCGACGCACCGCACGGCTCTCCTCCCTCTCCCCACTGCTCCGGCTGCTCATCCTCACCCAACTCGCCTTCAACCTCGGCTTCTTCGCCGTCCTGCCCTTCCTCTCCGAGCACCTGGGGCAGTCCATCGGCATGGCGGGGTGGCTGGTCGGGTTCGTGCTCGGGCTGCGGACCTTCAGCCAGCAGGGGCTGTTCGTGGTCGGCGGGGCGCTCGCCGACCGGTACGGCATCCGGCCCGTCGTGCTCGCCGGGTGCGTGCTGCGCATCGCCGGGTTCGGGTGGCTCGGGTTCGCCGAGCGGACCTGGGCCGTCGTCGGCGCCGTACTGCTGATCGGATTCGCCGCCGCTCTCTTCTCGCCGGCCGTCGAGTCCGAGGTTGCCCGGCAGGCGGTCCTGTGGGAGGAGGAAGGGGACGGCGACCGCACCCGGGTGCTCGCGCTGTTCACCGTCGCCGGGCAGGCCGGCGCCTTCGTCGGGCCGCTGCTGGGTGCGCTGCTGCTCGCCGTCGACTTCCGTACGGCCTGCCTCGCCGGGGCCGGTGTCTTCGTGCTGGTCCTCGCCGGGCACGCCCGGCTGCTGCCGCAGCGCGTCCCCGGGCGGGTCCAGGTCCGGGTCAAGGGCGGAGCACGGCTGGTCCTGCGCAACCGGCGCTTCCTCGCGCTGTGCTGCGCCTACGGTGCCTATCTGCTCGCCTACAACCAGCTCTACCTCGCCCTGCCCGCCGAGGTGGAGCGGGCCGCCGGCTCACAGGCGCCGCTGGCCTGGCTGTTCGCCCTGTCGTCGCTCCTGGTGGTGACCGCGCAGCTGTCGGTGACCCGGTGGGCGGGGGAGCGGCTGGCGCCGCGCCGGTCGATGGTGGCGGGGCTGGTGCTGATCGCCGTCGGGTTCGCCGTCGTCGGGCTGGCGCGGCCCGCGGGGTGGACGGGTACGGGTGGGCTGGTGCCCGCCGCCGGGTTCGTCGTCCTGCTCACCCTCGGGCAGATGCTCGTCGCGCCCGTCGCCCGCGCCTGGGTGCCGGATCTCGCCGAGGAGGGGCGCCTCGGGCTGTACACGGGAGCGCTGTCCTCGGTCTCCGGGCTCGTCGTGCTGGCCGGCAGTTCCGCCACCGGCCTCCTGCTCGACACCGGCCTGCCGGTCGCCGTGCCGTGGCTGGTGCTGGCCGTCGTACCGCTGGTGGCGGTGGGGGCGCTGCCCCGGGTGGGGCACTGATCCGCCGCCCCCGACCGTCCGCCGCGCCGGTCTCGTTGCCGTTCGGGCGCTCCGCACGTCACGCAGTGCCGCGTGCGGCGTGTCACCGGACAGCGCCCCGTTCATGCGGCGCAGCATCGGGAGGTCCCGTACCCGGCGGGGAGTGGCGCGGTCCGGCGAGCGGGCCGACCGCTGCTACGACGATCCCGTGGTCAGGAGGGCGCCTGCTCGGCGATTCGTGGTCGCCGGCGCCCCCGGTGCCTCAGCGGGCGACGAGCTCCGGCAGTGCTCCGGCAGCGGCGGCGGGCACCCGGGACCGCCGCCACAGCCACCGCACGTCCCGTCCGAACGACCACACCAGCAGACCCAGCGCCACGGCCACCACCCCGGCGTTCGCCGCACGCGGCAGCAGGTCGGCGCCCGCCAGGAGCAGCAGCACGCCCTGCAGCGCGGCCACCGTCTTGCGGGCCGTGCTCGGCGGCAGCGGGGCGGTCAGCCACGGCCACACCCGGGCCGCTGCCACGAACACGTACCGCATGCCGCCGATCAGGAGTACCCACGGGCCCAGGTCCGTCGCGACGTACACGCTGAGCACCAGGATGAGGAACGCGTCGACCTCCATGTCGAAGCGCGCGCCCAGTGGTGTGCTCGTGCCGGTCCGGCGTGCGACCTTGCCGTCCACACCGTCCAGGAGCAGGGCCACGGCCGTCAGGCCGACGAGGAGCGAGGCGGGCGGCGCGTCGCGGAAGGAGTCCGCGACCAGGGCGGTGACCCCGCCGACCAGCGTGGCCCGGCCGAGGGTGACCCGGTTGGCCGGACCGAACGACGGCAGCCGTGAGCGGTGCAGGGCACGGGAGAGCACCGCCCAGCCCGCGAACGCGAAGGCGAGGCCGGTCAGCCAGCCCGCCGTGCCCATGCCGAGCGCGGTGCCGAGCAGCGCCAGGAGCAGGAGCTGCGCGCCCGCACCCACCGCCGTCTCCTGCTGGACGGACCTCGCGGCACAGACGTCGTAGGCGTCGTACGCGTCGTCCGTGTGGTTCAGGTTGATCAGGGCCACCGAACATCCTCCGGCCGTGTGACAGAGTCGATCAACGCCGCTACCTTGTGCGCGGCTTGTGCACCTCGGTACGTGGGTGGCTTCCCGATCGTTCAGGAGGAGTGACGATGACACGCAGGGCACGTGCGTTCTGGGTCGAGGCGCCGGGCGCGGGCGCGATCCGTGAGGTGGAGCTGCCGGCACCGGGTCCGGACGACGTGCTCGTGCGGACGCTCTTCAGCGGCGTGAGCCGGGGCACCGAGACCCTCGTCTTCGGTGGCCGGGTGCCCGAGAACCAGTACACGGCCATGCGGGCGCCGTTCCAGGACGGCGACTTCCCCGGGCCGGTGAAATACGGCTACCTCAACGTCGGTGTGGTGGAGGAGGGGCCCGAACGCCTCGCCGGACGCACCGTGTTCTGCCTCTACCCGCACCAGACGCGGTACGTCGTCCCCGCCGCGGCCGTGACGCCGGTGCCGCCCTCCGTCCCCGCCGGGCGGGCGGTGCTCGCCGGCACCGTCGAGACCGCCGTCAACGCCCTGTGGGACGCGGCGCCGCTGATCGGTGACCGGGTCACCGTGGTCGGCGGCGGCATGGTCGGCTGCTCGGTGGCCGCCCTGCTGACCCGATTCCCGGGCGTCCGCGTCGAGTTGGTCGACGCCGATCCGGCCCGCGCGAAGGTCGCCGCGGCGCTCGGCGCCGGCTTCGCGTCCCCGGCCGGCGCCGCGGGTGAGCGGGATCTCGTCGTGCACGCCAGCGCGACGGAGGCGGGGCTCGCGCGGTCGCTGGAGCTGCTGCGGCCCGAGGGCACCGTCGTCGAACTGAGCTGGTACGGCGACCGGCGCGTCGCGCTCCCGCTCGGCGAGGCCTTCCACTCACGGCGCCTGACCCTGCGCGGCAGCCAGGTCGGCACCGTCTCGCCGGCCCGCGCCGCCACCCGCGGCTACGCCGACCGGCTGGCCCTCGCACTCGAACTGCTCGCCGACCCGGCCCTCGACTCACTCGTCACCGGAGAGACCGCGTTCGCCGAACTGCCGGACCTGATGCCGCGGTTGGCCTCCGGCGAGATCCCCGCACTGTGCCACCGGATCCGCTACGACGGGGAGGAGACCGGGGCGGGCGCGCCCGGCGGCGCCTGACCTTGAGGAAAGACGTACGGCCCACTGAACAGTGGAAGGCATCCAGCCGTAATAGACGGCACCCCGCGCAGCGATCGGCGGGGGACCAGACGTGCCACACCTGGAGGGTCGTCCGTTGTTCAGCATCACCGTCCGCGATCACATCATGGTCGCCCACAGCTTCCGCGGCGACGTCTTCGGGCCCGCGCAGCGCCTGCACGGAGCGACGTTCCTGGTGGACGCCACCTTCCGGCGCGAGCAGCTGGACGAGGACAACATCGTCGTCGACATCGGCCTCGCCACCCAGGAACTGGGCGCCGTCGTCGCCGGACTGAACTACCGCAACCTCGACAACGAACCCGACTTCGCCGGCGTCAACACCTCCACCGAGTTCCTCGCCAAGGTCGTCGCCGACCGGCTCGCCGAGCGTGTGCACAAGGGGGCGCTCGGGGAAGGCGCCAGGGGCCTGGCCGGGCTCACCGTCACGCTGCACGAGTCGCACGTGGCCTGGGCGAGTTACGAGCGTGCGCTGTGACCGGCACGACCGCCGCCGGGCGGACCCGGCTCGACTACGTCCCCGCACAGACCTCCGCGACACAGCAGTCCCTACCGGTCCCGGTCTCTGCCCCGGCCCCGAGGAACGGGGGGATCGTCCCCATGTCCCTGCGCTCCGTGCACTTCGTCATGCCGGGCGGGGTCGACGACCCCGCCGCGCCCAGCGGCGGCAACGCCTACGACCGGCGGGTCCGGCTCGACCTGCCCGGCTTCGGCTGGCGGGTGCGGGGGCTGCCCGTGCCCGGCGACTGGCCCCGGCCCGACGACGCGGCCCGCACGGAACTCGCCCGTGTGCTGCGGCGGTTGCCGGACAGTGCGGTCGTCCTCCTCGACGGCCTGGTCGCCTGCGGGGTGCCGGAGATCGTCGTACCGGAGGCCGAGCGGCTGCGCATGGCCGTCCTCGTGCACCTTCCGCTCGGCGACGAGACCGGCCTCGACCCCGCCGTGGCCGCCGAACTGGACGCCCGCGAACGCACGGTACTGCGCGCCGTCCCCGCCGTCGTCGCCACCAGCGACTGGGCGGTGCGCCGCCTCGTCTCCCACCACGGCCTCGACCCGGCCCGCGTCCACGTCGCCGCGCCCGGCGCCGACATCGCGCCCCTCGCCCCCGGCACCGACGGCGTCTCCCGGCTGGTGTGCGTCGCCGCGGTCACGCCCCGCAAGGGGCAGCACCGGCTGGTGGAGGCGCTGGCAGCCGTGGCCGACCTGCCGTGGAGCTGCGTGTGCGTGGGGGGGCTCGGCCAGGACCCGGAGTACGTCGGCCGGCTGCGGTCCCTGATCGCGCGGCACGGTCTCGACGAGCGGCTGGTACTGGCCGGACCGCGGGCCGGCGCCGAACTGGATGCCACCTACGCCACCGCCGATCTGATGGTCCTCACCTCGTACGCCGAGACGTACGGCATGGCGGTGACCGAGGCCCTCGCGCGCGGCGTCCCCGTGCTGGCGACCGACGTCGGCGGCCTCCCGGAGGCGGTCGGACGCGCGCCCGACGGAGGGGTGCCCGGCATCCTCGTCCCGCCGGAGGACCCCGCCGCGCTCGCCGCGGAACTGCGCGGCTGGTTCGGCGAGGCCGACGTACGACGCCGGCTGAAGGCCGCCGCCCGCGGCCGCCGCGCCGCCCTGAACGGCTGGGCGAGCACGGCCCAGCACCTGGCCGGTGTACTGCACCGGCTGCCGGGCGAACCGAGGAGGGCGGCATGAGCACGCGGAAGCCTCCCGCCCCGGCCGCGAGCGTCATCCCGGCCCAGCCCGGTCCCCAGGACGCGCCCGACGCCGTGGCCGCCACCGACGCCGTGGCCGCCGCCGGGGCCACCGGCGCCACCGGCTCCGCGAGCACCGTCGTCCCCGGGGCAGGCCCGGCCGGACGGTGGTCCGCCGCGGAGGGTGCCACCGTCCGCCTCCGGGAGGCCGCGGTGCGCGAGCAGCCCGACGACCCCCCGCGCTACGCCCCCGAGTGGCTGCGCCTGCGGGAGCCCGCCGACGCCGCCGCGCGGGCGCACGACCTGCTCGACCCGTTGCGGATCAGGCTCGCCAACCTGCCGAGGCGGGCGGGCGGGCTCGTGGTGCACGACGTGGGCTGCGGCACCGGGTCGATGGGACGCTGGCTCGCCCCGCTGCTCGACGGCGCCCAGCACTGGGTGCTGCACGACCGCGACCCCTACCTCCTGCACTTCGCGGCTGTCGCCGCCCCGCGCACCGCCGCCGACGGCAGCCGCGTCACCGTCGAGACCCGGCGCGGGGACCTCGCCCGTCTCACCCCGGACGCGCTGACCGGCGCCGCGCTGGTGACCGCGTCCGCGCTGCTCGACGTCCTCACCACCGAGGAGGTCGGCAATCTCGCCGCCGCCTGTGCCGCGGCCGGCTGTCCGGCGCTGCTGACCCTGTCCGTCGCCGGCCGCGTCGACCTCGACCCCGCGCACCCCCTGGACGCCGAGATCACCGAGGCGTTCAACGACCACCAGCGGCGCACCGGCATGCTCGGCCCGGACGCGGTCACCGCGGCCGCCGAGGCCTTCGCCGGGCACGGCGCCACCGTGCGTACGCACCCCAGTCCCTGGCGGCTGGGCCCCGACGAGGCCGAACTCACCGCCCAGTGGCTGCGGGGCTGGATCGGCGCGGCCGTCGAGCAGCGCCCGGACCTGCGTGAGCGGGCCGCCCGGTACCTGGACGAACGCCTCGCGGCCTGCGCGGCCGGTCAGTTGCGCGTGGTCGTCCACCACACCGACCTGCTGGCGCTGTGCCGGCCGACGGGCGGGACCTCGTGAGCGCCCTGCGCACCCGCCTCGGCACCCTCGCCGGCACCGCCGTCCTCGCCGTGCTCCTGTGGCGGCTCGGCACCGGCGCCTTCCTGGACGGGCTGCGCCGGATCGACGCGGCCACGGTGCTGGCGGCGCTCGGGATCGGGCTGGTCACCACGGTGTTCAGCGCCTGGCGCTGGGCCCTGGTGGCCCGGGGGCTGCGCATCCGGCTGCCGCTCGGACCGGCCGTCGCCGACTACTACCGCGCGCTCTTCCTCAACGCGGCCCTCCCCGGCGGCGTCCTCGGCGACGTGCACCGCGCGGTGCGGCACGGGCGGAGCACCGGCGACCTCGGGCGCGGCGTGCGGGCCGTCGTCCTGGAACGGGCCGCCGGGCAACTCGCGTTGGTCGGGGTCGGGGTCGGCGTGCTGCTCACGATGCCGTCCCCGGTGCTGGCCGGGGCCCGGCAACTCGCCCCCGTCGTGGCCCTGGCCCTGCTCGGCGCGCTCGCCGTCGTCCTCGCCCTGCGCATGAACCGGGCGCCCGCACGCCGCAGTACACCCGTACGCCGCGGGGCATCCGGAGACCGGACGCCCCCACGCCGGGTTCGGGCCCTGCGGGCGGCGCTCGACGAGGCCCGGGAGGGGCTGCTGTCCCGGCGGAACCTGCCGGGCGTCGCGGGCTCATCCGTCGTCGTACTCGCCGGGCACCTCGCGATGTTCGTGCTCGCCGCCCGGGTGGCCGGCAGCGGTGCCTCCGTCGCCGTGCTCACGCCGCTGGCCGTGCTGGCGCTGCTCGCCATGGGGCTGCCGCTGAACGTCGGCGGCTGGGGCCCGCGGGAGGGCGTCACCGCCTGGGCGTTCGGCGCGGCGGGGCTCGGCGCGGGCACCGGGCTGGGCGTGGCGGTGGTGTACGGCGTGCTCAGCCTCGCCGCGAGCCTGCCCGGCGCCGTCGTCCTCGTCGCCCGCCGGCGCACCGTGCGCTATGCGCGTTCCTCGTGCTCCTCGTCGGACACGGTGACCGTCGCCGCCGTCAGCAGCGCGAAACATTCCGCGAAGGAATCCGCGAGGCCCGCCAGCAGTTCCTTCCCCTTTTCCGCCGATCCCAGTGAAGGACGCCCGATGACACCGGAAGCGGTATAGGCGGACATACCGAGGGAGAGCAGATGACGCCGGTCGTCCGCGACGAAATCGGCGGCCTCGTAACCGGGCCGGACCAATTCGGGGTGCGCGTGCAGAAGAATGGAGGTCTCGATTTCCCCCGCGTGCATGTCGGTGAGCAGCGAGGTGACCACCCCGGCCCGCCGCCGCGCCGTCTCCCAGTCCTCCGCGGCCGGAAACAGCGCCATCCGCTCACCGCGTGCCGAGGACTCCTGGACGACGTTGCCCAGTACGTAGTTCCCGCCGTGTCCGTTGACCACGACCAGGGCCCCGACCCCCGAGCGGCGCAGGGAGTCCGCTATGTCCCGCACCACCGCGTGCAGGGTCACGGAGGAGATGCTCACGGTCCCGGGCCAGTCCGCGTGCTCGTGCGAGCAGCCGATGGTCACCGGCGGCAGCAGGCGCACCGGATACGCCTGCGCCAACTGCCGGGCAACGGCGCACGCGACGAGCGTGTCGGTCGCCAGCGGCAGGTACGGGCCGTGCTGCTCGTAACTCCCGACCGGCAGCACCGCGACCTCGGAGCCGCGTTCGCGCACGTTTTCGCTCGTGTCCGCCGGCACCAGTGAAACATCCATTCCCGCACGGCCTTTCATCTCGGTTGAGCAATCTGTTGAGGGACGCGAGAATCATGACAGAAAAAATCGGTGTACTCGGCAAGAAGGCAGCGCAGCGCACGGACGTGGAGCGGATCGTGGTGACCCCGCTGCCCACCGTCCACGGTGAATTCCGGGCGTACGGCTATTTCGACCACGAACGCGGCGACGAGCAAGTGGCCCTCGTCCACGGCGACCTGGCCGCCGAAGGGGTGCTCACCCGGCTCCACTCGGAGTGCCTGACCGGTGACGCCTTCGGCTCCCAGCACTGCGAGTGCGGCGCCCAACTCGCCACCGCGCTCAGGCAGGTGGTCGACGCGGGCAGCGGCGTCGTGGTCTACCTGCGCGGCCACGAAGGGCGCGGCATCGGACTGCTCGCCAAACTGCGCGCCATGGCGTTGCAGGCGGAGGGCCTGGACACGGTGGAGGCGAACCTCGCCCTCGGCCTGCCCGTCGACGCCCGCGACTACGGAGTCGCCGCCCGGATCCTCGACGACCTCGGGGTGCGGTCCGTGCGGCTGATGTCCAACAACCCGCGCAAACGGGAGGCGTTGGTACGGCACGGCATCCACGTCGCCGAGCAGGTGCCGCTGCTGATACCGCCGTGCGAGTCCAACATCACGTACCTGCGCACCAAGCGGGAACGGCTCGACCACCACCTGCCCCACCTGGACGCGATGGCGCACGTGCCGTCGTGACCGCCGAGGGCGACGGGGTCAGTTGCTGACGGCCTCGTGCACGAGCCGCTTCAGGTCCGGATAGACCGCGTGCGAGGACCTGGGCCGCACCTGGGTCATGAACTGCACCGTCAGATCGCGGCCCGGGTCGACCCAGAAGGTGGTCGTCGCCACTCCGCTCCAGCCGTACGTGCCGAGCCCGGAGGGCGACCGCGTGCGGCTCGGGTCGGTCACCACCGAGACGCCGAGGCCGAAGCCGACGCCGTCGTTGCCGGGTTCGTCGTGCGCCGGACGGCTGCCGAAGGAGCGCAGGTCGGCGTCGCCGGGGAGGTGGTTGCGGGTCATGAGGTCCACCGTCGCCGGGGCCAGCAGACGCACGCCGTCGAGTTCGCCGCGGCGGCGCAGCAGCTCCGCGAAGCGGTGCACGTCGCGGGCGGACGAGACCAGGCCGCCGCTGCCCGACAGGAAGCGGGGGCGGCCCCGCAGCGGCAGCCCGGGGACCGGTGCGATGCCGCCGTCCTCCCTCTCGCCGTACAGCTCGGCCAGCCGGTCCGCCTGCGCGTCGGTGACGTGGAACCCGGTGTCCGTCATGCCGAGCGGCCCGAAGATCCGCTCGGCGCAGAACACGTCGAGCGGCTGCCCCGACACCACCTCCACCAGCCGTCCGAGCACATTGCTGGCGACCGAGTAGTTCCACTCGGTGCCCGGCTCGAACTGCAGGGGCAGGCGCGCGTACAGGTCGACCGTCTCCGCCAGGTCCGCACCCGGCCGCACCGACGACTCCACACCGGCCGCCCGGTACAGCGCGTCGACGGGGTGGGAGTGGTAGAAGCCGAACGTCAGCCCCGCCGTGTGGGTCATCAGGTGCCGAACGCGCACCGGACCGGCGGCCGGCCGGGTCACGACGTCCTCCCCGCTGCCCCCGGCGTAGACCCGCGGCTCGGCGAAGGCCGGCAGATACCGGTCCACGGGGTCGTCCAGCGACAGCCGGCCCTCCTCCACCAGGGTCAGCACGGCCACGGCCGTGACCGGCTTGGTCATGGAGTAGATCCGCCACAGCGTGTCGGCCGTCACCGGAAGCCCGGCCGCGACGTCCCGCAGACCGTGCACGGTCAGATGGGCGACGTGGCCGCCGCGCGCGACGGCGACCAGGAACCCCGGCAGCCGGCCCTCGTCGACCTGCCGTGCGAAGTGCCGGTCGAGCCGGTCCAGTGCCTCGGGGTCCAGCCCGGCCGCACCCGCGTCGACCTCCTGCCGCAGGGGTGGCATCACCATCGTTCTCCTTGATCGTTCGTCCAGGATGCGTCCGGCATACCCCGTGCTGCTCGTCGGAATCCATGATCGGCGGATTCCGGCGCCGCGCCGCCGGCCCCCGGTGACGCCCCGCTGGAGGCGGTCGCCGCACCCGGCGGCGCAGCACGCGGCCCGCGGCTTCACTGCCGGCTGACGGTGCGGGTCACACCGGCGACGACGGTGGTGGCCAGGATCCAGCCCATGAGGATCAGGACGTACGACAGGGCCTGGTACCCGCCCTCGGGCGCGAAGGCGCTCTCCTGGCCGAAGGAGATCACCGGCAGCAGCAGGTCCAGCGTGTAGAACACCGGGTTGAAGTCCGGGGCCTCGGCCGGCTTGAGCGGCGGCGGGTGGTGCAGGCCGTACGCGACCGAGCCGACCGCGAGCAGCGACAGCAGCCAGCCGCCCGCGCGCAGCGGACGGAAGCCGTAGCCGACGGCGACGTCCTGCAAGTGCCCCCACAGGCGGCCGTACCAGGGCAGCGTGCGCCGCTGCCGGCGCTGCTTGGCCAGCTGGACCAGCCGGGCCGCGTCGTCGTCGCCGATCCGGCGGTAGGAGGCGGTCAACTGCTCATAGGTGAAGGGGAGATAACTGTCGCCCTTCTCCAGCATCGGCAGCCGCCGCCCGGCGGGCTCGTGCGGGACCAGCGACGTGTAGGTGAGGTCGTTGAGCTGGACCCGGGCCGGCACCATCTCCGGCTGGAGGAACAGCACGTCCACCTGGGTGCGGCGCAGATTGAGCGCACCCCGCACCACCGGGCCCTCCCGCAGCCACAGTTCGCCGATCACGCAACTGCTGGCGCGCAGCGCGGTGCCCCCGGGGTTGGCCAGGCCGGCGTGCGACAGGTCCAGCCGACCGGGTATCCGCGCGCCGCGCAGCTCCAGACGGCCCCGCACGTCCGCGCGCCGCATCAGCACGTCGGCCTCGGCCGCGAGGGTCTCGGCCTGGAGAGCCGTGCCGCCCGGCCGGTCGAGCACCGCGTCGTTGAGACTGACCGTGCCGGCCACCCGGGCACCGGTGAGCCGGATTTCGCCGACCGCGCGCAGCCCCGGCGCCCACAGGTCGGCGCCCAGCACGGCCTGGTTGAGCTGGAGCACCGGGCCCTCGGTCTCCGGTGCCTCGATGCGGGTGCCCTCCAGGTACAGGCTGCCCGTGATCTCCGCCCCCGCGAGCCGCACCATGCCCTCGAACCGGGCCCGGGTCAGCCGCAGTACGCCCTCCACCCGGACCGCGTGCGAGATCAGCCCGGGCAGTACGGACTCGCTCAGGTTCAGCTCGCGCAGCCGGGCCCCGTAGAACCTCGGTGCCTCGTCGAAGTGGCAGTGCCGCAGCCGTACGGGGTGGTCGACCGTCGCGTACTGGAGGTCCAGCCGTCCGGTGACGCGAGCCCCGGCCAGGTTGAGCGCGGCCACCTCGCCGTCCTCACGGGGGCCGTCCAGGACCAGTGACCGCAGCACCCGCGCGCGCACGGTCCGTTCGGGGCCCCAGGCGCCGCCGTCGGCGCTGTCCTCGTCGTCCGCGGCGCGCCAGTCCACGGCCGCGCCCGAGGCGAACGCCTCCCGGACACGCGTCTCGGCCGGTGTCAGGTCGTTGGTCTCCATCAGGGAGGGACTCTGACCCGAACCGGCCGATCACGTCAACGTGCCGTGGGAACCGCCTACTTCTTCGTCGCCTCCACGGCGTGCCCGCCGAACTGGTTGCGCAGCGCCGCGATCATCTTCATCTGCGGCGAGTCGTCCTGCCGGGACGCGAACCGCGCGAAGAGGGAGGCCGTGATCGCGGGCAGCGGCACGGCGTTGTCGATCGCGGCCTCCACCGTCCAGCGGCCCTCGCCGGAGTCGTCCGCGTACCCGCGCAGCTTCTCCAGGTGGTGGTCCTCGTCGAGGGCGTTGACCGCCAGGTCGAGGAGCCAGGACCGGATGACGGTGCCGTCCTGCCAGGACCGGAAGACCTCGCGGACGTTGTCCACGGAGTCGACCTTCTCCAGCAGCTCCCAGCCCTCGGCGTAGGCCTGCATCATGGCGTACTCGATGCCGTTGTGGACCATCTTGGAGAAGTGGCCGGCACCGACCTTGCCCGCGTGGACGTAGCCGTAGGGGCCGTCGGGCTTGAGGGCGTCGAAGATCGGCTTGAGGTCGTCGACGTGCTCCTTCTCGCCGCCGACCATCAGCGCGTAGCCGTTCTTCAGCCCCCACACGCCGCCCGAGACACCCGCGTCGACGAAGTTGATGCCGCGCTTGCCCAGCTCCTCGGCGTGCTTCTCGTCGTCCGTCCAGCGGGAGTTGCCGCCGTCGACGACGGTGTCGCCGGGCTTGAGCAGCGTCGCCAGCTGGTCGACGACGTGCTGCGTGGCGGCGCCGGCCGGGACCATCACCCACACCGCACGCGGCCTCTCCAGCCGGTCGACCAGCTCCACCAGGCTGTCGACGTCGGCCCGCTCGGGATTGGTGTCGTATCCGACGACGGTGTGGCCGGCGTTGCGCAGGCGCTCGCGCATGTTGCCGCCCATCTTGCCGAGACCAACGAGACCGATCTGCATGTCAGTGCACTTCCTTCAGTTCACGGTAGGCGGCCACCAGGGCGGCCGTGGACGGATCGAGACCGGGCACGTCGGCGCCCTCGGTGAGCGCGGGTTCGACCCGCTTGGCGAGCACCTTGCCGAGCTCGACGCCCCACTGGTCGAAGGAGTCGATGTTCCAGATCGCGCCCTGGACGAAGACCTTGTGCTCGTAGAGGGCGATCAGCTGGCCGAGGACGGCGGGGGTCAGTTCGGCGGCCAGGATCGTCGTGGTGGGGTGGTTGCCGCGGAAGGTCTTGTGCGGGACCAGTTCCTCGGGCACTCCCTCGGCGCGTACCTCGTCCGGGGTCTTGCCGAAGGCGAGGGCCTGGGTCTGCG